>CAYRZM010000151.1:0-8561 GCA_964428685.1 uncultured Devosia sp. | reverse complement strand
GCCATGCCCTACGATCTGCCCGACCGCCTCGCCCTGGCCCGCCGCTCGGACGCGGCCTTCAACATGCTCGAAGCCGACATGGTGGCGGAGAAGGCCTCCTCGCTCGGCCATCATGGACGGCTGGTGGAAGCGGCGATGGCGGCGCTGCACGCGTTTCCCGCGGGCGGCGATCCCGACGAGCGGCTGAAGCTGGTGCGCAAGGCGGCGCGCGAGGTGTGGGCGTTCCTGGTCCAGCGCGAGCTCTGCGGCCTGCGCGACCAGAAGCAGATCATCAAGGACTACCGCATTCCGGGCGAGGTGCTGGTGCGGCTGGGCGCGATGGAGAAGTGAGCGCGCCGGCGCTCGACCCTACAGGAACAGCTTGAAGCCTTCGTGGCTCTGCTCGAAGCCGAGGCGGCGGTAGAAGCGGTGGGCGTCGGTGCGCTTCTTGTTGGAGGTGAGCTGGATCATGCCGCAGCCGCGCGCGCGGCAATGCTCGACGGCCCAGCGCATCATCTCCGAACCAAGGCCGCGGTTGCGATGTGCGGCGCTGACATGGACGGATTCGATGAGGCCGCGCCACATGCCACGCCGCATGAGGCCGGGGATGTAGGTGAGCTGGAAGCAGCCGACCGGCACGCCGTTTTCGTCGACGACAAACATCTCCTGGTTCGGATCGGCCGCGATGGCGGCCAGCGCCTTGCGGTAATCCGCACCGAGGGCGTCCGCCACGGCATCATTGGTGACTACCACGGCGTCCTCGAAGATCAGCCCGACGATGAACGGCAGGTCGGCTTCGGTCGCGGGGCGATAGGCGAGCGTCACGCGGGCTCTTCCTCGATCTCGAGGGCGAGGCCGCGGGTGCTGGCGATGATCGAATCGAGGAAACCGGGGAAGCGCCGGTCGAGGTCGTCGCGGCGGAGCCGCACGCGGCGCTTGGTGCCCTCGGGGGTGACGCGGACCACGCCCGCCTCGCGCAGCTTGGCGACGTGGTAGGTGATCGCCGTCTTGCTCGCGAGGTTGGTGAACTGGCTGCAGATCATCCCGCGCGCCTCGTCCTGGGCGAGATAGTTGATGATCGCGAGGCGGGTCTGGTCGCTCAGTGCGCCGAGAACGATGGGCAACGCGATCTGCTCGGCCTCGGGATGCGGAATGTCGGGCGCCTGGCTCATGGCTGTCATGTAAGGCAGGCTGCTTTTAAGTTCAACGAGCTTTGAACTATCCTTGACAGACCGTTCGGGAATGTCCAATTGTTCAACAACCGTTGAACTAAGGACAACGACCATGGATCTCCGTCTCATCTGGCTGGCACTCGGCGCCTTCGCGATCGGCGCAGAAGGCTTTGTCATTTCCACCCTCCTGCCCTCGATCTCGGCCGAAACCGGGGTCACCATCGCCCAGGCGGGCTATCTCGTCCTCGCCTATGCGCTGGCCTACGCGGTCAGCGCGCCGCTGCTCGCGACGCTGACGGGCACGATCGCGCGGCGCTACGTGCTGGTGGGCGCGGCGCTGGTGTTTGCAGCCGGCGCCGTGGGCGCGTCGCTCGCCGGCGGCTACTGGCCGCTGCTGGGCGCGCGCGTCGTGATGGCGGCCATGGCCGGCCTTTATGCCGCCACCGCCCAGGCGACGGCCGTGTCGATGGCAACGCCCGCCACGCGCGGCCGGGCGGTCGCCGTGGTGGTCGGCGGCACCTCGCTCGCCGTGGCGCTCGGCGCGCCCATCGGCGGGGTGATCGCGGGGCTGGTCGGCTGGCGCGGGACCTATCTCTTCATCGCCGCGCTCGGGATTGCGGCGGCGGTGCTCATCGGCACGCTGCTGCCGGGAACGCTCCGGGGCGAGCACCGGTCGCTGCGCGAGCGGCTGGCCGTGCTGTCGCTCCCCGGTGTCGTGCCGGCGCTGCTCACGACCTTTCTCTTCATGGTGGGTCCGTTCGCGACCTTCATCTATCTCGCGCCGCTGACCACGACCGCCATCGGCCTCGACAAGGCGTGGCTTCCGGCGGTGATGTTCGCCTTCGGCATCGGGGCCGCCATCGGCAACACGCTCGGCGGACAGCTGGCCGACCGGGTGGGCCCGACGCGGACGATCATGGCGGGGGCGCTGCTCGGCGCCGGGTTCCTGGTGCTGCTCTCGATTGTGCCGCATGCCGATCCGGCGCTGCGGGCGCCGCTGTTCATGGCGCTGATGGTGCCGTGGGGTATCGTCACCTGGACGTTCCTGCCGGCGCAGGTGAGCCGGCTGGTGTCGCTGGCGGGCGGCGCGGCGCCGCTGGTGCTCTCGCTCAACGGGTCGGCGCTCTATCTCGGCACGGCGGGCGGCGCGCTGCTCGGGGCGCAAGTGCTGACCCACGGCACGGCGCTCGATCTGGGCTGGGTCTCGGCGCTGACGCCGCTCGCGGCCTTCGCCCTACTGGCGCTCCGGCGCAATCCGGCGCTGCAGCCGATGCCGCGGCTCGGCTGAGGGCCGATCAGCGCCCGAAATGGGCCTCATGGCAAATCGTCATGCGACAAAGGGCGCGCGCCGCTGTAGAGGGCGCGCGCCTTTGCTCATGGAGCCGGACGATGCCTGCACTGGAACTGCGCCCCAATTGCGAGCTCTGCGACCGCGACCTGCCGCCGCAAAGCTATGACGCCCGTATCTGCTCGAACGAATGCACGTGGTGCGCCGACTGCGCCGACACCGTGCTGCACAATGTCTGCCCCAACTGCGGAGGCGAGCTGGTGCGCCGGCCGATCCGGCCGATGGAGGCGTACCGCCCCGGCGAGGGCCTGCGGTTGAACCCGGCCGGCACCACGCGGCGGCACGTCAAATACGCCCGCGACGATATTGCCAAGCTCACGGCAAGGCTCAAGGATGTGCCGGCGCATCTGCGCTGACCGCCGGCCGGCGCCCCCGGCCTCGCGGTAATCCGGGGGCATCGTGGATCCAAGGCTCATCGTCCTCGCGCTCGGCGCCTTCGCGGGCACGATGGAGAGTTCGGTCGTGCCGGCGCTGCTGCCGGGGATCGGGCACGAGACCGGGGCGAGCGCGGCGGCGACCGGATATGTCGTCTTCGGCTATTCGCTGGCTTACGCGATCGCGGCCCCGATCCTTGCGACGCTGCTCGGCGCCTCGGACCGGCGGCGGGTGATCGCCGGCGCCGAACTGACGCTGGCGATCTGCGCGCTGCTGATCGCCTTCGCGCCGACGCTACCGCTCATCATCGCCGCGCGGAGCCTCCTCGCCTGCGCGGCGGTGCTGTTCACCTCGATGGCGCAGGCGACCGTGGTGGCAATCTCGCCCCCGGAGCGGCGGGGACGGGCGCTGTCGGTGGTGCTGACCGGCGGGACGCTGGCGGTTGCTGCGGGCGCGCCGCTCGGCGCCCTGATCGCCATCCAGTTCGGCTGGCGCTGGAGCTACGGCGTCGTGGCGGCGCTCGCCTGCTTCGCGGCCGTGGCGCTCTGGTTCGGCCTGCCGCACGGCATCGTGGGCGAACACAAGAAACTGCGCGAGCGGCTGGCGGTGCTGGCCATCCCCGGCATTCCCTCGACGTTGGCGGCGAGCACGGTGTTCATGGTCGGCGCCTATGTGGCGACGGTTTATCTCGCCGCGATCACCACGCAGTCGCTCGGCCTTGCGCAGCAAACGCTGCCGCTCGCGATCCTCGCGAACGGGCTCGGCTCGGTGCTCGGCAGCGTCACCGGCGGGCATTCGAGCGACCGGCTCGGGCCGCGGCGCACGGTGCTGCTGCTGATGTTCCTGACGGCGCTCGGCCTCGCCGCGATTTCGGCGCTGCCGCTGCTGCCCCCGGCCGCCATCCTGCCGGCATGGCTGCTGATCGTCGCGATCCTGGGGCTCACCGGATGGGCGGTCTATGCCGGGCAGATTTCGCTGCTCGCGGTGCTGGCGCCCGGGGCGGTGCCGCTGGCGGTGTCGCTCTATCTCAGCGCGAGTAATATCGGCATCGCCGTCGGCGCGGCGACGGGCAGTTTTGTGCTCGCGCATTTCGGTGCCGGGCTGATCGGGCTCGCGGCCGGCGGCTTCTGCCTCGCCGGGGCGGTGCTGCTGATGCTCAACCGCCGGGTGGCGGCGATCGCCGGCTAGACGCGCTTGCCCTTGGGGCTGAGGCTCCAGGCGACGAACAGCGTCACGCAGGCGAGGAGCCCCGGTAGAATAGCGATCCAGTATTGATCGCCGGCGACAAGCACCGCCGTGCCGGCCCAGAAGATCGAGCTCAAGGCCTCGGCGATGGTCGAAACGCGCGAGGCGACCTGGCGGCGGCGGAACATGTTGCGCCGCATGGGCACGCGGAACCAGAGCTGGATGGCGGTGGCGGAGCCCGAGCTCAGGGCCGCGAACACGGCGGTGGTGGCGGCGAGCTCGTAGGAGGCGAACAGCATCAGGACGATGATCGGGGTGAGGACGACGAGGACCACCGTCGCCACGGCTTCGATCTTGGCCTGGAGCACGGCGGCGGCGGAGACCGGCGCGGTGACCACGAGGTCGTGCGCGTCCTCGCCGGAGATGGCGAGCCACGAAAGGCCGCCTGAGAGCTGGCCGGTTGCCATCACGAGGACGGGGATGACTACGACATAGGTGCCGGCCGACTGGCCGTAGCTGATCCAGAGGTAGAGCGCGGGCGGCACGAGGTAGAAGATCTGCATCAGCGTCTGGCTCAGGAGCCAGGGGTCGCGGGCGAGGAGCTTCCATTCCTTGATGCGCAGCTCCTGCTTCTGGCTGCGCGGGCGGAAGTGGACCTCGCCACGGTGCTGCGCAGTCCGCTGCTGGCCGATGCCGGCGGCGGCGATGGCGTGGCGCCCATAGCTCGAGGCGGCGAAGGCGATGGTGAGCGCGAGCGCGGCAAAGCCGGCGATCGCCACTTCCGCCAGCGCGGTCCAGTCGCCGAGCGCGGCCTTCGCCGGCAGCCAGACAAGGCTGTCGAGTGCCGGCATGGCCGCGACGAACTGCGGATCGCTGAACAGCGCGAAGCGCGAAGACATGTTGCCGAAGTGGAGGATGGCGATGGCCTGGATGCCGATGACGAAGCCGGCACCCACGATGGCGGCGATGATCTGCGCAATGAGCCGCGTGCGCCGCGGACCGGCGATGCGGAAGAGCGCGATGGTGACCAGCACGGCAATGGCGGTCGAGAGCGCCGAGAGCGCGGCGAGCACGAGATAGGCCATGAACCAGTGCGGCCCATCGTGGAGGACGAGGATGTCGACGATGGGGCTCGCAAGGAGGCAAGCGAGCAGCAGCGTCGTGAGCGCGGTGATGCCGGTGCGCACGGCAAAGAGCGTGCGCGACGACGCCGGGGAGCTGAGGATCAGGTCGAGGTCGGAGCGCGAATAGTAGGCGCGGGTGACGGATTCCAGTGCCTGGCTCAGCATCACCGTCCAGAACAGGAAGCCGGAGCCGGTGATGAGCACCAGCGTCGGCTTGTCTGGGGCGACGCCGTGAGCGATCCACGGCGCGACGATGGCGTTGGACATGAGGTGCAGCAGCACGGCGGCGACCAGCAACACGACGATCAGCGCCATGCGGCGGGCCGGGTAGCCGCCGGTCATCATGGCGACGGCATCGCGCCACATCAGCCGCGCTTCGTGCGCGGCGAACCAGGGCATGGTGGCGGGGGCGAAGCTCATGCGGCGTCGCTCACCGCGGTCGGATCGCCCGCGTCCATTTCCTTCTGCGCCACGAGATCGAGGAAGATTTCCTCGAGCGTGGTCTCGCGGCCGATGCGGGCGCGCAGCTCGGCGAGCGTGCCTTCGGCCACCAGGCGGCCGTGGTTGATGACGCCGATGCGCTCGGCCATGCGTTCCGCGACTTCGAGGATGTGGGTGGTCATGATGACGGTGACGCCGGTCTTGACCATTTCGAGCAGCACCTGCTTGACCTGCCGCGCCGACCCGGCGTCGAGGCCGGTGAGCGGCTCGTCGAGGATGATGAGGCGCGGATCGTGGACCAGGGCGCCGGCGAGGGCGACCTTCTGCAGCATGCCTTTGGAGAAGCCGCCGCAGCGCTCGTGCGCGTGGGGCTGGAGGCCGAGCCAGCCGAGGAGTTCGGTGGCGCGCGCCTGGGCGCGGGCCGGATCGATGCGCCAGAGGCCGGCGACGAACTGCAGGTATTCGTACGGGGTGAGGCGGTCGTAGACCATCGGCTCATCGCTGACCCAGGCGATCATCGCCTTGGCGGCCAGCGGGTCCTTGCGGGTGTCGATGCCGAAGACCGAGATCGTGCCGGCCTCGGGCTCGAGCAGGCCGGCCACCATGCGCAGGATCGTGGTCTTGCCGGCGCCGTTGGGCCCGAGCAGGGCATAAAACTCGCCGCCGCGGACTGAAAGATCGAGGCTGCGGACGACCGGGCGGTCGAAACTCTTGTCGAGCCCGCGGATTTCGAGGGCGGGGGCGGGTTCGGACATGTGCGCACGGCTCCGGCAGTGAGGCCGAAACCCTAGCGGCGGGCCGTTGAGGGGCAGTGAAGCCGATCGGTTAAGATTTCGCTCCGGGCGTGAAACCGCCACGGCATCCCGAACGTTTGCGGCGCATCAGTTCCCGTCAGTGTGGCGCCAGCCGGCACACCAAGCCACGCTGCAACGGAAAAGGGCGGCTCCGGCCGCTCTTTTCGTTACTGCAGCCCAACCGGATCGACGATGCCGCCCGGGCAGCCGGGGTCGGTTGGGGCGGCGGCGAGGATCAGTTCACCGATGCCGCCGGAGCCGGTGACGTCGCCGGTGAGGCCGATGGTGATTTCCGAGATCAGCGAGCGGTCGCCGTCGCGTTCGCAGGCGATGCGGACGCGGTCGCCGGCGCCCTTGCCGAAGGCGGTGTCGAATGCGGCGCGGATTTCCGTGCCGTCGACGTGCTGGCCGATGCGCCCGGCGAGGAGGGCGTTGACGGCGGTGTTGTCGATGGTGCCGGCAAACAGCGCCGCGCGGCCGAAATACGCATCCTGGCCGACGCCGGAGCAGGTGCCGTGGACGATCCATTCGTGCCGTTCAAGCAGCGACCTGGTGCCGGGCATCACGCTGTCGAGGTCGGACTTGGTCCGGGCGGACAGCGCCACGGCGGGAAGCGATGCCCAGTCGTGCGCCTTGTCTGTCGCGACGTCGGCATCGGGCACGCCGCAATAGGCCTTGCTGCGCGGCTGCGGCCAGAGGCCGTGGAGCGACAGGTGCGTCGCTTCATAGGATTGCGCGGTCTCGGCCTTGCATTCAGCCTTGTCGGGCAGGCCCTCGCAGAAGGCCGGCTCCCAGCTCAGCGCGAGAACATATTGCGTCCCGCCGGACTTGCCTGAGGGGTTCTCTGCGGGCGCGGCCTGCGCCTGTTCCTGCGCTTCAGCCGCGGCGTCGATGGTGCCGCAATCGGTGGCGACCCAGCGATAGTCGGGCTGCGCGTTCGGAACGACGATCCAGTAGTAGGTGGGGGGCGTCTTGTTGCCGCCGAGGAGCTTGTAACCGGTTCCCGAGGCGACCGAGACATTGCCCGGATTGGTCGCCTTCTTGATCGACTGGAGCGCGGGGCACGCCTTGGTGGCGGTGAAGGTGCCGCTGAGCTTGGTCTGGGCGAGGGCCGGTGCGGCCAGCAGGGCCAGCGCGACGGCGACGAGGGCGAGAACTCTCATGGGCAGCCTCCCAACCGGGCTATTTGTTCGCTTTTTGTTCCGGACGTCAAGAGGCGGAGAAGCCGGGGCCTCGTGGTTCGACAGGCTCACCATGAGGCGCCCCAGGCGCGACGGGCCGGTGTGCGGCTCAGCGGGCGAAGACGTAGCCCTCGGGCACGCCGTCGGGCGACAGCACGAACAGCCAGACCTGCAGGATCCGCGAGCGGAAGCCGCCGGCGCAGGTGAGGAGGTAGTACTTCCACATGCGGTAGAAGCGCTCGCCCTGGGCGTCCCGCTCCTTCGGCCAGTTCTTCTCGAAATTCTCGTACCAGGCGACGAGCGTCTTGTCGTAGTGCGGGCCGATATTGTGGACGTCGACGACGGTCCAGAGGTCGTCGATGGCCTTGCCGATCTGCGCCATCGAGGGGATGACGCCGCCGGGGAAGATGTACTTTTCGAGCCAGGGATCGATGGTGTCGGACGAGTATTGCTGGCCGATCGTGTGCATCATGAACAGGCCGTTGTCCTTGATGACGCTGCGGGCCTTCTCGAAATAGGTCCGGTAGTTCTTGTGGCCGACGTGCTCGAACATCCCCATCGAGACGATGTGGTCGGTCTTGCCGTCGAACTCGCGGTAGTCCTTGACCTGGAACTCGATGGGCAGGTCCTTGTAGCGCTCGCGGCCGTAGGCGGCCTGGTCGGGCGAGACGGTGACGCCGACGCAGCGGGCGCCGTATTTCTCGGCGGCAAAGCCCATGAAGGCGCCCCAGCCGCAGCCGATGTCCCACACCAGCTGGCCGGGCTTCAGCCCGATCTTGCGGCAGACGAGGTCGAGCTTGGCTTCCTGCGCCTGATCGACATTGGTGACGCCGGCCGGCCAGTAGCCGCAGGAGCCGGTCATGCGCTTATCGAGCGACGCCTTGTAGGCGTCGGTCTCGTTGTAGTGCATCTGCGCGACGCGCTGGCTGCGCGCGATGGTCTGCATGTTGAGCAGTTTCGCC
>CAYRZM010000150.1:0-2230 GCA_964428685.1 uncultured Devosia sp. | reverse complement strand
GCGGAGCGGTATTTCGACTCGTCCTGCGTGCTCCAGTCGAAGAACTCGCCCTTGAAGTAGGGGGCGTAAACGGCCTGCAACAGTGCCTTGGGCGTGTCGTAGGCGAACGCGGGCACCGCGCCGATCAGGAGGGCGGCAAGGGCAAGCAGCAGTTTGGGCATGGGGCGCGTCCGTTCTCAGGTGGCTATCGGCGGCGCCCTACGCTGCCAAGTCCGAACCGAAGCTGAACGGCTACGGGTTCACGAGCGCCAGCCAACCATCCTCGTCGACCACCTTGACGCCGAGCTTTTCCGCCTCGGCGAGCTTGGAGCCGGCACCGGGACCCGCCACTACGAGGTCCGTCTTCGACGAAACGCTGCCGGCCACCTTGGCACCGAGCCGCTCGGCCATCGCTTTGGCTTCGCCGCGCGTCATCTTCTCGAGCGTGCCCGTGAACACAACCGTCTTGCCCGCGACCTGCGAGTCCGCCGAAACGGTCACGACGTAGGTCTTGGGGTGCACTTCCGTCAGCAGATCGTCGAGTGCACGCGCATTTCGTTCGTTGGCAAAGAAATCGCGCACGGCGCCGGTCGCGGTCTCGCCGATGCCGTTGATCGACGGGAACTCGCCGGTGCTTCCGGCCTCGCGAAATGCCGCGATCGTCGAAAACGTCTTCGCGAACACGGCTGCGGTCGTTTCGCCGACATGGCGGATGCCGAGCGCCAGGATGAAGCGGTCGAGCTCGGGCGACCGACGCGCGTTGATGCTGGCGAAGAGCTTGTCGAGCCCCTCATAGGTCCGCTCGTCGGCCGACAGGACCTTCTTGCGCTTGGTGCCGCTCGCCTCCTCGCGCGCCCGCGCCTGTTCCTCGCGCCGATCGTGCAGAGCCTGTTGAACCGCCTCGCGCTGGCTTTCGAGCCGGAAGATATCGACCGCGTGCTTCACGAGGCCTTTTTCGAAGAAGAGCTCGATGTTCTCCGCGCCGAGCCCCTCGATGTCCATCGCGCCGCGCGACACGAAATGCTTGAGCTGCTCGACCGCCTGCGCCGCACAGATGAGCTCGCCGGTGCAGCGGCGGCGCGCATCGGTCTTGCCGGTCTTCTCGTTGAGCTCGCGCACTGCCGGCGACCCGCAGACCGGACACACATCGGGAAAGGCGTAAGGCTTGGCGCCTTTGGGGCGCTTGTCGATCAGCACCTCGACGATCTGCGGAATGACGTCACCCGCCCGCTGGATCACCACCGTGTCGCCGATACGGATATCGATGCCGCCGCGGATCGGCTCGCCGAAGCTGTCGCGGCCCTCGATGTAGTCCTCGTTGTGGAGCGTGACGTTGACCACCGTGACGCCGCCGACGGTCACCGGATCGAGCCGTCCGACGGGCGCCAGCGTCCCCGTTCGCCCGACCTGGATATCGATCTGGCGCAGCACGGTCGTGGCCCGTTCGGCCGGAAACTTGTGGGCGACGGCCCATCTCGGCTCGCCGGTCACCGTACCCCAGCGGCGCTGCAGGTCGAGGCGGTCGAGCTTGTAGACCACACCGTCGATGTCGTAGCCGAGCGACGAGCGCTGCGACTCGATGAACCGGTATTGCGCCAGCAATTCCTCGATCGATCGCGCCCGCACCATCAGCGGGCTCACCTTGAACCCCCACGTCGCGAAAGCCTGCACCGCGTCGTACTGGGTTGCCGCCGGGTCGGCGCTCGTGGCCCCCCACGCGTAGGCGAAGAAGTTGAGTTTTCGCGACGCCGTGACGGTCGGGTCCTTCTGGCGAAGCGACCCCGCGGCGGTGTTGCGCGGGTTGACGTAATCCTGCCCACCACTCGCCGCCGAACGCGCCTTGAGCGCCTGGAACTCGGCGTACGTCATATAGACCTCGCCGCGGATCTCGATGGTGGCCGGCCAGCCCTTGCCTTTGAGCCGGTGCGGAATATCGGCGATGGTCATCAGGTTTGCGGTGATGTCCTCGCCAACGGTGCCATCGCCGCGCGTGGCACCGCGAACCAGAACACCGTTCTCATAGCGCAGCGAGGCGGAAAGCCCGTCGATCTTCGGCTCGGCGGTGAACACCAGGTCGAGACCCTTGTCGCGCTCGAAGAAGCGCTTGGCCCGTTCGGCGAAATCGACGACGTCCTGCTCGGTGTAGGCCTTGGCCAGCGAAAGCATCGGCACTTCGTGCCGCACCTTGGCAAAGCCCTCCACCGCCGCGCCGGCCACCCGATCGCTGAGGCTGTCCGCCCGCTTAAGCTCG
>CAYRZM010000149.1:0-2950 GCA_964428685.1 uncultured Devosia sp. | reverse complement strand
TGGCCGTGGGACGTTCGATCCCGGGAACCTACTGACGTAGGTGGGCGCCGTGTGTCCGAACCCACGGGTCCGGTCAGGGACAGCTCCCTTAAGGATCGATAAGGCCCCGGGGATGTGAATGATCCGCACGCACCGGGCAGCGGGAGGAATATAGGCGCGATGCGGCGAGGGGGCAAACGCTAGAGTTCGTGGATCCAGTCGATGCTGTGGTGAAGCAAGCGCACGACGACGATCTCCCCGTTAACAAAGCGGTAGAAGACATTGTGTGCCCGCAGGATCAATTGTCGAACCGGCGGCCGAAGCTCGTCACGCATGCGCCCCAGTTCTGGAAACTCAGATAGACGGGCAAACGCAGCATCGATCAACTCGATGTATCTGTCGGCGGCCTCCACCCCGAAGTGTTCGGAGCCGTAAATGTGGATTTCGCGAATATCGCGATCGGCCTCCGGCGAGGTCCTAAGCCGCATCGCGCTTCCTGAGTGCGTCGCGGCCAGCCTGCTTGGCCTCGGCAAAGACCTCATCGAGCGTCTTGTCGCTGATGCCGCTCGCTATGCCGATGTCGATTTCTGCCTGAAGCCGGGCAATCGCCTCGGCGCGCTGCTGGTCGCGCCGAATGAGGTCGCGCACGTAGTCGCTGGCGTTTGAATATGAGCCTTCGTCGGTCTGGCTTTCGACCCAGTCTTTGAGCTTCTTGGGAAGCGATATGTTCATGGTGGCCATCGGACCTCTCCTTTGGCAGGGACCATAGCCGATTTGGCAAAGTTTGCCAACGAAACGGTCAGCTGGTGGCTGCGGGGACGCCGGTTTCGTCGATGGTCGTGGCGATGGCCTCGATGCGGCGGGCGGCGGCGGCGAGGCGCTCGGCGAAGCGGTGCTCGAGCGTTTCGGATTCCTGCGTCAACTCTTCGCCGGCGGCAGTGAGGTCGGCCACGTCCTGCCGCAGGGCGGCGATGGTGCGGGTCGCCTCGGCCAGCTCGTCGAGCACCGCGATGCCGGCCATGACCGTCAGCCGCGCATCGCCGATCTCGCCGAAGCCGTCCTTGAAGCCGCCGACGCGGCGGTCGAATTCGGCGGCGAGGGCGAGCAGATGCTCCTCCTGGCCCTCCTCGCAAGCCATGCGGTATTTCTTGCCGGCGATCTCGACATTGACCTCAGGCATTGCGCAGCACGTCGTTGACGGTGTCCATGGCGACGACGAGACGGCGGGCGACTTCGGCGGCGCCTTCGTCGAGGCGGCGGACGCGGGCGCTGGCCTTGTCGAGATCGCTCGCGAAACGGGCGCGTTCGGCGAGGAGCTTCTGCGTATCGGCCTCGATGCGGGCGTGGGTGCGCACGCGGCCGGTGAGACTGCGCAGGCTCGCCTCCAGCCGGTCGAAGGCACGGTCGAGCTGCTCGGCCGCTGCGTCGTAGCTCAGTTCGGTTTCGCTCATCACCGGCCCCGCAAATCCCGCGACTCCCGCGCGTGCGCACTATAGAGCGCTGTCATTGACAGGCAAACCGAACCTGTTAAGCCAGACCCCGCTTCGAAGAACCCCGGAAAACCTCAGGAAACGAGCCGATTTCATGACGAATTCACAGACCGCGGACGAGATGGCCAATGCGATCCGCTCGCTCGCCATGGACGCGGTGGAAAAGGCCAATTCGGGGCATCCGGGATTGCCGATGGGCTGCGCCGACATCGCCACGGTGCTGTTCACCAAGGTCATGAAGTTCGACCCCAAGACCCCGGAATGGCCCGACCGCGACCGGTTCGTGCTGAGCGCCGGACATGGCTCGATGCTGCTCTATGCCTCGCTCTACCTGCTCGGTTACGACGACGCGACGCTCAACCAGATCAAGAATTTCCGGCAGCTGGGTTCCAAGACCGCCGGGCATCCGGAATATCACTTCCTCAAGGGCATCGAGACGACGACGGGGCCGCTCGGGCAGGGCATCGCCAATGCCGTGGGCATGGCGATCGCCGAGGCGAAGCTGGCGTCGGAATTCGGCAGCGAGATCGTCGACCACCACACGTGGTGCCTGTGCGGTGACGGCTGCCTGATGGAAGGCATTTCGCAGGAAGCGATTTCGCTCGCGGGGCACCTCAACCTCAACAAGCTGACGCTGATCTGGGACAACAACGGCATCACCATCGACGGGCATGTGTCGAACGCGGATTCGACCGACCAGATCAAGCGCTTCGAGGCCTGCGGCTGGAACACGATTTCACTCGACGGCCACGACCAGGCGGCGATCGAGAAGGCCCTGACGGATGCGCGCAAGTCGACGCGGCCGCTGCTGATCGCGGCCAAGACCACGATCGGCTTCGGCGCGCCCACCAAGCAGGGCACCGAGAAGGTGCACGGCTCGCCGCTCGGCAAGGACGAGCTGGCGGCGGCCAAGAAGAACCTCGGCATCACCTATCCCGCCTTCGAAATCCCGGTGCCGACGCTCGATGCATGGCGGGCAGCCGGCACGCGCTCGGCCAATGCCGTCGGGGCGTGGCAGGGGCGGCTCAACGGGCTCGACCCGGCCCGCCGCAACGAGTTCGACCGGCGGCTCCGGGGCGACCTGCCCAAGGCGCTCGGCGACGCGCTCGACGCCTACAAGCAGAAGCTCGTGGCCGACAAGCCGAAGGTCGCGACCCGCAAGTCGAGCCAGATGGCGCTCGACGTGATCAACGCGGTGGTGCCCGAGACCGTGGGCGGTTCGGCCGACCTCACCGGCTCGAACCTCACCAACACGCCGCAGACGCTGCCGTTCACCGACCAGGACCGCAGCGGCCGCTACATGCGCTACGGCATCCGCGAGCACGGCATGTCGGCGATCATGAACGGCATGGCGCTGCACCCGGGGCTCATCCCCTACGGCGGCACGTTCCTGGTGTTCACCGACTATGCGCGGCCGGCGATCCGGCTCAGCGCGATCATGAAGCAGCGGGTCATCTATGTGATGACGCACGACTCGATCG
>CAYRZM010000148.1:0-1875 GCA_964428685.1 uncultured Devosia sp. | reverse complement strand
CGCGGGCGATTGCGCCGCTCGCCTGGGCATCCTTCGCAACAGCCAAGCAACGGGAGACGCCCATGAGCGCCGCCGCGACCCTTCCGCTCTTTCCGAAGTTCTTTTCCGCCGCCCTCGCCGACACCGACCCCGAGATCGCCGGCGCGAGCGACCAGGAGCTCGGCCGCCAGCAGCACGAGATCGAGCTGATCGCCTCCGAGAACATCGTGAGCAGGGCCGTGCTCGAGGCGCAGGGTTCGATCATGACCAACAAGTACGCAGAGGGCTACCCCGGCAAGCGCTACTATGGCGGTTGCGAATTCGTCGACATCGCTGAAACCCTCGCCATCGAGCGCGCCAAGAAACTGTTCGGCGCCGGCTTCGCCAACGTCCAGCCGAACTCCGGCAGCCAGATGAACCAGGCCGTGTTCCTCGCGCTCCTGCAGCCGGGCGACACGTTCATGGGGCTCGATCTCAATTCGGGCGGCCACCTCACGCATGGCTCGCCGGTCAACATGAGTGGAAAGTGGTTCCACGTCGTTTCCTACGGCGTCAGGCCCGACGACCACCTGCTCGACATGGACCAGGTCGAACGCCTCGCGCACCAGCACAAGCCGAAGCTCATCCTCGCGGGCGGCACGGCCTACTCCCGTGTGTGGGACTGGGAACGCTTCCGCAGGATCGCGGATTCGATCGGCGCTTACCTGATGGTCGACATGGCGCACATCGCCGGCCTCGTCGCCGGCGGCGTTCATCCCTCGCCGGTGCCGCACGCCCACGTGGTCACCACCACAACGCACAAATCGCTCCGTGGCCCACGCGGCGGCATGATCCTCAGCAACGACGAGGAGATCGCCAAGAAGATTAACAGCGCCGTGTTTCCCGGCCTCCAGGGCGGTCCGCTGATGCACGTCATCGCCGCCAAGGCGGTGGCGCTCAAGGAAGCGCTGCAGCCCGAATTCAAGTCTTACGCGCGGCAGGTCGTCGCCAACGCCCGCACGCTTGCCGCAGCCCTGATGGAGCGCGGGCTCGACGTCGTCTCGGGCGGCACCGACAACCACCTGATGCTGGTCGATCTCCGCCCCAAGAACGCCACCGGCAAGCGCGCCGAGACCGCGCTTGGCCGTGCCAGCATCACCTGCAACAAGAACGGCATTCCGTTCGATCCCGAAAAGCCGTTCGTGACCTCGGGCATCCGTCTGGGCTCGCCCGCCGGCACCACCCGCGGCTTTGGCGAAGCCGAGTTCCGGCTGATAGGCGAATACATCGTCGAGGTGCTCGACGGCCTGCGCGAAGCCAATTCCGACGAGGGGAATGCCGCCGTCGAAGCCCGCGTCCGCGACAAGGTCCGCGCGCTCACGGCGCGTTTTCCGATCTACGCCGATTGAAGGTCAAGGGCATGTGGCAAGGCCCCCTCATCCGCCCTTCGGGCACCTTCTCCCCCTTGGGGAGAAGGCGATCGGGCACGATCACGCCCACGCACCACCTCTCCCTCCGGGGGAGAGGTCGCCGCGCGGCGGCGGGTGAGGGGGCCTTCGCCGCATATGGGGGAGCCAGCTGAATGCGCTGCCCCTACTGCGGAAACGACGACACCCAGGTGAAGGATTCGCGCCCGACCGACGATTCGAGCGCCATCCGCCGTCGCCGCATCTGCCCCAGCTGCGGCGGCCGCTTCACCACGTTCGAGCGCGTGCAGTTGCGCGAGCTGACCGTCATCAAGAAGTCGGGCCGCAAGGTGCCGTTCGATCGCGACAAGCTCACCCGCTCGGTCAACACCGCGCTCCGCAAGCGGGCGGTCGAGCCCGACCGCGTCGAGCGCATGATCTCGGGCGTCGTCCGCCAGCTCGAGAGCCTCGGCGAGGTCGAGATCACCTCCGACCAGATCGGCGAGTTCGT
>CAYRZM010000147.1:0-1641 GCA_964428685.1 uncultured Devosia sp. | reverse complement strand
AGCTTGGCGAACCACGATCGTGAGGTTCGAATAGGTGTGCTCGAGGCGGGCCGAGTGGCCGCGGCCGCGGGCGAGGAAGCGCTTCATCACGAGGCCGTTGCCGACATAGGCCTCGGCGACGACGAGCGCGTCGGGGTCGAGGCCGTGATTGTTTTCGGCATTGGCGACGGCGCTTTCGAGCGTCTTCTTGACGGCGCCGGCGATACGCTTGCGCGAGAAGGTGAGCTCGGCGAGCGCCTTGTCCACCTTCTTGCCGCGGATCATCTGCGCCACGAGATTGAGCTTGATGCCGGAGGTCTTGATCGTCCGGAGGACGGCCTTGGCCTCGGTATCCTTGAGCGCGCGCTTGGTCTTGGGCTTGGCCATGTTACTTCCTCTTGGCCTTCTTGTCGGCCGAGTGCCCGTAGTAGGTGCGGGTCGGCGCGAACTCGCCGAACTTGTGGCCGATCATCTCCTCGGAGACGAGCACCGGCACGTGCTTGTGGCCGTTGTGGACGCCGAAGGTCAGGCCGACGAACTGCGGCATGATGGTCGAGCGGCGGCTCCACATCTTGATGACTTCGTTGCGGCCCGAAGCGCGGGTCTTGTCCGCCTTCTTGAGCAGGTAGCCGTCGACGAACGGGCCCTTCCAAACTGAACGGGTCATGGCTTAGCGGCCCTTCTTCACGTGACGGGACCGGACGATGAACTTGTCGGTCCGCTTGTTGCTTCTGGTCTTCTGGCCCTTGGCCGCGCCACCCCACGGGGTGGTCCAGTGCATGCCGCCCTTGGTGCGGCCGCCATGCGGGTGGTCGACCGGGTTCATGGCGATGCCGCGGGTGACCGGCTTCTTGCCCAGCCAGCGGTTGCGGCCGGCCTTGCCGATCGAGGTGTTCGAGTGATCCTGGTTGGACACCGCGCCGACCGTCGCGAGGCAGGAGCCGTGGACGCGGCGCTGCTCGCCCGAGTTGAGGCGGAGGATGGCCCAGCCGGCGTCGCGGCCGACATACTGCGCATAGGCACCGGCCGAACGCGCGATCTGGCCGCCCTTGCGGGGCTTCATCTCGACGTTGTGGACGATGGTGCCGACCGGCATGCGCTCGAGCGGCATGGCGTTGCCCGGCTTCACGTCGACGGTCGAGAGCGAGGAGACGACCTTATCGCCGGCGGCGAGGCGCTGCGGGGCGACGATGTAGGCCTGCTCGCCGTCCTCGTATTTGACGAGGGCGATCCAGGCGGTGCGGTTGGGATCGTATTCCAGCCGCTCGACCGTGGCGAACTGGTCGAACTTGGTGCGCTTGAAATCGACGATGCGGTACGAGCGCTTATGCCCGCCGCCGCGATGCAGCATCGTGGTGCGGCCGGAGTTGTTGCGCCCGCCGGACTTGTTGAGGCCCTGCGTAAGCGCCTTGACCGGAGCGCCCTTCCACAGCTCGGAGCGATCGGTGGTGATCAGCCCGCGGCGGCCGGGAGAGGTCGGATTGTATGTGACGAGACCCATGGTTCAGTCCTCCCTCAGATGCCGGTCGAGATGTCGATCGACTGGCCGTCGACGAGGGTTACGATTGCCTTCTTGACGTCCTTGCGCTCGCCCTTGACGTTGCGGAAGCGCTTGACCTTGCCCTTGCGGACGAGGGTGTTGACCGCCTTGACCTTGACCGA
>CAYRZM010000146.1:0-8437 GCA_964428685.1 uncultured Devosia sp. | reverse complement strand
CCCACCGGCCTTGTTGACGTCAAGGTCGCGGCGGTCGATGAGGTGTGGAGCGGGCTGAAGCTGGTGATCCGCAAGGAGCTGAGATGAGACTACTGATTGCGGCGCTCTGCGCGCTGATGCTGCTGACCGGAGCGGCCGAGGCCAAGCTCCACCTGAAGCCGATCGCCAATCCGCCGACCCAGGCGCAGCTCAATGCGTTCTATGCCGCCTGCATCAAGGTCGCGCCCAAGGCCGAGGTGCTGTGCAAGTGCAAGGAGGAGGCGGCCCCCAAGCTGGTCGACACCAGCTTCATGGACATCATCATCGCCTCGATGCAGGGCAAGCCGCTCGATGCGAAATACTACGACGCCTACAACGACTACATCGCCAACTCGAACACGATCTGCAAACCCGACTATATGTGAGGCCGCTGCGGTGAAGCCCATCAAGCTCGACAAGGAGGAGCGCGCGGCGCTGATCGGCCGCATCCAGCGCTACTTTGCCGACGAGATGGAGCAGAGCCTGGGCAACATCCCGGCCGAGCAGCTGCTCAATTTCTTCACCGAAGAGATCGGGCCGTACTATTACAATCAGGCCCTCGGCGACGCGCAGGCGGCGATGACCCGCGCGGTCGAAGGTTTCAACGACCTGATCTACGATCTCGAACAGCGCCCCGCGCGCACGCGATAGGCAAACAGCATGGCCGAACTCATCCTCGACAAGGCGAGCCAGCCCATTAAGGGCAAGACGTGGCCGAAACCCGCGGGCGCCCTCCGGCTGCGCGAATACCGGGTCTATCGCTACGATCCGGACAGCGAGGCCAATCCGCGCATCGACACGTACTTCGTCAACCTCGACGATTGCGGCCCGATGGTCCTCGACGGGCTCTTGTGGATCAAGAACAAGATCGACCCGACGCTGACGCTCCGCCGCTCCTGCCGCGAGGGCGTCTGCGGCTCGTGTTCGATGAATATCGACGGCTTCAACACGCTCGCCTGCACCAAGGCGATGGACGAGATCAAGGGCGCCATCCGCATCTATCCCTTGCCGCATATGCCGGTGATCAAGGACCTCGTCCCCGACCTCTCGACCTTTTACGCGCAGCACCGTTCGATCGAGCCCTGGCTCAAGACGACCACGCCGACGCCCGACAAGGAGTGGCTGCAATCCAAGCCCGAGCGGGAACGCCTCGACGGGCTCTATGAGTGCATCCTCTGCGCCTGCTGCTCGACCTCGTGCCCGTCCTACTGGTGGAACGGCGAGAAGTATCTGGGGCCGGCGATCCTGCTCCAGGCCTATCGCTGGCTCATCGACAGCCGCGACCAGGAGCAGCAGGAGCGGCTCGACAACCTCGAGGACCCGTTCAAGCTCTACCGCTGCCACACCATCATGAACTGCTCCAAGACCTGCCCCAAGGGGCTCAACCCGGCCAAGGCCATCGCCGAGATCAAGAAGATGATGGTCGAGCGCAAGGCGGCGGCGTGAGCGGGCTCGAAATCATCGTCAAGGTCGAGGACACCGGGCTCGCCCGCAATCTGGTGGCGGCGCTCGCCGCCTACGGATTTCACCCGGTGCCGCCCGGCGACGGCGGCTTTCCCGGCACCGCGCTGAGCGGCATTCCAATCCGGGTGCCGGCGGACGAGGCGCACGACGCCAAGCTGCTGGCGACCGATCTTCTCGCCGAGATGCGCCGGCGCTAGGCGCAGTCGTCAACTTGCCACTTTTGTCGCGGCATCTCTCCGCCTCAGGCGTTGAGGGGCCGGAGCGATTGGTCTATATGCGCACGCAATTTCGTGAACCAGGGACTTTGCCGGCGATGGGCAGGCTCCTTCCCGTTTTGAGCGTCGTTGCCGCGCTGGCTCTCGCCGGCTGCGCCTCGACGGGCGTGTCGGTGCAGAACGCCGACTCCGACCAGCAGCTCGCCCCGGTGGCCGGCGGAAACGTCTCGACCCAGGCGCTGCCCCCCATCGGCCCCAATGGCGAAGTTCAGGGCGGCACCAACGGGGAAACCAACGGCATGACCCCGGCCTCGCCCAATGACGGCCAGACCCAGGTCGCCAATGCCGACGGCTCGTTCGCCAATGTGCCGCCCGTCGGGGCGCTGCCCAACAGCTCGGGGCGCGATCTCAGCGGTGGCCTCACCATCGAAAAGCTGCTCGGGCGGTGGACCGTGGTCTCGGGCGGCGACCAGTGCGGCCTCAACCTGACGCAGACGGCCAAGGGCTCGACCGGCCGCTATCGCGCCTCGGCGCCGGCCTGTTCGCTGAGCGGCATGGCGGCGGTCGCGAGCTGGACGCTCGCCGGCACGCAGGTGCAGCTCTTCGACGAGAGCGGCCGGCTCATCGCCGCGCTCATCCTCAGCGGCAACCGCTTCGTCGGCGCGCTGTCGGGCGGCCAGGGCATCTCGATGGTGGGCTGAGGCCCGCCATCTCCGGCACAGCGCTGGGTGTCATCCCGGCGAAAGCCGGGACCCATCCCGCCGCGCGCACGAGCCCCGATGGATTCCCGCCTTCGCGGCAATGACATTGTGGGGTAAGGCTCGGCCGTGCCCAGTCCCCTCCTGTCCCCCGTTTCCCTCGCGCTCGACCGCATGGTCGAAGCCGGCGTGCTGAGCGCCGATCCGCTGCAGTCGGAAGCGGCGCGCACGCTCGACCGCATCGCCGACGATCTCGACCAGCACCGTCTGTTCGGCCGGCGGAAGCCCGTCCGCGGCGCTTACCTCGTGGGCGCGGTGGGGCGCGGCAAGACCATGCTGATGGACCTGTTCTTTGCTGCCGCCCCGATCGCGGAGAAACGGCGGGCGCATTTCGACGAGTTCATGGACGAGCTCCACGCCGCCATCACGGCCGTCCGCAAGGACGAGCCGGGCGATCCGGTCGCCGCGGTGGTCAAGCCCATCCTCAAATCCACCCGGCTCCTCTGCCTCGACGAATTCCAGGTCGGCGACATCACCAATGCCATGCTGCTCGGGCGGCTGTTCGACCGCCTATTCGATGGCGGGGTGACGCTGGTCGCCACCTCCAACACGCCGCCCGACCGGCTCTACGAGAACGGGCTCAACCGCCAGCTCGTCCTGCCCTTCATCGCGCGGCTCAAGACCGAGGTGGAGGTGGTGCCGCTCGACGGGGCGACCGACTACCGGCAGCTCAAATTCGCCGGCGAGCCGGTGTTCCAGTTCGGCAGCGGCCCGGCGGTCAGGGCAGCCATGGACCGGCTCTGGCAGAAACTCACCAGTGGCGCGCCGACCCCGCCCGAGACGCTCCGCTCGCTCGGCCGCGACATCGTCGTGCCCGGGGCGGCGATGGGGGCGGCGCGGTTTTCGTTCGCGGCGCTCTGCGAGTCCCCGCTCGGCGCGCGCGATTATCTCCGCCTCGCGCACCGCTACGATACGCTCATGCTCGATGACGTGCCGGCGTTTGGGGCGGCCAATCCGAGCGCGGCCAAGCGCTTCGTGCTGCTGATCGACACGCTCTACGATCGCGGCATCCGGCTGGCCGCGAGCTTTGCGGTGCCGCTCGACCGGCTGGCGGAGGGTTCGCGGCAGGCCGGCGAGCTCCGGCGCACGGTGTCGCGCCTCGCGGAAATGCAGTCGGCGGGCTATCTCGCGGCGGCGCGGAAGCCGCGGCCGGGGGCCACCAAAGCCTGACTTGTTAACGCCATGCCCAGGGTCTATAGGGGCGCGCAATTCCAACGAAAATCAGGATTTGGGGCTCATGGCGCGCAAGAAGATCGCTCTGATCGGTGCGGGGCAGATTGGCGGCACCCTGGCGCATCTGGCGGCGACCAAGGAGCTTGGCGATGTGGTGCTGTTCGACATCGTCGACGGCGTGCCGCAGGGCAAGGCGCTCGATCTCAGCCAGTCCGGTCCGGTCGAAGGCTTCAACGCCGGCATCAAGGGCACGTCGGAATACAAGGACATCGCCGGCGCCGATGTGGTGATCGTCACCGCCGGCGTGCCGCGCAAGCCGGGCATGAGCCGCGACGACCTGCTCGAGATCAACCTCAAGGTGATGGAGCAGGTGGGCGCCGGCATCGCCAAGTACGCGCCCGAGGCTTTCGTCATCTGCATCACCAATCCGCTCGATGCGATGGTGTGGGCGCTGCAGCGCTTTTCGGGCCTGCCCTCGAGCAAGGTCATCGGCATGGCCGGCGTGCTCGACAGCGCGCGCTTCCGCTATTTCGTCGCCGATGAGCTCAAAGTGTCGGTCGAGGACGTGTCGGCCTTCGTCCTCGGCGGTCACGGCGATTCGATGGTGCCGCTCGCCCGCTACTCGACCGTCGCCGGCATCCCGCTCACCGACATCGTCAAGATGGGCTGGATCACCAAGGACCGGCTCGAAGAGATCATCCAGCGCACCCGCGACGGCGGCGCCGAGATCGTCGGGCTCTTGAAGACCGGCTCGGCTTACTACGCGCCCGCCACCGCGGCGATCGAGATGGCCGAGAGCTACCTCAAGGACAAGAAGCGCGTCTTGCCCGTCGCCGCCTTCCTCAAGGGCGAATACGGGGTCAAGGGCACCTATGTCGGCGTGCCGGCGATCATCGGGGCCGGCGGCGCCGAGCGGGTCGTCGAAATCTCGCTCAATTCCGCCGAGCAGAAGGCGTTCGAGAAATCGGTCGCTGCCGTCGAGGGCCTGATCGAGGCCTGCAAGAAGATCGCCCCGAAGCTGGCGTGACGATGGCTTGGCTTGCCGCAAGGCCCCCTCACCCGCCGCTTCGCGGCGACCTCTCCCCCACAGGGAGAGGTGGGATTGGGGCGCGGCCTTGCCTCTGCACCACCTCTCCCGGGGGGGAGAGGTCGGATTGCGTCAGCAATCCGGGTGAGGGGGCCGTCATCATGCTCCGGAGCGCAATGCAATGAACATCCACGAGCACCAGGCCAAGGCGCTGCTCAAGTCCTACGGCCTGCCGGTCGCGGCGGGCGTTGCGGTGTTCAAGCCCGAAGAGGCGGAGGCCGCGGCGAAGTCGCTGCCGGGTCCGCTCTATGTGGTCAAGTCGCAGATCCATGCGGGCGGCCGCGGCAAGGGCCGGTTCAAGGAGCTCGGCCCCGACGCCAAGGGCGGCGTGCGGCTCGCGAAGTCGCCGGCCGAAGTCGCCGCCAATGCGCGCGAGATGCTCGGCCACACCCTCGTCACCAAGCAGACGGGCCCCGCCGGCAAGCAGGTCAACCGGCTCTACATCGAGGACGGCGCCGACATTGCGCGCGAGCTCTACTGCTCGCTGCTGGTCGACCGCGAGACCGGCGAAGTCGCCTTCGTGGTTTCGACCGAGGGCGGCATGGACATCGAGACGGTCGCCCACGACACGCCCGACCGGATCATCACTGTCGACATCGACCCGACCAAAGGCGTGACCCCCGCGGACGCCGGCACCATCGCCGCCGCATTGAGGCTCGAGGGCGCCGCCAAAGCCGATGCGGTGACGGTGTTTCCGGCGCTCTACAAGGCGTTCGTCGACACTGACATGAGCCTGCTCGAGGTCAATCCGCTGATCGTCCTCAAGGACGGCCACCTGCGGCTCCTCGATGCCAAGGTCAGCTTCGACAACAATTCGCTGTTCCGGCACCCCGACCTCGTGGCGCTCCGCGACACCACCGAAGAGGACGCCAAGGAGATCGAGGCGTCGAAGTTCGACCTCGCTTACGTCGCGCTCGACGGCAACATCGGCTGCATGGTCAACGGCGCCGGGCTCGCCATGGCCACCATGGACATCATCAAGCTCTATGGCGAAGAGCCGGCGAACTTCCTCGACGTGGGCGGCGGGGCGAGCCGCGAAAAAGTCACCGCGGCGTTCAAGATCATCACCGCCGACCCCAACGTCAAAGGCATCTTGGTCAACATCTTCGGCGGCATCATGCGCTGCGACGTGATCGCCGAGGGCGTGGTCGCGGCGGTGCACGATGTCGGGCTCAAGGTGCCGCTGGTGGTCCGGCTCGAGGGCACCAACGTCAAGGAGGGCAAGGCGATCCTCGCCTCGTCCGGGCTCAATGTGATTGCCGCCGACGATCTCGACGACGCGGCCCAGAAGATCGTCGCGGCGATCCGAAAGCGTTAAAGAGAAGCCGCCCGGCACGGGCGAGGAGGACTCGATGACGAAACTGCATCTTGTGTCGCTCTGCCTGATCGGCCTCGCCACGCCGGCGATGGCGCAGATGACGCTGACGGTCACCTCCGACAGCTCCGCTCCGGACTCGTCGGCGATGGACATGTCGATCATGGAGAGCTCCGCCCCGCCCCCCGCCGACTCCTCAGCGATGGAGATGAGCGTTTCGGGCGACGACGAGGGCGACGTGTCCCAGGTGCCCTCGGGCCCGCCCGTCGCCTCCAAGGACGCGCTGGCCGCCTTCCTCAAGACCTGCACCGACGTTTCGGGGGGCGATCCGGCCGCCTACGACCGCGCCAATGCCGACGGCTGGGTGCCCGACGATTCCACCGACAGCGGCCCCTACCGCCGCATCTACTCCGCCTCCAAGGATGTCGGCGGCTACGGCTCGGTGACGCTCTGGGGCTCGGTCGACACCTATCCCACCCAGCAGCTCGGCTATTGCCGCGTCGATTTCGGCGACTACGACAACCTCATCGACCTCAAGGACATGGAAGGTCTCGGCGGCCTCGCCGGCTCGGTCACGCCCAAGGGCGACAACGACGTCTATGGCGCCTGGGAAACCGCCGACAAGAAGCTCCTCGTCATCGCCGACCGCACCGACGGACAGGTCGAGATCGAGTACAACATTCTGCTCGGCGCCAAGAAGTAAGAGCCAGGGGTTTCATGTCCATCCTCGTCAACAGGGACACGCGGGTCCTCGTCCAGGGCCTGACCGGCAAGACCGGTACGTTCCACACCGAGCAGGCGCTGGCCTATTACGGCACCAAGATGGTGGGCGGGGTGAACCCCAAGAAGGCCGGCGAGACCTGGACCTCGGGGGTCGACGGGACGGCGCTGCCGGTGTTCGCCTCTGTCGCCGAGGGCAAGGCGCGCACGGGGGCCAACGCCACCGTCATCTACGTGCCGCCGGCGGGCGCGGCCGATGCCATCCTCGAGGCGATCGAGGCGGAAATTCCGCTCATCGTCACCATCACCGAGGGCGTGCCGGTGCTCGACATGGTCAAGGTCAAGGCACGGCTCGCCGGCTCGAAGTCGCGGCTCATCGGGCCCAACTGCCCGGGCGTGCTGACGCCCGAGGAGTGCAAGATCGGCATCATGCCCGGATCGATCTTCAAGAAGGGCTCGGTCGGGATTGTTTCGCGCTCGGGGACGTTGACCTACGAGGCGGTGTTCCAGACCACCAATGCCGGGCTCGGCCAGTCGACCGCGGTCGGCATCGGCGGCGATCCGGTCAAGGGCACCGAATTCATCGATGTGCTCGAGATGTTCATGGCCGACCCCGAGACCAAATCCATCATCATGATCGGCGAGATCGGCGGCGCGGCGGAGGAAGACGCGGCGCAGTTCCTGATCGACGAGGCCAAGCGCGGGCGGAAAAAGCCGATGGCCGGGTTCATCGCCGGGCTCACCGCCCCCAAGGGCCGCACCATGGGCCACGCCGGCGCGGTGATTTCGGGCGGCAAGGGTGGGGCCGACGACAAAATCGCGGCGATGGAGTCGGCGGGCATCAAAGTGTCGCGTTCGCCTGCAAGGATCGGCGTGACCCTTGCCGAGGTGCTCAAAGGCTGAACCAAAGCGCTGAAAACACCGGCTTTTGAAGAGGATTGGGGCTTTCAGACCATGGTCGGAATGCCCAATTTCTTAGCAAGATGCTAATCTGAAACCGTCACAGTCCGCCGCAGCGCGGAACGGCTGCCCTCTCCGGGACGGCCGGCAACAGGGAACACGGGGAAAAGCCCCGCCTTACGACACCATGACCCGACAGGAAAAGAACGAACAGTTCTTGCTCTCCTCCTTCCTCTACGGCGGCAACGCCCAATACATCGACGACCTCTACGCCCGTTACGCCGCCGATCCCAAGAGCATCGACCCGACCTGGGCGGGCTATTTCAGCCGGCTCGAAGACCCCTCCAGCGACATCGAAAAGAACGCCGAGGGCCCGTCCTGGGCCCGCGCCGACTGGCCGCAGGTCGCCAATGGCGAGCTGGTCTCGGCGCTCGACGGCAACTGGGGCGAGATCGTCCTCAAGACCGGCGCGGCGATGCAGAAGAAGGCCGCTGCCGAAGGCGCGGCGCAGCCGACCCCGGTCGACGTGCTGCAGTCCACCCGCGACTCGATCAAGGCGATCATGATGATCCGCGCCTACCGCATGCGGGGGCACCTGCATGCCGATCTCGATCCGCTGAAGCTCAAGCCGGAAGAGCCGGCGCCCGAGCTCGATCCGGCGACCTACGGCTTCACCGAGGCCGATTACGACCGGCCGATCTACATCGACAACGTGCTCGGCCTCGAATTTGCGACCGTGCGCGAGATGCTCGCCCTCCTCAAGCGCACCTACTGCTCGACGGTGGGC
>CAYRZM010000145.1:0-6840 GCA_964428685.1 uncultured Devosia sp. | reverse complement strand
GTCTGCACCATCTTGAGGCCGTGCTCGTCGGTGCCGGTGAGGAAGAACACCTCGCGTCCTTCGAGCCGCCGCCAGCGCGCGATCGCATCGGTGCCGATCATCTCGTAGGCGTGCCCGATATGGGGGTCGCCGTTGGGGTACGCGATGGCGGTCGTGAGGTAGTAGGCGTTGCGGGTCATTGCACCGGGGCGAGGAGATGGGTCTGAGCGTGCCGCCTGATTGCGTCCATGACGGAAATCAGCGTCTGCCTGGCGTCGAGGTTGTATTCCTCGGCGTCGGCAAACAGGGCGGTGGCCTTGTCCCATAGCCCCTGTGCCGAGGCAAGCCGCGGCGCATTCCGGCCGATCGCGGCCGTTTTGGCTTCCCGCGCGATCCAGTCGGTCAGCACGTCCCGCCCGAAGGCGAACGCCGCGCCCGCGCGGTCGCCACCGAGGGTTTCGGCGGTTCCCAGATACGCGCCGGCACCGCCCCCCGCCGGGGCTTCGAGCCAGGCGCGCAGGGGGCCGAGCGCCGGATTGTCGCCCAGCGCCAGGGCTTCGTAGGCGCGCCGCGGCCGGCCCCGCGCGAGGGCGACGGCGTGGTCGATGCCCTCGCCCTCCCCCAGCACCCGGCGCACATCGGCGTCGCCGATCGGCCGCAGCGCAATCGAGCGGCAGCGCGAGCGGATGGTCGGCAGCAATCCGCCCGGCCGGTGCGACACCAGGATGAACAGGGTCTCGGGTGGCGGCTCTTCGAGGATCTTCAGCATCGCGTTGGCCGACGACGGGTTGCAGTCGTCGATCGAGTCGACGATCACGATGCGAAATCCCGCCCGGCCTCGCGTCAGATGCGCCTCACCGATCAGGCTGCGCACATCCTCAACGCGAATTGCCGTGTAAAAACCCTTGCCGGTTTCGCGCGGCACTTTGCGCAAGACCCGCAGATTCGGGTACCCGCCCGCCGCGACCTGGGCGGCCACATGCGCCTCGCTCTCGTCGCCGGTGCGCGAGAAAATCAGCCGCGCGAGATCGAACGCCAGCGTGGCTTTACCGATGCCGCGGGGCCCGTGGAGCAGCAGTCCGCCCGGCAGCCGGCCGGCATCGAGCGCGGCGGCCACATTCGCCCGGGCGGCCTCATGACCGATGGTGCCAGTCCGCATTTCGGGCAGCGGCACGCCCTCGAGCTGGTCGGGCTCGCGCAGCTCGTCGTCGCTCACGCGGTCTGCTCGAGGCTCAGTTCCGGAAAGCGGCGGGCCAGCACGTCCCACACATCCCGCTCGAGCGCGTCCTCGCTCTGGTCGGCCGAGACGATCACGCAGCGGTCGACGTTGTTGCGGGCGATCGCGAGGAACGCCTCGCGCAGGCGGCGGTGCCAGTCGAGATCTTCCTTCTCGAAACGGTCGCCGGTGGCGGCAAGGGCTGCCTCGGTCTCGCGTTCCAGCACGCGGCGGAAGGCGGCCTCGGGGTCCATGTCGAGCATGATCGTGAGGTCGGGCTTGTGGCCGTTGAGCGCCAGGATTTCGAGCGCGTCGATGAGCTTGACGTCCACTCCGCCTGTCAGCCCCTGATAGGCGCGGGTCGAATCCGAGAAGCGGTCGGAGATCACCCAGCGGCCGGATTCCAGATTGGGCGCGATCAGCTGCTGCACGTGATCGAGCCGCGCCGCGGCAAACAGCACCGCCTCCGCCCCGGCGCCCCATTGTTCGGAGCGGCCCTGCAGGATGAAGGCGCGGATCGCCTCGGCCTTGGGTGTGCCGCCGGGTTCGCGCGTCCGCACGGCGGCGACGGAATGCCGGCTGAGCGCCGCGACCAGCCGCTTCACCTGCGTCGACTTGCCGACGCCCTCGCCGCCTTCGAAGGTGATGAACCGCGCCTTGGCCTGCGCCTTGTCCAGCATCAGGGGATCCACCCCAGCAGCAGGTGCTTGGCCGCGTCCGTGGCACGGCGGAACAGGTCGCCCTGCTCTACCGTCTCGGCGGCGTAGAGCGGCGACTGCTGCACCAGCTTGCCGCTGCAGTAGATGTTGAGCTTGGCCACCTCATCGCCGGCGTTCACCGGCGGCCGAAGCGGGCCCTTGTAGGTGACGGTGGCGGTTGGGCAGTTGTCCGCGGCCTTGGGCACGAAGAGGTCGATCTTGCCCTTGCCGACGAGCCCCACGTCGGCCTTCTCGCCGCCGAACACCTGCGCGTGCGCCACCACCGCGCCCTCAGCATAGACCGGCAGCAGCTCGAAGCCGCGCATCCCCCAGGTGATGAGCTTGCGCGCTTCCTCGGCGCGCTCGGACATCGAGGTCAGCCCGTGCAGCACCGCGATCAGCCGGTGCCCGTCATTGGGCGCCGAGACCACCTCGCCGTAGCCGGCCTCCTCGGTGTGGCCGGTCTTGAGGCCGTCGACGCCGAGACCGAGCTCGAGCAGCGAGTTGCGGTTCATCTGGCGGATCTTGTTCCAGGTGAACTCGGGCATCGAGAACAGCTGATAGAATTCGGGAAAGTTCCTGATGATGTAGCGGCTGAGCGTCGCGAGGTCGTGCGCCGTGGAATACTGATCGGGGTCGGGCAGCCCCGTGGCATTTGTGAAGTGCGAGTTGGTGAGCCCGATCTGTTCGGCCAGCTTGTTCTCGATCTTGGCGAAGGTGACCTCGTCGCCGCCGATGCCCTCGGCCAGCGCGATCGCGGCGTCGTTGCCCGACTGCACGATCACCGATTTGAGCAGGTCCTCGACGCGGATCTTGGAATTGAGCACCGCGAACATCGTCGAGCCGCCCGAGGCCGCGCCGCCGTCGCGCCAGGCGTGCTCGGAGATGAAGAACTCATCGTCGAGGGTGAGCTTTTTCTGCTGCAGGTAGCTGAACACCACCGCGAGCGTCATCAGCTTGGCCATGCTCGCCGGCTCGAGCCGCTCGTCGGCGTTCTTGTCGTAGAGGATGGACCCGGTCTCGTAGTCCATCAGCACCGCGAACTTCGCCTTGGTGTCGAAGTCCTGCGCAAGGGCACCCAGCGAGACTATCGCCGAAAAGACGCCCGCCAGCAGTGCCAGGCCGAGACGAAACCGCATCGTGTGTTCCAGGCGCCGGGGGACGGCGCATAACCGACTAATAGAGAACTATGCCGGTGAGGCCAAGTTTCTGCGCCAGGCCAAGAACGTCGGCCCGCGCGACGCCGGGCTTAAGATGGGTCAGTGTCAAACGTGTGGCCGACACGCCCCCGGTTTCGGTCGGATCCTCGTCCACGGCGCCTAGCATGGCGAAGTCCTGGGCGATGGCCGCCGCCTGCGAGTCGGGGAACACGCCGAGTTCGAGCCGGATTTTCCGCGCGTCGTCGTCGACCGAGTTCTTCCAGTCCTCGAGTGCCGTCGCGCGGGTCGCCATGGCCGTCGCGGCGTCCACCGCGGCATTGACGTCGCCGTCGCTCGGCGCCTCGGCGTAGCCGAAGAGGCCCACAATATCCCCGATCAGGCCGCCGCTGAACGGATTGCGGTCGCGCGGCGCGGTCGCGGCCGGGCGCGGAACCGGCGCAACGTCGGCGAGCGCGATGCGCGTGCCGCCGAGTTCGGCGGGCGTCGTGGTGTTGAGCGAGGCCATCAGCATCCGGCTGTCGTCGCCCTCGAGCGGCGCCGGCCCGACATAGGCCACCTTTACCTCGGCACTGCCGGCATCGGCAAAGCCGAGGACTTGCGCGGTCTCGTAGCTCAGGTCGGCGATGCGGCCGGACATGTACGGCCCGCGGTCGTTGACCCGCACCAGCACCGAGCGCCCGTTTTCGAGGTTGGTGACCCGCGCATAGGACGGAATCGGCAGCACGGGACTCGCCATCGTCAGGTAATAAGCCCCGAAGATTTCGCCGTTCGCCGTGCGCCGGCCGTGGAAGTCCATGCCGTACCAGGAGGCCTCGCCGGTCGCGACGTAGCCCGGTCCGGCGACCGGCTTATAGGTCACACCGTGGACCACGTAAGCCGCGTTCGACAGATAGGTCCCGCCGCCATGCGGGGGATACTTCGCGGTGGTCACGCGCGGCGACACGGCGACGCCGTATTCGCGGGAGGTAAAGGCGGCGCGGTGGGAACTTGTGTGGTTGGTGGCGCAGGCCGCGAGCAGCGGGCTCATCAGCACCGTCAGCGCGAAGATGCGCCAGCTGCCCGAACTCACCACAACGCGCACCCCGAAGACCAACACCGCGCATTTTACAAGAGCCGGCGCGACACAGGCGCAAACAACTGGAACGTGGTTGCGATGCGGTTAATTTGAATTGGATTTGACGGATCGGCTATCGCCGTGCTGCGAGGCGCTTCGCTTCCGCCAAGAGGTCGCCGTCGAACCCCACGTGGTAGGAGTACGTGCCGCCGGTCTCGCTGAGCGGCACGATGCCACCCCACGGCGGCGGCGTCCCTTCGAGCACGCCGACGATCTGCAGCCGCCCGCTCTTGCTTCGCGTCAGGGTCAGCGAGCCCGACATGCCGCCACCGGCATCGCAGCCGCTGTGGAAATGCGAGGGCGTGCTGCCGCTGCCGGCAAAGGCCGCGCTGACGTGACATTCCTGGACGATCGGTTCGGTCCACGGCACGCTTCCCCGCATGCCCTGCGCCAGCGCGGAGATCAGCAGCAGCGGATCGCCGGCCTTGAGGTCGCCACCGCCCGCCGGGGCGACGGCAAACGGCGTGGCGCCCGCAACCGGAGCGGCGAGCCGCACCAGCGCATAGTCCGCCGACTGGTAGTCGAGATTGTTCGCGGCCGTGATCCGCTTGTCGAAATACATCGCCGACGTGTCGAGCCGGACCCCCGCCGCGCAGGCCTTGTGAATGCAGTCGCCACGGAGCGCGAAGGTCTGCGGGAGGAACCGGCAGCGAGCCAGTCCGTCGGCCCCCTGCCGCGAGAGAACCGCCGTGACGACATGCGAGTTCGTCACGATCAGCCGGTTGGAGAGCACCAGCGCCGCCGAAGCGAGTGCGAACTGCCGGGGATCGCTCGAGGGACAGTAGAAGTAGCCGGTCGCGCGGCGCGCCTGGCCGATCTCGCCGGCCGACAGATGAAAGTCGGGCAGTTTCGGGCCGAGGCTGTCGATGCCGCCGCGCCCGTCGGGCTGCGCCGGATTGTCTCCCGGCTCGGTGAAGAGGCTCGCCTCGCCCGGCAGCGCCCAGAACGCGCAGAGGAGCACCAGCGTCAGGCGCCAGGCACGCAGGCTCGGTCGCATGTTCGCTTCGCCCCCCGTGCGCAGAACCGCGTTTCCTCAGCGTGTCATAGCGTGAAAAGCCGTGACTTGTCCGGGCTCTCGCAATCATATAAAGAAATCTTTATATCCCTTTCCTCAGGTTTGTGGCGCGGACCGTTCCGCGCGAGGATGGACCCATGAAGCCGCTGCAGCCCCACAACGATGCCCGCGCCGCCCTCACCGCGGCCGCGGCCGAACGCATCCTCGTGCTCGACGGGGCCATGGGCACGATGATCCAGCAGCTCAAGCTGGATGAAGCCGGCTATCGCGGCGAGCGGTTCAAGGACTGGCCGAAGGACATCCGCGGCAACAACGACCTGCTCGTCCTTACCCGCCCGGATGCCATCCGCGACATTCACCTGCGCTATTTCCTCGCCGGCGCCGACATCGTCGAGACCAACACGTTTTCGTCCACCTCGATCGTCCAGGCCGACTACGGCATGGAGGCGCTGGCCTACGAGCTCAACGTTGCCGGCGCGACGCTGGCGCGGGAGGCTGCGCAGCTCGCTGAGGACAAGGACGGCCGCCGCCGCTTCGTCGCCGGGGCGCTGGGGCCGCTCAACAAGACCGCGTCGATGTCGACGGACGTCAACAACCCAGGCGCGCGCAACATCACCTTCGACCAGATCGCGGCGAGCTACGCCGACGCGATCAACGGGCTGATCGACGGTGGCGCAGACCTGCTGCTGTTCGAGACCATCACCGACACGCTCAACACCAAGGCCGGCATCTTCGCCGCGCAGAAGATCTTTGCCGAGCGCGGCTTCGAGCTGCCGATCATGATTTCGGGCACGATCACCGACCTCTCGGGCCGCACGCTCTCCGGCCAGACGCCGAGCGCCTTCTGGTACTCGATCCGGCACGCCAAACCCTTCACCATCGGGCTCAACTGCGCGCTCGGGGCCAATGCCATGCGCCCGCACATCGCCGAGCTCAGCGACGTCGCCGACACCTTCATCATGGCCTACCCCAATGCCGGCCTGCCCAACGAATTCGGCGGCTACGACGAGAGCCCCGAGTTCATGGCGCGGCAGCTCGACGTGTTCGCGCGCGAGGGACTGGTCAACATCATCGGCGGCTGCTGCGGCACGACGCCCGACCACACGCGCGCCTTCGCCGAGGTCGCCGCACGGCACAAGCCGCGCGCCATCCCGACGGTGCCGACCCAGCTCCGCCTCTCCGGCCTCGAGCCCTTCACGCTCACGCCTGAAATCCCGTTCGTGAACGTCGGCGAACGCACCAACGTCACCGGCTCCGCGCGCTTCCGCAAGCTCATCACCGCCGGCGACTACACCGCCGCGCTCGAAGTCGCGCGCGACCAGGTGCAGAACGGCGCGCAGGTGATCGACATCAACATGGACGAGGGCCTCATCGACAGCGAGAAGGTGATGGTCGAGTTCCTCAACCTGCTCGCCGCCGAGCCGGACATCGCGCGCGTGCCGGTGATGATCGACAGCTCCAAGTTTGCCGTCATCGAAGCCGGCCTCAAATGCGTGCAGGGCAAGCCGCTGGTCAATTCGATCTCGATGAAGGAGGGCGTTCAGAAGTTCCTCGACACCGCCCGCCTCGTGCGCAGCTACGGCGCCGCGGTCGTCGTCATGGCGTTCGACGAGCAGGGCCAGGCCGACACCGAAGCGCGCAAGGTCGAGATCTGCACG
>CAYRZM010000144.1:0-10201 GCA_964428685.1 uncultured Devosia sp. | reverse complement strand
GTTCTGGTCGAGCAGGATCTCGGTCGCGCCATGCAGGTCGCGGGGCGGGTCGTCTGCATGCTCGAGGGCCGCATCGCGCTCGAAGGCGCGACCGCGGCCGTTCCGCGCGAGAAGGTGACGGAGGCCTATTTCGGTCTCCACCGGGACCGGGTGTTGGCATGATCAACACCCTGATCCAGGGGCTGCTGCTCGGAGGCTATTATGCGCTGATCGCGGCTGGCCTGAGCTTCATGTTCTCGGTGATGCGCCTGATCAACCTGGCGCATGGGAGCCTCGCGATCCTCGCGGCATATGGGCTGTTCGTCCTTGCGCAGAACGGCATTTCACCCTGGGCGGGACTTCTGATCATTCTGCCGGCGATGGTCGTGATTGGCATGCTGCTGCAGCGCGTCGTCCTGGATCGGGCTCTGCGCGCCGGGCCCCTCGTGCCAATCCTTGCGACCTTCGGGCTGGCCATCGTCATCGACAACACCCTGTTCGAGGTCTTCGGCGCCAATACGCGCTCGCTCGGCACGTTCGTCGGGTCGCTGAGCTACGACTCGATCGAGCTTCCCGGCAAAATCTTCGTCGGCCAGCTGGCCGTCGGGATTTTCGTCCTCGCGGTGGTCGTGCTGGTCGGGCTCCAGCTGTTTCTGAGTCTTGCCCCTTGGGGCCGTGCGATCCGGGCGACGTCCGAAGATCCGGACACCGCCGCGCTCGTCGGCGTGAATACGCAATTTGCGAGCGCGCTTGCCTCGGCGATCGCGCTTGTCACCGTTGGCCTTGCCGGGGCCGCGCTCGGACTGCGCGGAACGTTCAACGCCTATTCGGGCGCCGAGCAATTGCTCTTTGCCTTTGAGGCAGCGGTGATCGGCGGGACCGGCTCGATCTGGGGGACGCTTGTCGGCGGCATCGTGCTGGGCGTCGCACAGTCGCTGGGCGCAACGATATCGCCGCAGGGCTTCCTGCCGGCAGGCCATGCGGTCTTCTTCGTGGTGCTGCTGGGCCGCATCTGGCTCGCCGGCGGCGTTGCAAGCCTCATCCGGAGGCGCAGTTGAGCGCCCAGCCCGGATACCGGGTCGAACGCTGGACACCCGCCTCGCGCAGCGCCGTCAGTGCCGTGGCGGTCATCGCCGTGGTCGCGGCCATCGCACCGTTCTGGCTGGGGCCGGGCGCGATGGATCGGCTCACAGTGCTCTTCGTCTACGTGATCCTTGCCGTGATGTGGAACGCGCTCGCGGGCTACGCCGGGCTGGTCAGCGTCGGCCAGCAGCTGTTCTTCGGTTTGGGCGCGTATTTCACGGTCAAGCTCGCCGACTGGGGCGTCGACCCGTTCGTTTCAATGGCGCTGGCGGGACTCATCGTTGCCGCCATCGCGGTTCCCTTGAGCTTTCCGATGTTGCGGTTGCGGGGCGGTGAGTTTGCCATCGGCATGTGGGTCGTCGCCGAACTCGCGCATCTGCTGGTCAACCTCGATCCGCTCGTGCGCGGCGAAACCGGCACGTCGCTGATCGCCCTCAATGCCTACGACGCGCTGCTCCGGCGCAACCTGATCTACTGGCTGGCTCTGCTGGCGATGCTCGGACTCCTCGGCGGCCTGTTCGTGCTGCTGCGGAGCCGTGTCGGCGCCGCCATCCAGGCCATCCGCGACAACGAGGAAGCGGCAGCCTCCGTGGGCGTGCGCGTCACTTCGACCAAACGGCTGATCTTCGTGCTCGCTGCCTTGGGCGTCGGCCTTGCGGGAGCGCTCTGGCTCGCGACCGCGCTGACGTTCCAGCCCAAGGCATATTTCTCGGTGCAGTGGACCGCCTACATGATCTTCATGGTGCTGGTCGGCGGTATCGGCACCTTCGAGGGCGCCATCATCGGCGCCGTGATCTTCTTCCTGCTCGAGACGTGGTTCGGGGCCACCGGTGTCTGGTATCTGGTGGGGCTCGGCGCAGCTGCCCTGGTGTTTGCGCTGGTTCTGCCGCGCGGCATCTGGGGCGCCATCGAAAAGCGCACCGGCCTCAGGCTGCTGCCGGTAGGCTATCGTCTCGAGATCAATCTGCCTTGGGCAGCGACCACGTCCGCCACGGAACGCAACCAGCACGTCACCCCCGCGACGTTCGGATTTGAGGAGAACCACATGGACATCGGATTTCTGATCGACGGCGAGGAGCGGCAGGCGCTGACGGGCGCCACTTACGAACGCAACGATCCCTATACCGGTAAGCTCGCGACGCGCGCGGCCGCGGCCGGCGTTGCCGATGCAAAGGCGGCCGTCGATGCGGCGGCGGTTGCCTTCAAGACTTGGAGCAAGACCGGACCGGGGGAGCGTCGTGCCCTGCTGACGAAGGCTGCCGACGTCATGGAAAGTAAGGTCGGGGAGTTCACTCGCCTGATGATCGAGGAAACCGGGGGCACCGCACCCTGGGCGGGCTTCAACGTGATGCTGGCGGCCGGCATGCTGCGCGAAGCCGGCGCCATGACCACCCAGATCGCGGGCGAAGTGATCCCGTCGAACAATCCCGCCACGGTGCTGGCGATGGGCATTCGCCAGCCCGCCGGCGTGGTCCTGGGCATCGCGCCCTGGAACGCACCGGTGATCCTGGGAACGCGCGCGATTGCCATGCCGCTTGCCTGCGGCAACACGGTGGTCCTCAAGGCGTCCGAGAGCTGTCCCGGCATCCACCGCCTGATCGGCCAGTGTCTCGCCGATGCTGGAATCCCCAAGGGAGTGGTCAACGTTCTGACCAACGATCCCAAGGACGCCGCGGCCGTGGTCGAGGCGTTGATCGCCCATCCGGCGGTTCGGCGCGTCAACTTCACCGGCTCGACGGGCGTGGGCCGGCGCATCGGCGAGCTTGCCGGCAAGTATCTGAAGCCGGCGCTGCTCGAGCTCGGTGGCAAGGCCCCGTTGCTCGTTCTCGATGACGCCGATGTCGACGGCGCCGTCAACGCCGCGATCTTCGGCTCCTTCATGCATCAGGGCCAGATCTGCATGTCGACGGAAAAGCTCATCGTCGATGAGAAGGTTGCCGACGAGTTCGTCGAAAAGCTTTCCGCGCGCGCGAGCCAGCTTCCTGCGGGCGACCCGCGCGGCCATGTCGTGCTCGGCTCGCTGGTCAGTACGCAATCCGCCGAGAAGATGGATGCGCTGATCGCCGACGCCACGGGCAAGGGCGCACAGGTCCGCGCCGGCGGCAAACGCACCGGGACCGTCGTCGAGGCGACCGTGCTCGACAACGTCCGGCCTGGAATGCGGATCTACAACGAGGAGTCGTTCGGACCGGTCAAGTCGGTGATCCGCGTCAAGGGCGACGACGAGGCGATCCGCGTCGCCAACGACACCGAATACGGCCTTTCGTCCGCGGTGTTCAGCCGCGACATCCAGCGCGCCCTGCGCGTCGCGAGCCAAATCGAAGCGGGCATCTGCCACATCAATGGGCCGACCCTCAACGATGAGGCGCAGATGCCGTTTGGCGGCGTCAAGGGCTCGGGCTTCGGCCGCTTCGGCGGCAAGGCCGCGATCAGTGAGTTCACCGATCTGCGCTGGATCACCATCGAAGACCCCAAGCAGGGATATCCGTTCTGATGCAGTTCGCTCGCCTCAACGGTGTGACGGTGCACCACCAGCTGATCGGCTCGCCGCAGAGCCGTCCGCTGCTGGTGTTCGTCAATTCGCTGGGGACCGACTTTCGCATCTGGCGTGATGTCGTCGTGCGGCTCGCGGGCGATTTCGCCATCCTGCTCTACGACACGCGCGGTCACGGCCTCTCGGGCGTCGGACGCACGCCGTACACGATGGAGCTCCTGGCCGACGACCTCGCTGCGCTGCTCGATCACATCGGCGCGCGGCAGGCAGCGGTCTGCGGCGTCTCCGTGGGCGGTCTCGTCGCGCAGCAGCTCTACGCCCGCCGTCCCGATCTCGTCTGCGCGCTGATCCTCTCCGACACCCTGGGCAAGATCGGCGACGACGCGATGTGGAACGCGCGCATCGCGGCCATCGAAGAGAGGGGCATCGACGCGGTGGCCGACAGCATTCTCGAGCGCTGGTTCACGCCGCACTTTCGCCGGGCGGACAACCCGGATTTTGCAGGCTATCGCGCGATGCTATCCCGCCAGCCTGCCGACGGCTACATCGCCACCTGCGTCGCCCTCCGCCAGGCCGACCTCCGGCCTTTGGCATCGCGCATCGCCGTCCCGACCATCTGCGTCGTCGGCGACCAGGACGGATCGACCCCGCCGCGCGCCGTTGCGGACTTTGCCAAGACCATTCCCCGAGCGCGGTTCGAGCTGATTGCCGACTGCGGGCACCTTCCCTCGATCGAACAGCCGGAACAGTTCACCACCATTCTGCGTGCCTTCATGTCCCTCGTAGCAACGGAGACGGCTTCCCATGTCAGCCACTGATCTCAAGTCGCCGCGCCTGCGGCAGGGGGACGAGACCCGACGCGCCGTGCTGAGCGACGAATACGTGCAGCGTGCGGAAGCCGCGACGACGGACTTCGACGCGCCGTTCCAGGCGCTCATCACCGAGGCGGCCTGGGGCCACCTGTGGTCGCGCAACGAGTGGAGCAAGCGCGAGCGATCGATCGTCACCATCGCGTTGCTGGCGGCGCTCGGCCACATGGACGAACTGGCAATGCACATACGCGCCACGGTGCGCACCGGGGCCAGCGAGGCCGATGTGCGGGAGGCATTGCTGCACGTCGCGATCTATGCGGGTGTCCCCACCGCCAACACCGCATTCCGCGTGGCCAAACAGGTGTTCGCCGACATGGCCGCGGGCAAGGCCGAATGACACAGGCGCCGGGCAACAGCGGCCCCGAGACCGGGCCCTTCTTCGTTCGCGACCGGCTCTGGCATCCGCCCGCGCTCACGCCCGCCTACAGGACCTCGGTCCTGCGGTCGCCGCAGCGCGCGCCGATTTCCTTCTCCAATACGCTGTCGGAAATGACCGGGCCGGTGTTCGGCCAGAATGTGCTTGGCGAACTTGACAACGACCTCATCTACAATTTCGCCAAGCCCGGGGAGAGCGCCCAGGGACCGCGGATCATCGTTCACGGCCGCGTCCTCGACGAGCGCGCGCAGCCGGTTCCGGGGATCCTCATCGAATTCTGGCAGGCCAACGCAGCGGGCCGCTACCGCCACAAGAAGGATGGATACCTCGCTCCGCTCGATCCCAACTTCGGGGGGTGCGGGCGGACGCTCTCCGGAGCGGACGGATCGTATTCGTTCCGCACCATCCGGCCGGGTCCGTATCCCTGGCCCAACGGCGTCAACGACTGGCGGCCGGCCCATATCCACTTCTCGGTGTTCGGCTCGGGCTTTGCGCAGCGCCTCATCACGCAGATGTACTTCGAGGGCGATCCCCTCATCCGCCTGGACCCGATCCTGCGCGGCATCGCCGACCCGCGCGCCATCGAGCAGCTGATCGCCCCGCTCGACATGGCGGCGACCATCCCCATGGATGCAACCGCCTATCAGTTCGATATCGTTCTGCGCGGGCGCCGTTCGACGCTCTTTGAAAATCGGCTGGAGGGCAACTGATGCCCCAGCGTCTCGATACGCTCAAGGAAACGCCGTCCCAGACTGCGGGCCCCTATGTCCATATCGGGCTGACTCCCAACTTCGTCGGAATTGGTGGCGTCTATCCCACCGATTTCGGAGCGCGGCTGACGAACGACAAGACCAAAGGGACGCGCATCACCATCGAGGGCCGCGTGTTCGATGGCGCGGGAGAGGTCCTGCGGGACTGCGTGGTCGAGCTCTGGCAGGCCGACGCTGCGGGGCTCTATCCAAGCCCCTCCGAGACACGCGGCGCCGCCGATCCGAATTTTTTCGGCTGGGGCCGCGCGCCCGCCGACCCCGATACCGGCCTGTTTCGCTTCGAAACCATCAAGCCGGGTCGCGTGCCATACCCCGATGGCCGCCTGCAGGCGCCGCATGTGAGCCTCTGGATCGTCGCCCGCGGGATCAACCTCGGGCTCAACACGCGCCTCTATTTCGCCGACGAGGCGGAAGCGAATGCTGCCGACCCGATCCTCATGCGCATCGAGCACCGCTCCCGCGTGCCGACGCTGATCGCGTCGCGGCAGGGTCAGCGCTACAGCCTGGACATTCACCTTCAGGGTCCCGATGAAACGATATTCTTCGACATCTGAGGCAACCGCGTGAGCGTCTCGCCCTTCGATCACCCCTGGCTCTCGGGCCTGCTCGGCGATGACGAGTTGGCGCTGCAGTTTGCCCCGGAAGCCGAGCATGAGGAGATGATCTACTTCGAAGAAGCCCTCGCGATCGCCGAGGGTGCCGAAGCGATCATTCCCAAGGACTCGGCAGACTACATTGCCGAGCACATCGGGGGTTTCCACGCGGACTTCGAAGAGATCGCGGCGGCGGCGGCGCGCGATGGCGTCGTGGGCCCCGAATTCGTCCGGCAGTTGCGCGAGTTCATGGGGCCACATGGCGAATTCGTCCATTTCGGCGCGACCAGCCAGGACCTCATCGACACCTCGCTGGTGCTTCGCCTGCGGCCCGTCCTGCCCGAGTTCCAGCAACGGATCGAGTCGGTCATTACCGCGCTTGGCGCATTGGAGCGGCAGTTCGGCGACAAACCGCTGATGGGCCGGACGCGCATGCAGGCGGCGCTTGCCATCCGCGCCGCCGATCGGATCGAAAGCTGGCGCGCGCCGCTGCAGCGCCATCTCGACCGCCTCGCCGAACTGTCGCCCCGCCTCCTCGTGCTGCAATTCGGCGGTGCGGTGGGCACGCTCGATAAACTGGGCGACAAGGCATTTGCGGTGGCAACCCGCGTCGCCGAACGGCTCGACCTGCGGCTGCCCGAGCGCAGCTGGCACAACCAGCGTGACGGCATCGCCGAGTTTGCCGGCTGGCTGTCGCTGGTCAGCGGAAGCCTGGGCAAGCTCGGCGCCGATCTTGGCCTGATGGCGCAGATGGACGAAGTCGGCCTCGCTGGTGGAGGCGCATCTTCGGCAATGCCGCACAAGCGCAATCCCGTCGGCGCCGAGGTGCTGGTGACTCTGGCCCGGTTCAACGCGACGCTTCTGGGCGGGATGCACGAGTCGCTTGTCCACGAGCAGGAGCGTTCGGGTGCGGCCTGGACGCTCGAGTGGATGCTCCTGCCGCAGATGGTCATCGCGACTGCGGCAAGCCTTCGCACCGCCCTTGCCCTCTGCGGACAGATCGCTCGCATCGGGCACGGCCCCTGATGCGTACGCAGGTCGCCATCATCGGCGCTGGCCCGGCCGGGCTGCTGCTCGGCGCGCTGCTTGGCAAGGCCGGAATCGACAATGTCATCCTTGAGCGATCCAGTGCCGAACACGTCCTCTCGCGCATTCGCGCCGGGGTGCTCGAGCAGGGGACGGTCGCGATGCTCGAAGCCGTGGGCTGCGGCGACAGGCTGCACAAAGCCGGCCTGATCCACGAAGGCATCCACCTCGCTTTCGGCGGGGCGTTGCATCGGATCGATCTTCGGCGTCACTCGGGCGGCCGCGCCGTGACCGTCTATGGCCAGACCGAGGTCACGCGCGATCTCATGGATGCGCGCACGGCCGCGGGGCTGCCGACGGTCTACGGCGCAGCCGACGTTGCGCTGCAAGACGTCGAAGCCGCCCCCTTCATCACCTGCACCAGCCCTGACGGGGCAGCGCGGATCGACTGCGATTTCATCGCGGGCTGCGACGGATTTCACGGTGTCAGCCGGCGCAGCATTCCCGATGAAATCCTCACGACGTTCGAGCGGGTCTATCCGTTCGGCTGGCTCGGGGTATTGGCGGATGTGCCGCCCTGCGATGCCGAGCTCATCTACGCCCGCCATGATCGCGGCTTCGCGCTCTGTTCGATGCGCTCGCCGAGCCGCAGCCGCTACTACGTCCAGGTTGGGCAGGGGGAGCACGCCGACGACTGGAGCGACGACACCTTCTGGGATGAGCTACGCCGGCGCATTCCGGAAGAAGCGGCGGCGCGGGTCACGACGGGACCATCCATTGAGAAATCTGTGGCCGCCCTGCGTTCGTTTGTTGCCGAGCCCATGCGCTGGGGAAAGCTCTTTCTCTGCGGCGACGCCGCCCACATCGTTCCGCCGACCGGCGCCAAGGGCCTCAACCTTGCCGCCAGCGATGTGCATTACCTGGCCGAAGGGCTGATCGGCCTCTATCGGGACAACGATCCCACCGGTCTCGCGGCTTATTCGGCGAGGGCCCTCGCGCGGGTGTGGAAGGCCGAGCGGTTCTCCTGGTGGATGACCGCAACCACCCACCGGTTTCGCGAAGCGGGCGAATTCGGCGAGCGTCTGCAACTCGCCGAGCTCGAATATCTCTCCCACTCCGAAGCCGCCATGGGTGCGCTGGCCGAAAACTACGTCGGACTGCCGTTCTAGACGCGTTCCATCGCCAGCGCGATGCCCTGGCCGACGCCGATGCACATCGTCGCGAGCGCTCGGCGCTTGCCCGTGAGGCTCAACTCCAGAGCCGCCGTTCCGGCGATGCGGGCGCCGGACATTCCGAGCGGATGTCCGAGCGCGATGGCTCCGCCGTTGGCGTTGACGTTGGGCGCATCGTCGGCAAAGCCCAGATCGCGCAAGACCGCGAGCGACTGGCTCGCGAATGCCTCGTTGAGCTCGACGACGTCGAAGTCCATAGGTATGAGGCCCAGCCGCGCGCAAAGCCGCCGGGTCGCCGGAATCGGACCGATGCCCATGACCCGCGGGGGCACTCCCGCGGACGCGCCCCCCAGAATGCGCGCGATGGGGCTGAGGCCGTGTTTGCTTGCCGCCGCTTCGGATGCGACGATGAGGGCGGCCGCACCATCGTTCACGCCCGAGGCGTTGCCGGCCGTGACCGTGCCCCCCGCGCGAAACGGGGTCGGCAGCTTCGCTAGCGCTTCGAGCGACGTGTCGGCCCGCGGATGCTCGTCGGTGTCGACGACGACGGGGTCTTTCCGCCGTTGCGGAATGCTCACTGGCACGATCTCCCGGCCGAGGCGCCCGTTTCGTTGTGCCGCCACCGCCCGCTGTTGCGAGCGCAGGGCAAAGGCGTCCTGGTCCGCCCGGCTTATCTGAAAGTCTTCGGCGACGTTTTCACCGGTCTCCGGCATCGAATCGACGTCGTATTGCTGCTTCATCAGCGGATTGATGAAGCGCCAGCCGATCGTCGTGTCGTAGATTTCCGCATTGCGTGAATAGGCGGCCTCGGCCTTGGGCAGCACGAACGGCGCGCGGCTCATGCTTTCGACGCCTCCGGCGACATAGAACTCGCCCTCGCCGGCGCGGATGGCTCGCGCGGCGGTGATCACCGCATCCATGCCGGAGCCGCAGAGCCGGTTGATCGTCGTTCCAGAAACACCCACCGGAAGCCCGGCGAGCAGCAGACTCATCCGGGCGACGTTGCGGTTGTCTTCGCCCGCCTGGTTGGCGCAGCCGAACAGCACGTCGTCCACCGCCTCCCAGTCCGCGTTCGGGTGCTCGGCGACCAGCGCCCTGAGCGGGACAGCGCCCAGGTCGTCCGGACGGACCGATGCCAAGACCCCGCCAAAGCGGCCGATGGGGGTGCGCTTGTAGGCGCAGATGAACGCCTCAGCCATGACGCCCGCCTTGATGCGCTGCGGCCGTTCGCGCCTGCAGGTCCCGCAGCGTTCCGAGTTCGAGCTCCGACGGGGGCGGCGTCTCTTCGAGCGTCGCGGCGAAGCGGACCGGCCAGCCGCATGTCTCCTGCACCATCGTGCGCGTGACGCCGGGATGGAGCGAGGTCACGGTGAATTCCTTGGTCTCGGGATCGGGCCGCCAGATGGCGAGATCGGTGATGAGCAGGGTGGGTCCCTTTGTGCTGATCCCCAGGCGCCGGCGATGATCGCCGCCGTCGCCGTGGCCGAAAGAGGTGAAGAAGTCGATCTTCTGCACCATGGCGCGCGGAGCCTGCTTCAGCGTGATGAAGATTTCGCCGCATGACGTTGCAATCTCCGGCGCGCCGCCGCCGCCGGGCAGGCGCACCTTCGGATGCGCATAGTCCCCGATGACCGTGGTGTTGATGTTGCCGAAGCGATCGAGCTGGGCAGCCCCCAGGAATCCGATCGAAATCCGTCCGCCCATCAACCAGTACCGGAACATCTCGGGCACGCTCACCGTGCAGAGCGCGGTCTCGCACAGTTCGCCATCCCCGATGGAAAGCGGCAGCACGTCGGGCGTCGTGCCGATCGTTCCGGACTCGTAGATCAGGGTGAT
>CAYRZM010000143.1:0-12768 GCA_964428685.1 uncultured Devosia sp. | reverse complement strand
ATCGGCTCGATCGTCGCCGACCGGGCGCAGGGGCTCAGGATGAAGGTCATCGCCTTCGATCCGTTCCTCACGCCCGAGCGGGCGCAGGCGATCGGGGTCGAGAAGGTCGAACTCGACGAGCTGTTCAAGCGCGCCGACTTCATCACGCTCCACACGCCGCTGATCGAGGCGACGCGCAACATCATCAATGCCGGCGCCATCGCCAAGATGAAGGACGGGGTGCGCATCATCAACTGCGCGCGCGGCGGCCTCGTCGACGAGCATGCGCTCTACGATGCGCTCAAATCGGGCAAGGTCGCGGGCGCGGCGTTCGACGTGTTCGTCGAGGAGCCGGCGGAGAACAATCCGCTGTTCGAGCTGCCCAATTTCGTCGCGACGCCGCATCTGGGGGCCTCGACCACGGAAGCGCAGGAGAATGTGGCGCTGCAGGTGGCCGAGCAGATTTCGGCCTATCTGATGACGGGCGAGATCACCAACGCGCTCAACTTCCCCTCGATCAGCGCCGAGGAGGCGCCGCGGCTGACGCCGTGGGTGCGGCTGGCGGAATCGCTCGGCTCCTTTGCCGGCCAGCTCACCGAGAGCGCGATCAGCGGCATCCGCATCGAGTACGAGGGCAACGTCGCCGGGCTCAACACCAAGCCGATGACGGCGGCGGCGCTCAACGGCGTGCTGAAGCCGCAGATGCAGGAAGTGAACATGGTGTCGGCGCCGCAGGTGGCCAAGGACCGCGGCATCAATGTCGAGATCATCACCCGCGACCAGCAGGGCGCCTATGAGGGCTACATCCGGCTGACGGTCAAGACCGACAAGATGGAGCGCGCCGTGGCTGGAACGGTGTTCGCCAACGGCAAGCCGCGCATCATTCAGGTCAAGGGCATCAACATGGAGGCCGAGCTCACGCCCTCGATGCTCTACGTCACCAACGAGGACAAGCCGGGCCATATCGGGCGGCTCGGAACGCTCCTGGGCGATCTCGGCGTCAACATCGCCAACTTCAACCTCGGCCGGTCGGAGGTCGGCGGCGACGCGATTGCGCTGCTCTCGATCGACGGCTCCGTGGACGACGGTCAGCTCAAGAAGATCGCGGGACTGCCGGGGGTGCGGCAGGCGAGGGCGCTGGCGTTCTGAGCTCAGAGCCATGAGCGACCGCCTCGAACGGATGCGCGCCAATCCGAAGGCGGATTGGAAGATCGCGGATGTGGAGGCCACATGTCGCGAATACGGGATACTCGTGGAGCCGCCGCGCGGTGGCGGCTCGCATTTCAAGGTGCACTATCCCGGTATGCGGGAATATGTGACCGTGCCTTCACGGCGACCCATCAAGGCCGTATATATCGACAGTTCGTCCGGTTCGTCGATTTGGTGAGGCGCCATGGCCACCCTTAAGTATCCGGTGATCGTTTCGCCGCTATCGGAAGATGACGGTGGGGGCTTCCTTGCGACCGTGCCCGATCTTCCCGGCTGCATGAGCGATGGCGAGACGCCTGCCGAAGCGATCGAAAATGTGCAGGACGCGATCGAGGAGTGGCTCGATCTCGCGAACAAGCTCGGGCGTGATATTCCGATTCCGTCGAAAGTGACCGAGGTCGCCTGAGACCTGGCCGGAGTACTCACGCCCTTGGAGCCGATCCGCGCATGACCCCGCTGCTGATCGTCGGGATCGCCTTCGGGGCGATGTGGCTGCTCTGGCTCATTTCGTGGTGGGCGGCGGCGCTGTGGGCGAGCAGGCCGGCGAAGCGCCCGCCGCTGCGGGCGGAAGCGATCTATCGCGTGCTCACCATCGCGGGCGCGGCGTTGATGTTCGTGCAGGTGCGCGACCGCGAGACCTGGCACCTGCTCTGGTACAATCCGATCTGGCTCGACTGGCTGCTGCTGGCGGTCGCTGTCGGCGGCATCGCCTTCGCCTGGTGGGCGCGGCTGCACCTCGGGACGTTGTGGTCGGCGCGGGTGACGCGCAAGGAGGACCACCGTATCGTCGACACCGGGCCGTACGGTCTCGTGCGGCATCCGATCTACACCGGCATCCTCACCGCCCTCTATGCCACGGTGCTGGCGTTTCCCGGACCGTTCAACATCGCGGGGGCGGCGGTGCTCACCGTCGCGTTCGTGATCAAGGCGCGGCTCGAGGAGCAGTTCCTCAAGACCGAGCTCGGCGCCGAGGCGTATGAGGCCTACCAGCGGCGGATGCCGATGCTGGTGCCGTTCTGGCCGATGCGGCGCTAGATTTCCGGTCCTTCGATGCGGTTGACCTGGGGCTCGCTGCGGCGGGCGCGGAACTCGGCCCAGCGCCCGGAGATGCGCGCCTGTGCGCCGTCGGAAAAGATGGTGGCGATGCCCGCGAGAACCAGCAGTGCCAGCCCCGCATAACCGATCGCGTCCTGGCTCTCGCCATAGAAGATGGCGCCGAGCGCGATGGCCCAGACGATCTGCACGTATTGCGTCGGCCCGATGTGGCTCGCCGGGGCGCGCTGCATGGCGCGGATCAGGAGGATCTGTGCGAAGCCCACCGTGACGCCGATGAAGGCGAGCCGGGCGAAGGCGTAGGGGTCGGGCATCACGAAATGGGCGAACAGCATGAGGATGCCGTTGACCACCAGCTGGTAGGCGCCGTTGACGGCGATGATGGTGATCTGCCGCTCGCTGTTGGAGATGACGCGGAGGATGGTGTTGGCGCTCGCGGCCGAGACGGCGCAGCCGATGGCCGCGAGATGGCCGAAGCCGAGCTCGCGGAAGCCGGGGCGCACCACGATCAGCACGCCCACGAAGCTCAGCGCGACGAGGAACCAGCGGGTGGGCGCGACCTTTTCGCGCAAGGCAACGACGGACAGGAAGGTGATGAAGAGCGGCGCGAGGAAGGAGAGCGAATAGGTCTCGGCGAACGGGATGTTCGTCACCGCGTAGAAGAAGCAGACCGTCGCCAGCGTGTAGAGCATCCCGCGGGCATTCATCAGCACCGGATGGCGGAGCTTGAACACCTCGCCCCAGCGCTCTTCGGGCGTGCGCGCGAAGGGCAGGGTCAGCAGGGTGAAGACGTTGACGAAAAAGCCGAGCTCGAAGACCGACAGCGGACCGCCGCTGAAGCTCTTGGTGATCGAATCGCCGATCGAATAGATCGAGTAGGTGATGAGAGCGAGGAGGACGCCGATCGGCATCTGCGGAGAGTCCGGAGGGAGGCCTAGGCTCTAGCCCAGGCGGTGGCGGGTGTCGAGCGCCGGCGGTGCCGAGCGGCGCGCGCTCCATTCGGCGAGCCCGATGCCGGCGGCGATGAGGGCGCCGGCGACGAGGTGGAAGGGCTCGAGCCGCTCGCCGAGGATCAGCACGGCGCCGATCGCGCCGAACAGCGGGATCAGGTTGATGAAGAGGCTGGCGCGGTTGGCGCCGATCAGCTCGACGCCGCGCACGTAGAACATCTGGCTCACGATCGAGGGAAAGATCACGGTGTAGGCCACAAGACCCCAGCCGAGCGGGGTGATGCCGGCGAGCCCCGGGCCGATGGCGGCGCCGCCCAGCGTGAGCTCGAAGACGAGCGAGGCCAGCGTTGCGCCGAGGAAGCCGGCGAAGAGGAAGCTCAGCCAGCTGGTCTGCGGGCGATAGCGGAGCGTCACCGAGTAGATCGCATAGGCGAGCGCCGCGCAGAGCACGAGCATGTCGCCGAAGTTGATGTCGAGGCTGAGGATGCGGCCGAGGTCGCCGTGCGTCGCGGTGAGGGCGACGCCGACGATGGTCACGGCGACGCCGAGCAGCTGCAGCGCATGCACGCGGGTGCGGAACAGCGCGAAGTTGAGCAGCATGACGAAGATGTTGATGGCCACCTGGTCGATGGCGTTGTTGACCGCCGAGGTGAAGTGCGCCGCGACGTAGATGAGCACGTTGAACAGCGCAAAGCCGACGGCGCCGTAAAAGAGATAGAGCCACCAGCGGCGGCGAAGAACGGCCCAGTCGCGCCGCACCGGTCCGATGGCGAAGGGCACGAGCACCAGGAGCGCGCCCGCCCAGCGGAGCAGGATGAACATGTAGGGATCGATGTTGCCGACGGCGGCCTTGCCGGCGACCGCGTTGCCGCCCCAGAACAGCGTCGTCAGCACCAGCAGGACGTAGGGCCGGGACATCAGGCGGCCGGCAAGGCTGAGTGATTCGGGCGTAGGCATTGAAAGGCTTGCAGGCTCCCGCCGAGCGACTTATCAGCATTCGCCCAAGGGTCAAACCCGGCCCGGGCGGGGAGCGCACGTCCGGACATGGCAAACGTGATCGTCGTCGGCAGCCAGTGGGGCGACGAGGGCAAGGGCAAGATCGTCGACTGGCTGAGCGAGCGCGCCGACGTGGTGGTGCGCTACCAGGGCGGGCACAATGCCGGCCACACGCTGGTCATCGGCGGGGTGAGCTACAAGCTGGCGCTGCTGCCCTCGGGCGTGGTGCGCGGCAAGTTTTCGGTGATCGGCAACGGCGTCGTGGTCGATCCGCATCACTTCGTCGAGGAGGTGAAGAAACTCGCCGGCCAGGGCGTCATCGTCACGCCCGACATGCTGATGATCGCCGACAACGCGCCGCTGATCCTCAGCCTGCACCGCGAGCTCGACGCCATCCGCGAGAACACCAATTCGGGGCTCAAGATCGGCACCACGCGGCGCGGCATCGGTCCGGCCTATGAGGACAAGGTGGGGCGGCGCGCCATCCGCGTCTGCGACCTGGCGGAACCGGAGACGCTGCTGCCCAAAGTCGAGCGGCTCCTCGGCCATCACAATGCGCTGCGGCGGGGCATGGGCCTCGCCGAGCTCAATCCCTATGCGCTCCGCGACGAGCTGCTGGCGGTGGCCGACCAGATTTTGCCCTATGTGGGCCAGGTGTGGCGGGTGCTCGACGAGAAGCGCCGGAGCGGCGCCCGCATCCTGTTCGAAGGCGCGCAGGGCGCGCTGCTCGACAACGACCACGGAACGTACCCCTTCGTCACCTCCTCGAACACGGTGGCGGGGCAGGCGGCGGCGGGGTCGGGCCTCGGGCCGACGGCCATCGGCTACGTGCTGGGCATCACCAAGGCCTACACCACGCGGGTGGGCGAGGGGCCGTTCCCCTGCGAGCTCGACGACGAGATCGGCCGGCACCTCTCCAGCGTGGGCAAGGAGGTGGGGGTCAACACCGGCCGGCCGCGCCGCTGCGGCTGGTTCGACGCCGTTTTGGTTAAGCAAACGGTAAGAACCTCCGGCATTAATGGCATTGCGTTAACCAAGCTGGACGTCCTCGACGGGCTCAAAGAGATCAAGGTTTGTGTCGGCTACGAGTTGGACGGACAAAAAATTGACTATCTTCCGGCCTCTATGCGGGCCCAGGCGGCCGTGAAGCCGGTTTATGAGTCTCTGGAGGGGTGGTCGGAAACTACGGCTGGGGCGAGAAGCTGGGCAGAACTCCCAGCTCAGGCGGTCAAGTATGTGAGGTACATCGAAGAGCTCATCGGCGCGCCCGTCGCCATGCTCTCGACCAGCCCCGAGCGGCTGGACACGATCCTCGTGCAAGACCCGTTCCAAGACTGAGGTTTTTTGGCTACAACTCCCGCGCAAATTGAGCGAATGTAGCGAATGGCGGATTACAAAGAGCTGTTGCGCAGGGCCGTAGAGGCTCTGCCCGAAAACAACGGGGCTGCGCGACGTGCCGTGTATGAGAAGGCGCGAGCGGCCCTGGTCGGCCAGCTCCGCGCCATCAATCCGCCGCTCCCCGCCCGCGATATCACGACGCACCGGCTCCAGCTCGAGGACTGTATTCGTCTCGTCGAGCAGGAGGCGAGCGAGGCCAACATCGCGGGAATCGGGCAGGAGCCGCCCGCGCCGCCGAGTCTTCCACCGGTTTTTGCGAGCGAAGCGAAGGCCAAGCCGGCGACGCCGGCAGCCGACGCGAAGCCGGTCGCCAAGGCTGAGCCCAAGCCGGCCGTGGTCAAGTCCGACGCCAAGCCCGGGGCGAAGCCCGAGCCCGCCAAGTCCGGCAAGACGACCAGCTCGATCGAGGCGATCATCGCCGCGGCCGAAAAGGATCGGCCCGAGCCGCCGGCGCCGCAGCCGCCCAAGCCCCCCGAAATCAAGCAGCGCCCGCCGAAATCGCAGCCGGTGCTGGTGGCCAAGACCGACACGCCGACGCCCAAGCTCGTGGCGCGGAGCGAGCCCAAGCTCGAGCCGAAGCCGGAAGCGGCGCCTGCCGCCGCCAGCAAGCCGGACAAGCCGGAGCGTCTGTTGCCCTCGATCGTCGCCCGCGCCGAAGCCTCCAAGGGCCGCGCCGGCCCGACCTTCGGGGTGGCGGTGGACAACACCCGCCGGGGGCCGACCATCGAGCCGCGCCGCGACGGACGGCTCAGCATCGCCGCCGCGCGGCAACCGCAGCCGATGCCGGTTGAGGAGCCCGACGAAGTCGCCATGTCGTCGGTGCGCGAGGTGGACGTCGAACCGCAGCACGCCGATCCGCAGCGCGACATCGACCGCGCCATCGCCATGCTCGACCGGGAGGCGCGCGGGGATGCCCAGCACCCCGACGACGAGACCGGTTACGACGACGAGCCGATGCAGGCGCCGCCGCGCCGCAACGGCAAGGCCAATGGCCGCGCCGACTTCAACGGCCGGGGTGACGCCAATGGCCGTGCGGACTTCAATGGCCGCGGCGATTTCAACGGCCGGAGCGACATGAACGGGCGCGGCGATTTCAACGGCCGCAGCAATGGCCGCAACGACTACGGGCGCGACGACGGCCGGGGCATGGACCGCGGTGATTATGCGATGGGCCGCGATGCGCGGCCGTCGCGGCCGGCCAAGGAGTTTGCGACACCGCGCCGCACCAGCGGCAGCCGGCAGGCGAGCGTGCCGCGGGCGCAGGCCGAGCGCAGCGGCATGGGCGCCGTCACCATCTTCCTCATCATCTTCGTGGCGCTGCTGGTGGGCGCGGGCGGCGCCGGCGTGTGGGCGTGGCAGGAGGGGTTCATCAACCTCGACGCCATGTTCGGCAAGGGCAACACCCCGGCCGCGGCCTCGACCGCGCAGGCGGCAGTGACGACGGATGCGACCGGCCCCGGCAACACCGATACGCCGTCGGCAACGACGGACGCTTCGACCCAGCTCAAATCCGACCAGCGGCTGCAGACGGCCGCCGCCGCGGCCACCGATCAGGCGTCGACGGCGCCGCTCGCGCTGCAATCGCCGGCCGGCGAGGGCAAGAGCGAGGACCGCCTCGGCGACGGCACGCAGCCCCAGACCGCGCAGGACGCGACGGTGGCCGCGATCGATCCGGCGAGCGTTGCCGGCAACCAGTCGCTGCTGCTCGAAGCCTCCGACACCGGCAAGACCGGCGCGGTGCCGTTCTCGGGCACGGTCGAATGGAGCAAGGGCGTCGACGAGAACGGGTTGCCGACCCTCGTGGGCAAGGCCAACATTCCGGCCCGCAACCTCTCGGTCTCGGTGCTGATCCGCAAGAACTCCGATCCGAGCCTGCCGGCGAGCCACCTGATGGAGATCAACTTCACGGTCTCCGACAGCTTCGTGGGCGGCTCGATTGCCGGGCTGCCGGGCGTGCTGCTCAAGAACGAAGAGCTGGTGCAGGGCACGCCGCTGGTGGGTGCCTCGGCGCGCGTCGTGGGCAACTCGTTCCTCTTCGCGCTGAGCGCGGCGCCGGCCGACAGCACGACCAACTCGACGCTGCTGACCACGCGCAAATGGATGGACCTGGCGCTGATCTACGCCTCGGGCAAGCGGGCGATCATCACGCTCGAAAAGGACGACGCGGCGCAGAAGCTGTTCAGCGATGTGTTCGCGGCGTGGGGCGCCAAGACCGGCAACGGCTAGGCGCGGTCCAGAACGCCGTTCTCGAGGCGGTAGACGCGATCGGCAACGGCCGCGATGTCGTCGGCATGATGGGTCACCAGCACGGTGGCCCATTGTTGTTTGCGGGTGAGACTGTGGACGAGGCCACGGGCGGCGGCGCGGCTGTCGTCGTCGAGGGCGGAGAACGGCTCGTCGAGCAGCAGCACCGGGCGGTCGCGCAGCAGCGTGCGGGCGAGGGCGACACGCTGCTTCTGGCCGCCGCTGAGGGTCGCGGCGCGCTGCGGACCGATGCCGCCAAGGCCGACCTCGGCCAACGCCGCGGAAACCCGCTCGGGATCTGGCCGCGGCAGGCCGAGGGCGACGTTGCGCGCGGCGCTCAGGTGCTCGAACAAGAGCTCGGACTGGAACAGGATCGACACCGGCCGCTGTTCGGGCGGAAGCCGCGTGATGTCTGCGCCGTCGACTGTGATGCTGCCGGACTGGGGCCGCAGAAACCCCGCAACGAGATCGAGCAGCGTCGACTTGCCGGCACCGCTCGCGCCTCGAACGGCGGTGCCGGCGCCGCGCGGCGCCTCCATCGCGAAGCGATAGGTCAGCGCGGTGCCGCTATAGCCGAAGCGGACGTCATCAAGCGCGAGCATCGCCGAGCCTTTCGGTGAGCCTGGGGAGGAGCACGAACACCGCGATGGTCAGCACCAGCATGAGCGCGGCGATGGCCGCGGCATCGTGGGCGCGGTAGGCGCCGAGCGCGCGCAGCATCAGGAGCGGCAGGGTCGCGAAATTCTGTGTGCCGAAGAGGGCGATGACTCCGAGGTCGCCCAGCGAGAAGCAGAAGCCGAGGGCGAGGACGAGGCCGATGTCGCGGGCGACGAGGGGGAGCTCGATCGCCAGGAACTGGCGCATTCCGCCGAGGCCGAGCGAGCGGATCAGCCGGCTGCGGCTGCGGGCGATGGCCTCGAAGGGGGGCGCCAGGGTCGCCATGACGAAGGGCAGGGAGAGGAGCGCGTTGGCGATCACCACCACCGCCGGTCCGCTCGCTTCCGGCGCGAGACCGAGGCCGCGGACCAGGAGGAACGCGCCGAGCGAAAGCGCCACCGCGGGCACGGCGAGATAGGCGTAAGCGGGCGCGCCCAGCGCCACGCGGCCGGCGCGGGAGGCGACCGCGGCCCGCGCCGCCGCGATGATCGTGCCGAGGGTGAGCGCGAGCAGCGCCGATAGCGGGGCGATGACGAGGCTGGTCGCCGTTGCGGCCCAGAAGGCGGGCTCGGCGAGGACGCTGGTGATGCCGGCGGCCCCGTCGAGGAGGACGGCGATGAGCGGCGCCGCGAACCCGGCCGCAGCGGCGACGAGGACGAGGATCTGGAGGATGCGGGCCGGTCCCCGGTCGCGCCAGCGCGGCTCGACAGCGCGGTCGAGGCTGGTGGCGATGGGGGCGAAGGCCGCGCTCAGCAGGATGACCACGGCGCAGATGGTGATCTGGACGAGGGCCAGCGTGACGGCCCCCCCGAGATTGAAGTCGAGCCGGACGGCGGCGTAGATCGCGACCTCGAGCGTCTCGACCGCGGGCCCGCCGCCGAGCAGCAGCACGATGGGAAAGCTGGTGAAGGCGAGGAGAAAGATGATGGCGCCGAGGCCGGGGAGGGTGCCGCGCAGCGCCGGCCAGTCGATGAGGGCAAAGCGCGTCCACGGCGAAAGCGCGAGGCTCTGGCCGGTCCTGAGGCGCGCTTCCGGAATGGCGTCGAGGCGGGCGAGGAGGATGCGCGCGGCAAAGGCGCCGTCGAGGATGAGATGGGCGGCGACGACGCCGCCAAGCCCGTAGATCGGCACGCCCAGCCCGCCGAGCCAGCCGCTTCGCCCCCACACATCGATGAGGCCGAAGGCGACGACGATGCCGGGGGTGACGATCGCGGCGGCAAAGAGGCCGATGACGAGGCTGCGTCCGACAAAGCGCAGGCGGTTGAGCGACCAGGCGAGGGCAACGCCGGCGAGCAGCGACAGCCCGGTCGAGAGCACCGCCTGCAGCGTGCTGATCTCGAGGATGTAACCGAGGTCGATGCGCAGGGGCGTTGCGGCCGGCTGCGCCGCGGCGGCGGCAAGGATCGACCAGAACAGCGTTCCGATCAGTAGTGCCACGCCGGCTGCGACCGCCGCCCCGCCGAGGCGGCGGAGCGGACGGGCCGGCAGGGCAAGATCAGCGGATCGCGGCAAGGGCTTCGTCGGTCCACGCCGCCTTTTGCGCGTCGATGGTCGCCGGCTCGAGCGCGAGGACCTTGGCCGGCTGTGGCGGGAAGCCGGCGGGCGGCGTGCCCGCCAGCGGGTACATCCAGTTGGTCTCGGGGATCACGGCCTGCGCATCGGGCGTCACCAGCCAGGCGAGGAACTGTTTGGCGAGGTCCGCGTGCGGCGAGGATTTCAGCACGCCGGCGACTTCGGTCTGCGGATAGAAGCCCTCGGTGAAATCGGCGTAGGCGTAGTTGGGGTTGCTCTCGGCAATGGCATGGTAGGCGGGCGAGGTGGTGTAGCTCAGCACCATGTCGGCTTCGCCCTTGAGGAAGATGCCGTTGTAGGCGTCGTCCCAGCTCTGGGCCATGGTGACGATATGCGGCTTGAGGCCCTTCCAGATGTCGGTGGCCTTGTCACCGTAGGCGGCCTTGATCCAGAGCAGGAGGCCGAGGCCCGTGGTGTCCGAGCGCGGATCCTCGAGCGCGATCTTGAAGCTTGCCGGCTCGGCGATGAGCGCCTCGAACGAGGTCGGCGGATTGGGCAGCTTGGTCTTGTCGTAGACGAAGGCGAAGTAGCCGAAATCGACCGGCACGAAATCGGGGTCGGTCCACGGCGCCGGCAGGTTGAGGCCGGTGAGCGTCAGGCCGTGTGGGGCAAAGAGGCCGGTGGCCGCGGCTTCGGCGGTGAGGGACGTGTCGAGGCCGAGAACGATGTCGGCTTTGGTCGCCGCGCCCTCGAGCTGGACGCGGCGCAGGGCGCCGATCGAGCTGTCGGTGCCGACGAAATCGACGGTGCAGCCGCAGACCTTCTCGAAGCCGGCCTTGAGGCCGGGGCCGGGGCCGTAGTCGGAGGCAAAGGAATCGTAGGTGTAGATGGTGAGCGTGGGCTTATCCGCGGCGGCGGCCGGAGCCCCCAGAGCGAGGAGAGCCGCAGCCGCGAAAATGACGGGGCGATGCATGCCGTGGTCCTTCCGGTTGCGGCCATGCATTGAAGGGTAAGGTAAATGGCGTGCGTGCGGTCCTGCCGCCCTTGCCATCTCGAACTTCCTCCGCCAGCATGACCTGGTTCAGGTTCAATGGGTGTTTCTCAGCTCCGTCTCCGGAGCACCCCAGCGAGACGCCCGAGACTTAATTCGAGTTGATCCGCGGTGCAAGAGCGCGTGGCTCCGCAAGTCCTTTCCTTCGATGGGCTCTTGGTGATCGTGGGCGGCGGCGACGTCGACCGGGCGCTGCTGCGCGACCTCTATATGAGCGGGGCGCACCTGGTGGGCGCCGACGGCGGCGCCGACGAGATCGTCGCGGCGGGGCTGATGCCCGAAGCGATCGTGGGCGACATGGATTCGCTCAACAACCCGGAAGGCTGGCTCGGCCGCACCCGTATGGTGCGGATCGCCGAGCAGGACACCACCGATTTTGAAAAGGCGCTCTACTCGACCAGCGCGACGGTCACGGTGGCGCTCGGCATGACCGGGCGGCGCCTCGACCACACGCTGGCGGCGCTCGACACCATCGCGCGGTTCGGCAAGGACCGGGTCATCATCCTCGTCGACGCGGAAGACATCGCGGTGGCGCTGACGGGAAAGTTCGATTTCGAGCTGGCGGAGGGCGAGCGGGTGTCGGTCCATCCGCTCGCGCCGATCCGCTTCAAGCGCTCGTTCGGCCTCAAATATCCGCTCGACGGGCTGAAGCTCGCGGTGGGCGAGCGCACCGGGACCTCGAACGAGGCGACGAGCGGCATGTTCCGGATCGAGCCGGAAGGGCGCGCACGCGTTCCGTGGCTGCTCATCATGCAGAAGGCCAACCTCTTCCGCCTGGTCGCCGACCTGATGACCGGCGACGACGAAGAAGAGGACGCGGAGCCCTAGGCGTGCTCGCGCGCCCGGGCCTTTTCCCGGGCGGCGTGCTGAACCGCTTCCTGCACCTTCTCGAAGGCGCGCACCTCGATCTGGCGGATGCGCTCGCGGCTCACATTGTACTGCTGTGCGAGCTCCTCGAGGGTCGCGGGATCGTCCTTGAGGCGGCGGGCCTGGAAGATCGCCTTCTCGCGATCGTTGAGGTCGCCCATGGCGCCCTTGAGCAGTTGCATGCGCTCGTCGAACTCCTCGTTCTCGCCGAGCGTCGTCTCCTGGTCCGGAGTGTCGTCGACCAGCCAGTCCTGCCATTCGGACGAGCCCTCGTCGGCGCGCATCGGCGCGTTGAGCGAGGCATCGCCGGTGAGGCGCTGGTTCATCGACACGACGTCGGCTTCGGTGACGTGGAGCGTGGTCGCGATCTGCTTGATCTGCTCGGGATGGAGGTTGTTGTCGTCGAGCGCGGCGATCTGGCCCTTCACCTTGCGCAGGTTGAAGAACAGCCGCTTCTGGGCGGCGGTGGTGCCGATCTTGACGAGGCTCCACGAGCGCAGGACGTATTCCTGGATCGCGGCGCGGATCCACCACATGGCGTAGGTTGCGAGGCGGAAGCCCTTGTCGGGCTCGAACCGCTTGACAGCGTGCATCAGGCCGACATTGCCCTCCGAGATGACCTCGGAAATGGGCAGGCCGTAGCCGCGATAGCCCATGGCGATCTTGGCCACGAGCCGCAGGTGCGAAGTGATGAGCTTCTGGGCGGCGGCAGGGTCTTCATGCTCCTTGTAGCGCTTGGCCAGCATGAATTCCTCGTCCGGCTCCAGCATCGGAAACTTGCGGATTTCCTGGAGATAGCGCGTGAGGCCGCCCTCTGCGGAGAGGATCGGCAGGTTGGATTGGGCCACTTAA
>CAYRZM010000142.1:0-2819 GCA_964428685.1 uncultured Devosia sp. | reverse complement strand
GGTGCCGGGGCAGGCCTACAAGATCGTCGTGGTGAACTGAGGCCAAGGCCCCGGGCAAACAAAAAGGCCGGCATTGCTGCCGGCCCTTGTTTTCTGCCGATGCGTGGGTTTACGCCGCGGCTTCCTCGGCGTCGGGCTCGGTCTTGGGACCGCGGCGCGGGGCCTTCTGGAGCTGTTTTTCGATCAGCTGCACGGCCTCGGTGAGGGTCAGCTTGTTGACGGCGCCGATCTCGCGGCTCATGCGGTCCATGGCCTGCTCGAAGAGCTGGCGCTCGGAATAGGACTGCTCGGGCTGGTCGTCGGAGCGGTAGAGGTCGCGGACCACCTCGGAGATGGCGATCAGGTCGCCCGAGTTGATCTTGGCCTCGTATTCCTGGGCGCGGCGGCTCCACATCGTGCGCTTGACGCGGGCACGGCCGGTGACGGTGTCGAGCGCCTTCTTGACCACCGGTTCCTCGCTCAGCTTGCGCATGCCGACGGACTTGATCTTGGCGGTGGGGACGCGGAGAGTCAGCTTGTCCTGCTCGAAAGAAATGACGAACAGTTCGAGCTTCAGGCCAGCGACTTCCTGCTCGTCGATCGAGGTAATCATGCCGACGCCATGGGCCGGATAGACGATATACTCGCCGGTCTTGAATCCGAGGCGCTGCACAGACTTCTTGGCTACCATGAAACTACTCCTTTGACGCCGCCGCCGGACCGGTTCTTCGCCGAAGACCGTCCTTGTTACTTTTAAGCAGTAATGCCTCGCCCCCGTCCGGCCTGATCGGGCCGTCCGTTGGCTCACGACAACAATGTCAAAAAAAGAGTGCCTTGCGGCACGGGGCTGGGTACTGCATCGATCTTTCAACCGTAGCACAATTTTCCGGCAAAATCAAAGTTGCCGAATCAATCGGGTTAACGGCCGGCGCGGCGGCTTTGCGCAATGCGATGGACATGCCCATCAGATGGGCAGAGTCAGTCCCCTTCGCCAGGGGCCTCGGAGAAGTACTTCTCGAACTTGCCCTCGAGGCCGTCGAATTCCTTGGCGTCCTCCGGCGGCGGCTTCTTTTCGGTGAGATTGGGCCAGGCGGCGGCGTATTTGGCGTTGATCTCGAGCCATTTGTCGAGGCCGGGCTCGGTGTCGGGCTTGATCGCCTCGGCCGGGCATTCGGGCTCGCAGACGCCGCAATCGATGCACTCGTCGGGGTGGATGACGAGCATGTTCTCGCCTTCATAGAAGCAGTCGACGGGGCAGACCTCGACGCAGTCCATGTATTTGCACTTAATGCAATTGTCGGTGACGATGTAGGTCATCTGGGGCGGGAGCGTCCTGGCGGACCGGGCGGAGAGGCGGGGCCGGTCGGCTCGCGTGCTAACGCGTTTTGTTCACCCCCGCAAGGGACGGAGCGGGCAGGGTTTTGCCGGGCCGGGCCGCGCCTGGGCAAGCCGTTTCAGCCGGGCGGCAGTTCGGGGGAGAGATCGTCATAAAGCGTGCGGGCCTCGGCCGGCGGGCCGCGCCGGGCACCGGGATCGCGGATGCGCCAGACGAGGACGCGGCGGTTGAGGCTGAGGGTCAGCACGTCCCCTTCGCCGACCGGATGGTCGGTGCGCAGCGTCCGCTCGGCGTTGACCCGCACGGCGCCGGCTTCGATGAGCTTTTGCGCGAGCGTGCGCGACTTGAGCGCGCGGGCGAAGAACAGCCAGCGGTCGAGGCGCTGTTTCAGGAGCTACTCGGGCCGCGGCGTGCGCAGCGCGGCGAGGGCCGCCCAAGGTGAGTCCGGATCGACGGCGACGTCGCGCTTTTCGCGCGGCCGGTGCTGCTTCCAGTCGTCGCCGTCGCGGTCGCGCTTGCCGGCGCGCTTGGGCTTGCCCTCGAAGGGCTTCTTGTCGGCGCCGAAATGCTTGGGGCGCCGATCGGCCGCCGCCTGAGGAGTCGGCGCGGCTCCAGCCCCTTCGCCTTCAGGGCGCGCGGCCGGCGCGGGGCGGTTGAAGCGGCGTGGCGGCCGGGCGGGGCGCGCTTCGCCCTCGGCGGGGGCCGCGCCATCGCGCGGCGGACGGCGGTTCTGGTGGCGCGGATTGTCCGGACGGCGGCCGCCCGGAAACCAGACTTCGTCGAACTGCGGTTCGGCGGGCGCGGCCGCGGGCGCCGTTTCGGCCGGCGGGGCGGGCGCGCCGAGATCGGCGGTGGCGGTCTCGATGGCCGCTGCCTCGTCGGCCTTCGGCGGTGAGGCAGGGGTGGCCCCTTCGACCGCTTCGACGGCGGCCTCGTTGGCCACGGCCTCCGCGGCGGCTTCGACCTGCGCTTCGGTCTCGACCGGCGGAGTCACCGCCTCGGGCACTTTGGGCGTGCGGCGCACGCGATAGCCGAGGGAGGTGAGGATCGAGGCGAAATCTTCGCCGGCGGTGCCCAGCAGCGAGGTCATCTCGACGGTGACGCGGAAGCCGTTGGCTTCGGCGGCGCCGGCGGGCAGCTCGCCCTGGTGCGTCTTGGCATCGAGCGCAATCAGCGGCCGGATGATGTCGGCGAGGCGCTCGAGAATGTCGACACGCACGGCGCGGCGGCCGGCGACCTTGAAGCCGGCGACCTCATAGAGATGCGGCGAGATCTGCGGGTCGATCTGGAACGATGTTCTGCCCGAGAGCACGGTGTGCGGCAGCTCGCTGACGCCGGGCTGGCGGATGCCGCCATGCTTGAGGGCATAGAGGATGAGGGCGAGCTCGCGCGGCGCCGGCTTCAGCGCCAGCGGCACGTAGATGTGGTAGGCGCCGAACTTGACGCCGAGCTTCCTGAGCTTGGCGCGCACGTCCTGGTCGAGGCCCTTGACCTCCTCGGCCAC
>CAYRZM010000141.1:0-9516 GCA_964428685.1 uncultured Devosia sp. | reverse complement strand
CGTGCAGATGACGCGGCAGATCATCGACGTGGCGCGGCCGCTTGGGGTGGTCGTTCACGACCACATCATCATCGGCAAGACCGGGCATGCGTCGATGAAGGGGCTGAAGCTGATCTAGTCTTCGGCGGCTTCGACGCGGGCGGACGAGCGCCCCATAAGCTTCAGCAGCATGCCGCGAACGCCCTTGGCGGCGGCGAGAAGGCGGGGGTCGGACTTGATGCGCGCCCTCGCCCTATGCAGCCCGCGATGGGCCGAAGCGGCCGCGGCGCCCCAGGCGGTGACCGGCAGGTAATGGTGCCGCACCGGAACCTGGACGTTGCACCAGTGGCGCTTTTCGTCGGTCAGCCCCTCGCCCATGTCGAAGACCCGATAACCTTCGGCAAAGACGATCTGCATCACCCGCAGCAGGCACTGCTTGCCGGGCGAGCCCGGGCGCAGGGCCGGATCCTCGCTCATCGACGAGATGAGGCAGAACAACCGGTCGCCATGGACGACATTGTAGCGCATGGCCACGACTTCGCCCTTGAGCTTGAGGACGTGGAGCTTGACGCCGACGCCCGACCCCTCGCGGGCCGTGGCATCGTAAAGGCCGCGAATGGCGGGAACGGCGAAGGGGTCGAAAACCCCCATCTCGCGAAAGCGGGCGGCGCGCTGGCGGAACAGGGTGTCGAGCAACCCGACCGCTTCGGGGCCGTTGCCGACGGCGTCGAACTCGATGGGCCCCATCGCGGCGAGCTTCTCGCCCTGCTGCCGATCGTGCTTGCGGCGCGACTTGTTGCGCTGCGTGGTGTCGGCTTCCTCGAAACTGACGAAGGCGGCGCGGTAGAGGGTGTCGGCCGCGATCAGACTGCCGAGCTCGGCGAAGATGTCGACGCCGTCGACCACCAGCTGCGGCACGGACTTGAGGTAGACGAGGTCGGCGCCGCGGACGGCGCCGAGCATCTGCGACCAAAGCGCCCGGCGCTCGGAAGCGCCCATGGCCGCGAGACGGGTGCTGTCGACCAGCGGCGCGTTGCAGCCGACATGCGCGCCCGGGAACCAGGAGAGGACGCGCGCCGCCTTGTCCCACCGCCGCTGCAGCGGCATCAGGGCCAGCGGCAGTCCGTCGCGATGCGCGAGGATATAGAACTGATCGGCCGGCGCGATGCGAAGCGCCTCGAGCCACAGCCGGATGAAGCCGATGTCCTGACCGGGGGATTCGACGGTGGCGGAAAGGACCTGCCAAGCGGCCTCAACGTCGGCGAGACGGTGCGTCAGGCGAACCTCGATCGTGCCGCTGCCGGCCTCGGGCCGTGCGGGAACGGCCTGCCTCTGCCGGTCGAGCACCAAGGTGTCCGCGGTGGTTGCGCCGTGCGCCATCAGGAGTTCCCGAGCCTCGGCCGCATTGTCCGCACGAGGCATGAATCGCGGGTTCACTTTGCCGCGCCGAGGCCGGCGACAGGGGGAATTCGGGCGGCACGGTTAACGCGGCTTCAGCCGAAGCTCTGAAGGCCCGGGAAGGTCTCGAGGAACCAGTAGCTGAGGCGTGTGAACTGGCCGGTGAGGAACAACAGGCCCGTGAGGATCAGCAGGACGCCCATCACCTTTTCGACCGTGCCCAGGTGCCGGCGGAAGGTGGCGAAAAAGGTCAGGAACGGGCCGATGGCGATGCCGGCGAGGAGAAACGGAACGCCAAGGCCGAGCGAATAGACGCCGAGGAGGCCAGCACCCTGCCAGGCGGTGTCCTGCACGGCCGCGACCGAGAGGATGGCGGCAAGCACCGGCCCGATGCACGGGGTCCAGCCGATGGCGAAAGCGAGGCCGAGCAGGAACCCGCCCAGCGGTCCGCTGGCGACGCCGGGGCCATTGTGACGGAGCTGGCGGTCGAGAAAGCCGATCCGGTACACGCCGAGGAAATGCAGCCCCATCGCGATGATGAAGAGCCCGGCGACCGGGGTCAGCACCGGCAGCGCCTGCCGCAGCGCCTGGCCGAACGCGGTTGCGGTCGCGCCGAAGGCGATGAACACCAGCGAAAAGCCGAGGATGAAGAAGATCGACGTGAACACCGACCGGCGCCAGAGGATTCCCGCGGTGGCGCCATCGGCCCGCAGCTGGTCGAAGCTCGCGCCGCTCATATAGGTCAGGTACGGCGGCACCAGCGGCAGCACGCACGGGCTCAGAAAGCTCAGCACGCCGGCCCCGAAGACCAGCGGAAACGAGAAGCCGTTCATGCCGCCGTTCTAGCGAGAAAGGCCGGGCGCGCAACCCGACCTTCCCCAACTCGTCGTGATCGCTCAGTTCTTGTGGATGACGACTTCGAGATAGTCGGACGGGACCACCATCGTGCCGTCGCTGGCCCGGTTGCCCGCTGCAATCACCTCGAGCAGATCGGCCTGAAGCACCGCCTGGCCGCCGGAATCGAGCGCCGCGAAGGCCTTGAGCACGGGGCCATAGTAGGTGCGGAACACATCGAGCCAGTGTTGCGGCGAGCGATAGCGGAAGACGAACTGGCGCGTGCTGATGGCGACCGAGCCGCCCAGCGGGCTGAACAGCTGGTGCAACCGGTCGGCATCGCCCCAGCTTGCCGGCGAAAGCAGCCCGGGTGCCGGCGGGATGTGCCGTCCCAGGGTCTTGAAGATCTGGCCGATGAAGCCGGCCGGGGTCCAGTTGGCGAGGCCGATGCGGCCGCCCTTGCGGACGACGCGCATCATCTCGGCGGCGCATTTGTCCTGGTTGGGCGCAAACATGACGCCGAAGGTCGAAACCACGGCGTCGAAGCTGCCGTCGGCAAACGGCAGGGCTTCGGCGTCGGCCTCGCGGAAATCGAGCACCAGCCCTTCGGCGCGGGCCCGCTCGCGGCCGCGTTCGAGCAGCGCCGGGACATAGTCGGTGGAGACGACGCTGGCCCAGCGCCGCGCGGCGGCGAGGCTGGCATTGCCGTTGCCGGCGGCGACGTCGAGCACCCGCTCGCCGCTGCGCAGGTCGAGCGCTTCGCACAGCTCCTCGCCGACGATCTGCAGGGTGGTGCCGACAACGGCATAGTCGCCCGAGGACCAAGCGAGCTGCTGGCGCGCCTTGATGGTGGAAAAATCCGGCGCGGCCGGCCGTGATGCCACTGCGGTGAGTGTCATGGAAAATATCCTTTCGTGAGAAGTCGGATCAGCGGATCGGGCCGCCGAAGAGCAGGAACGTCATCAGCGTGGTGGCGAACGGCTCCGGCTCGAGGCGCGCACGCAGGCGCGGGTCGCTGTCGGGCACGATGTCGCGCAGCTGGCGGGTGGTGAGGCGGTCGGTCCGGAAGCGGCCGAGGAGGCCGCGGCTGCCCCTTGGGTCTTGTGATGTCATTTTCAGTCTCTCGAATATGCCCCGGCAGGTGGATCGCAGAGGCGGGCGGCCCCCGCGTCATCCGTTCGGTTGATCAGCGGGCGAGCGGTCCGGCGAATCCCGCGACGAGCCGGACGAGCTCGGCCTGGCGGGCGGTGCCGGTCTTTGAAAAGATGCGCTGGAGGTGGGTCTTGACCGTCGCCGGCGACACCCGCAGCCGCTCGGCGGCCTCGGCGATGCTGCCCGCCTCGATGATGTGGGCGAGGACCCGTTGCTCGGCGGCGGTGAGGCCGTAGGCGCGGCCGACGAGACCGGGCGCCGCCGGCGCGACAGTCTCGGCGGGATGCACGAAGATGGCTGCCCGCGCGCCCGGCAGGCGATTGGCGCTCCCGAGCGGCAGGATGTGGGCGGCGAACCGGGTGCCGTCGCGGGCGGCGATGGGGACGTCGAGGCCGCGCCGGCCGGGCGCGGGAGGATCGGCCGGGCCGGCCAGTGCCGCGGCGATGGCGCGCGCGGCCCCGGGATCGACGGCGGTCAGCCCGCTGTCGCGGAGGACGACGGCATTGCGCGCGGCGGCCAGGTGCTGGCCGGCGGCATTGGCGTGGAGCACGCGGCCGTCGTCGCCGACGATGAAGAGGCCCGTGCTGAGGCCGTCGAGCGTGGCGCTGAGGTCGTCGGCATGGCTCTGGGTGCTTTCATAGACCCTGCCGATAGTCATCGCGCGGCGGACGTGCGGCACGACGAGCCGCATGCGGGCGCGCATGGCGGCATCCGCCATGCCCTCGGGCTCGCGGAGGATGACGCCGAAGACCACGGCGCCGCCGCTGCTCTTTTCGATGGGCGCGGCGAGCAGGTCGACGATCCGCTGCGGCTGCGACCACTCGCGGTAGAACCGGGTTTTGCGATAGCGCTCGACATCGATCACGTCGGCGACGCTGAACGGCTCGCCCAGCGCCGCCGCACGATGGCCGAGCGCCACCGGATCGAGCCGTGCGTAGTGCTGGAAGTAGAGCGACTTGAACGACGGCTCGAGCCGGCCGTCATCGTGGATGAAGCCGCGCGATGCGCCGGTCAAGGCCCACTCGTAGATGGCCGAGGCCGAGCCGCCGACGTAGCAGCTGGCGAGCGCCAGCGCCGACGGCCAGAGGTCCGCATCGAGCGCCGCGTCGTAGAGCGCGCCGGCGAGATGCGAGAGAGCCTCGGTCTCCTCGTCGGGCAAGCGGCAGTCGGTGGTTGCCGGCTGAGTCATCATACGACTTTCTCCCCGACGGCTGGCTAGCCAAGCCAAGATGAAGCCAAAATGAACGGAGACTTGCCCTCGGTTCGCGTGGCGGCTAAGCACCGCACGTCACAGCGCCAGAGAAAGTCGCCCGCATGGCCGGCCTGCCGATCCGCATCGCGCCCTCGATCCTCTCGGCCGATTTCGCCCGGCTGGGCGCCGAGGTCGAAGCGGTCGAAGCGGCCGGCGCCGACTACATCCATGTCGATGTGATGGACGGGCACTTCGTGCCCAACATCACGCTCGGACCGGTGCTGGTGCAGTGGCTGCGGCCGCTCACCACCAAGGTGCTCGACTGCCACCTGATGATCGCCCCGGCCGACCCTTATCTCGAGGCGTTCGCCAAGGCGGGAGCAGACATCATCACCGTGCACCAGGAGGCGGGACCGCACCTCCACCGGACGCTGCAGGCGATCCGCGCGCTCGGCAAGCGCGCCGGGGTCGCCATCAATCCGGCGACGCCGGTGTCGATGCTCGAGCACGTGATCGACTGCGTCGACCTGATCCTGGTGATGAGCGTCAACCCCGGCTTCGGCGGACAGAGCTTCATCTCCGAGGCCATCGGCAAGCTGTCGCAGGCGCGGGCGCTGATCGGCCGCCGCAAGATCGACCTCGAGGTCGACGGCGGCATCAACGTCAAGACGGTGCCGCTGGTGACCGCGGCCGGTGCCAATGTGCTGGTGGCGGGCAACGCGATCTTTTCGGGCAATGACCCGAAGACCTACAAGGCTCGGATCAAGGCGCTGCGCACAGCAGGCGCCGTCAGGGCCTGAGATGATCCCACGCTACTCCCGCCCCGACATGGTCGCCGTCTGGTCGGCCGAGACAAAGTATAGAATCTGGTTCGAGATCGAGGCGCACGCGACGACCGCGCTGGCGAAGCTCGGCGTGGTGCCGAAATCGGCGGCCGAAACGATCTGGCAAAAGGGGCGGAACGCGACGTTCGACGTGGCGCGGATCGACGAGATCGAGCAGACCACCCGGCACGACGTCATCGCCTTCCTCACCCATCTGGGCGAGATCATCGGGCCGGATGCACGCTTCCTCCATCAGGGCATGACCTCGTCCGACGTGCTCGACACGACGCTGGCGGTGCAGCTCAGCCGTGCCGCCGACCTGCTGCTCGCCGACCTCGACGCGCTGCTCGGCGTGCTCAAGCGGCGGGCGCGGGAGCACAAATACGCAATCAGCATCGGCCGCTCGCACGGCATCCATGCCGAGCCCACAACCTTCGGCATCAAGCTCGCGCAGGCGCATGCCGAGTTCGCGCGCAATCGCGAGCGGCTGGTGGCGGCGCGGCGGGAGATCGCGACGGCGGCCATCTCCGGCGCCATCGGCACCTTCGCCAATATCGATCCGAGCGTCGAGGCCTATGTCGCCGCGCAGATGGGGCTCAGCCCCGAGCCGATCTCGACGCAGGTCATCCCGCGCGACCGGCACGCGATGTATTTTGCGACGCTCGGCGTGATCGCCTCGTCGGTGGAGCGGCTCGCGACCGAAATCCGGCATCTGCAGCGCACCGAGGTGCTCGAGGCCGAGGAATATTTCGCGCCGGGGCAGAAGGGCTCGTCGGCGATGCCGCACAAGCGGAATCCCGTTCTATCGGAAAACCTCACGGGCCTCGCCCGCCTAGTGCGTGGCATGGTCGTGCCGGCGCTCGAAGACGTGGCGCTCTGGCACGAGCGCGACATCTCGCATTCCTCGGTCGAGCGGATGATCGGGCCGGACGCGACGATCACGCTCGATTTCGCGCTCGCACGGCTGACGGGGCTGATCGACAAGCTGCTGGTCTATCCCGAGAACATGCAGCGCAACCTCGATCTGCTGGGCGGGCTTCACAACTCGCAGCGCGTGCTGCTGGCGCTGACGCAGGCGGGGATGAGCCGCGAGGATGCCTATGCCGCAGTGCAGCGCAGCGCGATGAAGGTGTGGGAGATGCGCGGCGACCGGACCGGGGCGTTTGCGCGGCTACTCAAGGCAGACGCCGACGTGGCGGCCCGCCTCAAGCCAGGCGAGATCGATGCGATGTTCGACGACTTCTATCACCTCAAGCACGTCGATGCGATCTTCGAGCGGGTGTTCGGACCCGACGCCTGAGGGGCGCCCCTAGGCGCCCGCGCGAGCGACATAAGCCGCCATGATCGACGGCCAGCCGTTGGCGCCGGCGATGCCCGCGCGCATCTCGGCATGCTTTTCGCCGAACCGCTCGATGTTGCGATGCTCGAGCGTTACGCGGGTGCCCTCCCCGTCCGGCTGGAACAGGATTTCGACCTCGGTCGTGAGCTCGGGGTGGAACTTGTAGTCGGCACCAAGCTGCCAGTTGAGGACCAGCCGACGGCCCGGCTCGTAGGCGAGCACCCTGCCCCACTCGCAAACGCTGCCGTCGGCGTCCTTCTCGTACCAGCGTCCGCCGGCCCAGGGCTCGAGCACGGCCTGCACCAGGGTCGAGGCGAAGTTGGTGGTCTTGTCGCGCGGCCACCAGCTGTCGAAGCGGTTGGCAAAGAGGTCGAATGCGGCGGCCGGCGCGAGCGGCACGCGGACTTCGTGGCGGACCGGTGCGGCGGTTATGGTCTGGTGGGCGGTCACTTCTGCTTCTCCTGTCGGGTTTTTTCGAATTCCTGTGTCGCCTTGGCGGCGAAGGCGGCGAGCGCGTCGGCCCAGAAGGCGTCGAGCCACTGCCGCAGCGGCCCCAGTCCCTTGGGGTCGATCTCGTAGACGCGCCGGGTGCCCTCCGGCCGGTCGGTCACCAATCCAGCCTCCTTCAGCACCTTCAAATGCTGCGACACGGCCGGCCGGCTGACCGGCAGTCGCGCCGCCAGTTCGCCGACCGAATGCGGCCCGCGCCGCAGGCCTTCAAAGACGGCCCGGCGGGTGGGATCGGCAAGGGCGGCGAGTGCGTTTGTTATGTTAGCCATGACTTACCGTAAGTGTAAGCTTACGGAGAGTCAAGCCGCTTGTCGCCCCCGCCTCGAGCGGCTAGGTCGCAAGCCATGAAGCTCTCCGAGACCGACATCCTCATCGCGCCGGGCCTGGGCAATTCCGGTCCCGACCACTGGCAGCGCCGCTGGGGGACGCGGATGTCGACCGCGCGCTTCATCGAGCAGGACGAGTGGGATCGTCCGGTGCTGGCGGACTGGGTCGCGCGCATCCATCAGGAGATCCTGCTGGCGACGCGGCCGGTGGTGCTGATCGGCCATTCGCTGTCGGTCGCGGCGATCGTCATTGCCGCGCGGCGGCTGGTGGACACCAAGGTGCGCGGGGCCTTCCTCGTGTCGCCGCCCGACTTCGACGGACCTGCCCTTCCTGCCGAAGCCAGGCCGTTCAGGCCGCCGACCGATCCGCTTCCCTTCCCCTCGATGGTGGTGGCCTCGACCACCGACCCCCTGGTGACCGTTCCCCGCGCCCGCGATTTCGCGGCGGACTGGGGCAGCGACTTTCAGCTCGCGGGCGACGCCGGACACATCAACGCCGCCTCCGGGCACGGACCGTGGCCGGAAGGGCTGCTGATGTTCGGGGAACTGATGAAGCGGCTGAAGGGCTAGCCTTCGGCCAGCACCTGGGCGCGGGCCGACACCATCAGCTCGGCCATCTTGGTGCGAATCATGTCGTCGGAGACGGACGCGCCCTTGGCCTTGAGGTCGGCCGAGACCTTGCGGAAAACGTCGTCTTCGCCCGCCTCGGCGAAGTCGGCATCCACGACGGACGCGGCGTAGTCCTTGGCGTGCTGATCCGACAGCCCCATGTGCTCGGCGGCCCAGAGCCCGAGCAGACGGTTGCGGCGCGCCGTGGCCTTGAACCGGAGCTCGCCATCGTGCGCGAACTTGGCTTCCTGGGCTTTCTCGCGGTCGTCGAACTGGGCCATGCTGGTCTCCGCCGTGGTGCTTGCCCTGAGCAGATAGTCTGGAAAGAGGTGACAATCAACGGGTCGTGATCACGCGGCGGAATCTGAGGATTTCCGCCTAAAAGGCTCAGCGCGCTCAGTGATTCGCAGTGGCCGGCGGGGCGTCCCGAAAGCGCTTGCTTTCCCTTGAGGTTCTGGCGCATGAACGGCCCACCTCCCCCACCGTCATTGCCATCGGAACTGCTCCAAATGAACCGCCGTCGGAAGATTTATGAGGGCAAGGCCAAGGATCTCTATGAGGGGCCAGAGCCGGGCACGCTCGTCCAGTATTTCAAGGACGACGCGACCGCCGGCAACGGCGCCAAGCACGAGATCATCGACGGCAAGGGCGTGCTCAACAACCGCATTTCTGAGTTCATCTTCACCAAGATCAACCAGCTCGGGATTCCGACGCACTTCATCCGCCGCATCAACATGCGCGAGCAACTGATCAAGGAAGTCGAGATCATCCCGCTCGAGGTGGTGGTGCGGAACGTTGCGGCGGGGTCGCTGGTCAAGCGGCTCGGGCTTGAAGCGGGCACGCAGCTGCCGCGCTCGATCATCGAGTTCTACTACAAGGACGACGCGCTCAACGATCCGATGGTTTCGGAAGAGCACATCACGGCGTTCGGCTGGGCGACGCCGCCCGAGCTCGACGACATCATGAGCCTCGCCGTGCGGGTCAACGACTTCCTCACGGGGCTCTTCACCGGCGTCGGCATCCAGCTGGTTGACTTCAAGATCGAATGCGGCCGGCTCTACGAGAACGACACGATGCGCATCGTTCTCGCCGACGAGATTTCACCCGACAACTGCCGGCTGTGGGACATCAAGACCCGCAACAAGCTCGACAAGGACCGTTTCCGCGAGGACCTCGGCGGGCTGGTCGACGCCTATCGCGAAGTCGCCCAGCGGCTCGGCATTCTTGTGGAAACCGACAACGCGCTGACCACGGGACCGCGGCTCGTACAGTAAGCCTAGCCCATGCGCGCGCGCGTCACCGTCACCCTCAAGGCCGGGGTCCTCGACCCGCAGGGCCAGGCCATCACCGGCT
>CAYRZM010000140.1:0-17327 GCA_964428685.1 uncultured Devosia sp. | reverse complement strand
GACCTCATGGTGAGCCTGTCGAACCACGAGGTCCGGGCCAACCAGTCCGGACTACCCCCGCGCCCGCCGCACGCCCGAGGCCAATCCCGCGACCAGCGTCGTGACGGCCGCGACCGTGCCGGCGGTGGCCTTGCCGTCGCTCAGCGAGCCGGCGACGGCGTTGCAGAGCGCCGTGCCCACCACCACACCGTCGGCGGTGCGGCCGATGGCGGCGGCGTCGTCGGCGGTCTTGATGCCGAAGCCGACCGCGACGGGGAGTTTCGTGTGCGACTTGATCCGCTTGACCGCATCGCCCACCGCATCGAACGACTTGATCGCCGCGCCGGTGATTCCGGTCATCGAGACGTAATAGACAAAGCCCGACGTGTTCCTGAGCACTGTGGGCAGGCGGCGATCGTCGGTGGTGGGGGTCGTCAGCCGGATGAAGTTGAGCCCGGCCCTGAGCGCCGGCACGCAGAGCTCGCTGTCTTCCTCGGGCGGCAGGTCGACGACGATCAGCCCGTCGACCCCCGCCGCGAGCGCATCGCGGATGAACGCATCGACGCCGTGGATGTAGATGGGGTTGTAGTAGCCCATCAGGAGCAGCGGCGTGGTGGTGTCGGTCTTGCGGAATTCCGCGACCATCGCCAGCGTCTTGTTGAGCGTCTGTCCCGCGGCGAGTGCGCGCTGCCCGGCGGCCTGCACGCCCGGGCCGTCCGCCATCGGGTCGGAGAACGGCATTCCAAGCTCGATCGCATCCGCGCCCGCTGCGGGCAGCGCCTTGAGGATTTTCGTCGCGGTCTCGAGATCGGGATCGCCGGCCATGACGAAGGTCACGAGCGCCGGACGATTTTCCTTCGCGCACTGGGCGAAGCGGTCGGCGAAGCGGGTGGTCACGCGATCATCCCCAGATAACGGCCCGCCGATTCCACGTCCTTGTCGCCGCGGCCCGAAAGGCAGAGGACGATGGTCTCGTCTTTCTTCATGGTCGGGGCGAGCTTGATCACCTGGGCGAGGCCGTGGGCGCTTTCGAGTGCGGGGATGATGCCTTCGGTCTTGGTCAGCAGCTGGAAGGCGTCGAGCGCCTCCTTGTCGGTGATGGGCACGTACGTCACGCGCTTCTGGTCATGGAGCCAGGCATGCTCGGGGCCGACGCCGGGATAGTCGAGGCCGGCCGAAATGGAATGGCCTTCCAGAATCTGGCCGTCGGCATCCTGCAGCAGGTAGGTGCGGTTGCCGTGGAGGACGCCGGGGCTGCCGCCGGTCATGCTCGCGGCATGGCCGTTCTCGACCTCGATACCGTGGCCGCCGGCTTCGGCGCCATAGATCCTGACGCTCGGCTCGTCGAGGAAATCGTAGAAGGTGCCGATGGCGTTGGAGCCGCCGCCGACGCAGGCGACCAGCGCGTCCGGCAGGCGCCCCTCGGCCTCCTGCATCTGGGTGCGGATTTCCTCGCCGATGACCTTCTGGAAATCGCGCACCATCATCGGATAGGGGTGCGGGCCCGCGGCGGTGCCGATCAGGTAATACGTCGTTTCAACGTTGGTGACCCAGTCGCGCAGCGCCTCGTTCATGGCGTCCTTGAGCGTGCCGGCGCCCGCCGTCACCGGCCGCACCTCGGCGCCCAGCATCTTCATGCGCAACACGTTCGGCCATTGCCGCTTGACGTCGGTCGCGCCCATGAAGACGACGCAGGGCAGATCGAATTTGGCGCACACGGTCGCGGTGGCGACCCCGTGCTGGCCGGCGCCGGTCTCGGCGATGATGCGCGTCTTGCCCATGCGGCGGGCGAGGAGAATCTGGCCGAGCGTGTTGTTGATCTTGTGCGAGCCGGTGTGATTGAGCTCTTCGCGCTTGAGATACACTTTGGCACCGCCCAGGTGCTCGGTGAGGCGCGCCGCGAAATAGAGCGGCGAGGGACGGCCGGCATAGTGCGTGCGCAGATCCGCCATTTCGCCGATGAAGGCCGGATCGTCCTTGGCCTCGAGATAGGCCGCCTCGAGATCGCGGATCAGCGGCATCAGCGTTTCGGCGACGAAGCGGCCGCCATAGAGGCCGAAGCGGCCATCCTCGTCGGGGCCGGTCCTCAGCGAGTTGGCCCGCGGTGTGCCGTCGTCCTGGTCCATGGATCAGCTCGCCGCGGCCTGCCGCGCGTTGGTGATGAAGGCGCGAATGAGCGCCGCGTTCTTGACGCCGGGCGCCGTCTCGACGCCCGAGGACACGTCCACGCCCATCGGATGCGCGGCGCGGATGGCGTCCCCGACATTGTCGGGCGTCAGGCCCCCGGAAAGCATGAAGCTCAGCGCCGGGTCAAGCGCCTTGAGCAGGCTCCAGTCGAAGGTGAGGCCGAGCCCGCCCGGCCGTGTCGCCTCCTTGGGCGGTCTGGCCTCGAGCATCAGCCGGTCGGCGCAATCGGCAAAGCCGGCGACCGCCGCGACGTCCTCGGGGCCGCCGATGTGGCAGACCTTGAGGATGGCGATGCCGGCCTCGTCGCGGATGGCCTCGACGCGGTGCGGCGTCTCGGGACCGTGGAGTTGGATCCAGTCGGGCCCGAGCGCGGCGACCTGCGCCACCAGCGTGTTGTCGGGATTGACCAGCAGCACGCAGGTCTCGACGCGGCCGCGGGCCAGCGAGATCAGTTCGCCGATGGGGTCGAGCTCGAGGTGCCGCGGCGAGCGCGGAAAGCAGACGAAGCCGACCATGTCGGCGCCGGCCTCGATGGCGGCATCGAGGATGGCCTCCGTCTTGATGCCGCAGATTTTGACGATGAGCGGATCGGCCAAGCGCGCCTCAGGACTTGGCCAGGTCGTCGACGACGGGCAGCGCGGGCGAGCGGCGCATGGCGTCGACCTCGCGGCTCAGCCGTTCCGTCTCGCGGCGGTAGGAGCGCATGTCGCGCCGGTGGTGGCTCTGGGCGAACCAGGTGGCGACGCCGCCGAGCACGACGCCGACCAGCAGCACGGTGAAGAGGACGAGAAAGAGCGGCACGCCCACGCCGGGCGTCGCCAGCGATTCCGACGGCACCAGCGGATTGAAGTTGACGACCACGAGTTGCCGGTTGGCGAGGGCGAAGACGACCAGCACCAGGCACAGCGGCACCAGCACAACCCAGCCAACGATGCGTCTCAACATCTCAGCCCTGTTCCGGAGCGCGCGGCCTCAGCGGTTGAGCCGCTCGCGGATCTCCTTGCCGGCCTTGAACTGGGGCACGTATTTTTCGCCCACATCGACCTGTTCGCCGGTGCGCGGGTTGCGGCCGACGCGCGCCGGCCGGTTCTTGACGGCGAAGGCACCGAAGCCCCTGAGCTCGACCCGGTCGCCGCGCGCCATGGCGTTGCCCACCTCGTCGAGAATGGCGTTGACGATGTTCTCGATATCGCGCTGGAACAGATGCGGATTCTCGTCTGCAAGCTTTTCGACCAGTTCAGACTTGATCATCGCGCCCCCGGATCGTCGACCTTGTGACGCGACGCGCCCCCCAGCGCGTGTCACGGGATAACGTGTGTTCCTTAAGTCAGCGGGCAACCTGCCAAAGGGAGACCAAACCGTCAAGAACGATCGGCCCGTCCGCCGGAAGGCCCAGCGCGGCCCGCGCCTCGCCGCCGATCCACTTGCCGACATTGTCCCAGCCGGGTTTTTCGACCGGATACCAGGTGGCGACCGGCAGATCCGGCTTGAGGCCCTTGGCGCTCTGCAGCCAGGCGATCGCCTCGGTCTCGCCGCCGAACTCGTCGATCAGCTTGTCGGCAAGGCCCTGCTGGCCGGTGAAGATGCGCCCGTCGGCCAGCGGCAGGGCCGTGGCGCGGTCGATGCCGCGGCGCTCGGCGACGACGTCGACGAACCACGAGAAGCTGTCGTCGACGACGCCCTGGAGCTCGGCGCGGACCTCCGGCGTCATCGGATGGGTGATGTCGGGCTCGGCCTTGAGCGGGCCGGAGGCGACCTTGTCGGCGCCGATGCCGATGGTGTCCATCAGCTTGCCCGCGTTGTAGGTCTCGAACAGCACACCGATCGAGCCGACCAGCGACAGGCGGCCGGCAAAGATGCGGTCGGCGGCGATGGCGGTCATATAGGCGGCCGAGGCGCCGAGCTCCTTGACCACGGCGACCACCGGCTTTTTGGCGCGCAGCCGGCCGAGCGCCTGGTAGAGCTCCTCGCCGCCCTCGGTGGTGCCGCCGGGCGAATTGATGGCGACGATCACCGCCTTGACGCTGTCGGTCTTGGCGAGCGTGTCGATCACCTTGAGGCGCGCCGGATCGGTGGTGATGGTGCCGTCGATGACGACGCGCGCGATCTGGTCGCCCGAGAGCCCGTATTCGGTGGCAAAGCGGCCGGCGACGGCGAGGATGGCGACGACGAGGGCGACGAAGGCGAGGATGCGCCAGCGGAAACGGGAGCGGCGCAGTGCGCTCGCGGCGGGAATTGCGCTCGCGGGATCGACGATCGGATCAGACATGAGGCGCCCTCGGTTCGGTGAGGCGGGGTAGCGGGCGGCGCCGTCAAATGCAAGTTGCGGCGCTAGATCGCATTTGCCCGATTGGCCGGGGCGAAGCGGGCGAGCTCAACGGCATCATTAAGATCGAGCGTCATGCCCTGCGCCAGGAGTCGGTCGCGCTCGCTGTCGCCGAGCGCCTGCCCCAGGAGCTTTTGCAAGCGGTCGCGCTGCGTCTGCTCGGTCGCCTGCCGGCCGTCCGGCCAGTCCGCGATCCGCTTGTCGACAATGCCCAGAAGCAAGGCGGCATCGCGCGGCGCGCCCTCGTGAAGCAGCATCTCCACCGCGCATTGGAGCAGGCACATATACCAGTAGCTCTGGTCGCGCGGCGCGATGGTCACGGCTTCGCGCACCGCCGCCGCCGCACCTGCCGGGTCGCCCAGCGAGAACTTGTAAACCGCCACGTTGCTCAGATGGTTGGTCAGCTGCAGCGGCAGGCCGCTCATTCGCAGGTCGGGCAAGGCGTCCTCGACCAGAGCCACTGCCTCGGCCGTCGCGCCGCCATTGTGCAGAATCTCGCCGAAATTCATCACCGAGCGGAAGCGCCCGACGGTGTTGCCGGTCTCGATATGCATGGCGAGGCCGGCGCGCGCCCGCGCCAGGCCCGCCTCGGTCTCGCCGGTCTGCCACATGCGCATGCCCGTGGCGACCAGCGACCAGGCCTTGGTCTTGCTGGTGGGCATTTTGGGCAATTCGGCCCGCATTTCGTCGATCAGTGGGTCCGCCTCGCCTTCCGGCCGGAAGAACAAGGTGCCCCAGGTGAGCGTTGCCAGAGCCTGCCAGTAGCGGACCTTATCCCCGCTCTGCCGGAACCAGGTGACGGCCGGAAGCAGTGCTGCCCGAGCGCGGATATCCATGGCGTTGAAGCGGCAGACCTCGCCGATCGCGTGGTGCAACCGTGCCGCCGTCTGCGGATCGAGCGCCCCGAAGCTGGGCTCCGCCGCTTCGACGCTCGCGAGACCCTCGGCGCCGAGCTGCTCGACGCAGAAGTAGCGCCAGCTGGCCGCCGCCAGCGCGGCGTAGGCGGTTTGATCCGGCTGCGTCAGCGTCCAGGCGAGCGCGGCACGCAGGTTGGCGCTGTCGGGCTCGTAGATCGCCTTCCATTCCCTGTCGGGCAACTCCTCCCAGCGCGTAATGCTCTGCTCGAACACTTCGGTCATGAAGCGTGCATGCGCGGCGCGCGCCGCCGGCGCTTCGCCGATCTCGATGAGTCGGTCGAGCGCAAAGCGGCGCGTGCTGTCGAGCAGCCGATAGCGGCCCGCCTCGCCGCGCACCAGCAGCGAGCGCCGTACCAGCTCGCCGGTATGGGTCTCGGCATCCGCCCCAGCGACGGCTTTGGCCGCAGCAAGCGAGAAGCTGCCCTGGAACACGCCCACCGCGCGCAGCATGCGCTGGTCCTGAGGCGTCAGCAGCGCATAGCTCCAGTTGAGCGAGGCGAGCAGCGACTGGTGCCGCGGCGCGCCCGGTTGCCAAGTCGCATCGAGGCCGGCGAGTTGCTGCTCGAGCTGACGGTCGACGGTCTCGATCCCGAGCGTCGCAGCGCGCGCCGCGGCCATCTTGAGCGCCAGCGCGACGCCGTCGAGCCGGCGGCAGAGCCGCTCCACCACGGGCCGGTCGGCAGCACTCAGCTGCTCGCCGAAGAGCTCGTAGCAATAGCTGAGGAACTGCGCCGACGCTGCGTCGTGGTCGCCATCCGCCGCGAGCGCGAAGGGCAGCAGCTTGAACACGCGCTCTTCGCCAAGGCTCAGCGACACCTGCGAGGTCGCGATGATCTTGAGCGCCGGCACGTCGATCAGGAGCTCGTGGATCATCGCCGCGGCATCGGCCCGCACATGCTCGCAATTGTCGAAAATGAGAATCGATTCGTTGCGCCGCAGATGTTCGGCGATGGCCTCGCCGGCCTTCTGACCGGCGCGGAAGGGCACCCCAAGCGTCTGGATGATGACGCTCGGAATGAAGGCGCCCGTGTCGAGCGCGGCGAGGTCGATGAGCCAGACACCGCCGGCGGGCGCCTGAAGTTCCGCCGCCACAGCGGTTGCGAGCGTCGTCTTGCCGACGCCGCCGGGCCCGACGATCGACACCAGCCGATGTTGGGCCAGCAGCCCCCGCACGGCCGCGATCTCGGTGTCGCGTGCGATGCAGGTGGACTGGTAGCGGGCGAGGTTGCCGCGGCGCGATTCGGCCGGGGCGGCAGCGGGCGGCGGCAGGGGCGCCGCGTCATCGATCGGCGCCGGGCCGACATATTTGTAGCCGCGCCCATGGACGGTGGCGATCAGCCCGGGGCCGAGGGCCTTGCGCAGGGCGGAGATGTGGACCTGAAGGGTGTTGTCCTCGACGATGAGGCCCGGCCAGGCGGCGGCAAAGAGCGCGTCCTTGTCGAGGATGGTGTCGGGCGAGCCGAGGAACGCGCGCAGCAGGTCGAAGGCGCGGCCGGTCAGCTCGATACGCCCGTCGGGGCCCAAAACCTCGCGGTCGCGGGGACTTAGCCGGAAATCGCCGAACTGCACCATGCCGCAACATAGCAGGCCAAAGCGGCGGTCATCAGACGATTTCAGAACTCTTCAGCTTTGCGCCAAAGACCTGAGCGGGGTGCGGCGGCATCGTGGCCGCATCGAAACCGAGGAGACTTCCGATGCTCTACCGCCCCGCCCCCCTCGCCCGCCTCCGCATTCACACCGCTTTCGCCGTCCACGCCGTGGGCGCGGCGCTCGCCGCCCTCGCCAGCCGCCGCGCCGACCGCGCCTATATCGCCGGCCTCAACGATGCCGGCCTTCGCGATCTCGGCCTGCGCCGGGTCGAGACCCGGGGCTACCAGCGCTTCTACTGAGGCCTTGCGAGCCGCCGCACCATGTAGCGCGCGGCCGGCTCGTAGCTCAGGAGCTTGTCGGCGAGATCCGGCCGCTCCTCGACCGCAAAGCCGTGCCGCTCCCAGAATCCCTGGCTGCCGTTGACCGCCACCAGACTCATCGTCGCAAAGCCGTGCGCGGCGGCATGCTTGGCCAAGGCATCGACGATGAAGCTCGCGGCCCCGATGCGCCGCGCCACCGGCAGCAGCGCCAGATCGTGGAGGTAGTAGCTGTCGGCCGCCGCGGGCAGCGCCCCGAGCGGCGCATTGAGCGGCGGCACCGCCCCCAGCGTCCAGGGGTGGCTCAGCACATAGCCGGCGGGCCGTTCGTTCACCTCGAGCAGGTAGGCGCCGTGATGATAGAGCTGCCGTCGCTCGGCCAGCACCTCCGGCGCCTCGAAGAAGGCCGGATGGACCACGCCGGCGATATCGGTGACGGCGGCAAGGTCGTAGCCGGTCATGGCGCGCCAGGCGACGCCGGGGAGCTTCATGGTTTCGCCCGTGACGATCTGCCCGCACGGCTAGCGCGCGGACCGGTCGGTGGCAACGGCGATTCGCGGGGCACGCACCTGGCGGTGGCCGGGCCGGCGGGGCGCGTGAGTTGGCGGCGGCGGGGGCGCGTGATACCGAGCCCGGTATGGCGCAAGTCCCCCTCCATTGCCTCTACTGGCCGAACATGAGCCGGGCGATCGTCGAAGCGCACCAGGCGGCGTGGCGCCATATCGGGGTCGAGGTGACCTATACGGAGCGGCGGGTGGACCACCAGCGCTGGCTGGACGAGCTGGCCCGCACGGAGCTGCCGCGGCACGAGGCCATCGGCTTTGTCGACATCGACTGCCTCGCCTATTCGCGGGCGGCGGTGGAAGAGGCGGCGGCCTTTGCCCTCGACACGAAATCGTTCATCGGTCTGGCGCAGTCGGCCAACCACCACCGGCCGAACCTGGCGATCTATGCGGCCCCCTCGTTCCTGATCCTGTCGCGGGCCGCCCACGAAACGCTCGGTCGGCCGCGGCTCAAGCGCGGGCTTCGGCTCGACGCGGCGCAGAATCTGAGCGTCGTCGCCGATGCGATGGGGTTCGCCTACCGGGCGCTCTATCCGTTCGGCTACTACCAGGAGCCCGAGGGCGAGATCTGGCGGCTGGGCAGCTATGGCTACTACGGCATCGGCACCGAATATGCGGGCGGCTTCTTCCACCTGTTCCAGTCGCGGCTGACGCGGCAGGTGGAGCTCTTCCGCGAGCGCGCCAACCACATCCTCGCGGGTGGCGCGCAGCCGCCAGCGCCGCCCTTCACGGTCGCGACGCTCGCGACCCATCGCGAGCCCAGCGCGCGGAGCGGGCCGGCGATCATCCGCGGCATCCGGTATCTGTTGCGCGAGCTCTAGCGCAAAAGAAAAGGCCCGCGGTGACGCGGGCCTTCGTGATGATGCGGCGTGGAGACGTTACTTCTTCTCGCGGTCCTTGAGCGCGGCGCCCAGGATGTCGCCGAGCGAGGCGCCCGAATCCGACGAGCCGTAAGCGGCGACCGCTTCCTTCTCCTCGGCGATTTCGAGGGCCTTGATCGACAGCGCGATCTTGCCGGTCTTGCGGTCGTACTGGGTGACGCGGGCATCGACCTTGTCGCCCTTGGCGAAGCGCTCGGGGCGCTGGTCGTTGCGGTCGCGGCTCAGGTCGGCGCGGCGGATGAACGCGGTCATTTCCGAATCCGCGATCTTCACTTCGATGCCGCCGTCGTTGACCTCGGTGACGGTGCCGGTGACGACCGACCCCTTCTTGAGGCCCTCGCCCGAGGCGTCCTTCTCGTCGCCGGTCGCGAGCTGCTTGATGCCGAGCGAGATGCGCTCCTTTTCGACATCGACGTCGAGCACCTTGGCCTTGACGATGTCGCCGCGGTTGTACTCGTCGAGCGCCTGCTCGCCCGGCTTCTGCCAGTCGAGATCGGAAAGGTGGACCATGCCGTCGACGTCGCCGTCGAGGCCGACGAAGAGGCCGAACTCGGTCTTGTTCTTGACCTCGCCCTCGATGGTCGAGCCGATCGGGAACTTCTCGGCGAAGGTCTCCCACGGATTGGCCAGCGTCTGCTTAAGGCCCAGCGAGATGCGGCGCTTCTCGGGATCGACCTCGAGCACCATGACCTCAACCTCCTGCGAGGTGGAGACGATCTTGCCGGGGTGGACGTTCTTTTTGGTCCAGCTCATTTCCGAGACGTGGATCAGACCTTCGATGCCCGGCTCGAGCTCGACGAACGCGCCGTAGTCGGTGATGTTGGTGACGCGGCCGGTGAACTTGGCGCCCACCGGATACTTGGCCTCGATGCCTTCCCACGGGTCGGCCTGGAGCTGCTTCATGCCGAGCGAGATGCGGTGGCTCTCGTGGTTGATGCGGATGATCTGGACCTTGATGGTCTCGCCGATCGACAGCACTTCGGACGGATGGTTGACGCGGCGCCAGGCGATGTCGGTGACATGCAGCAGGCCGTCGATGCCGCCGAGGTCGACGAACGCACCGTAGTCGGTGATGTTCTTGACCACGCCGTCGACGATCTGGCCTTCCTCGAGCTGCTGGACGATCTCGGAGCGCTGCTCGGCGCGGCTCTCTTCGAGAATGGCGCGGCGGGAAACGACGATGTTGCCGCGGCGCTTGTCCATCTTGAGGATGGCGAAGGGCTGCGGAACATTCATCAAGGGGCCGATGTCGCGGATCGGGCGGATGTCCACCTGCGAGCGCGGCAGGAAGGCGACGGCGCCTTCGAGGTCGACGGTGAAGCCGCCCTTGACCTGGTTGAAGATGGTGCCTTCGACGCGCTGGTTGGCGTTGTACATTTCCTCGAGCTTGACCCAGCTCTCTTCGCGGCGGGCCTTCTCGCGGCTGAGCACGGCCTCGCCGACGGCGTTCTCGACGCGGTCGACATAGACCTCGACCTCGGAACCGACCTTGATGGTTCCGTCACGGCCGGCCTGGCCGAATTCCTTGAGCGCGATGCGCCCCTCGGTCTTCAGACCGACATCGATGATCGCCAGATCCTTTTCGATCGCGACCACCTTGCCCTTCACCACGGCGCCTTCCATCGGCTCGTTGTCGATGAAGGAGTCCATGAGCAGGGACTCGAAATCCTCTTTCACTGCAGCTTGCGTAGCCAAATACCTCTCCAATGCGCCCGGTGGCTGGATTGAGCCGGCCCGGCTCTATCGCCATGCAAAGGCGATCCGGTGCGCGAAAGCGCGGGCCAGCGATTGGGTTGAAGTCGCCGCGGCCGGTCCTTGGACGATGGCGAGGGGGCAGGCGGCGAAGGATGGATTTAGGGGCTAGCCCCTGGCCTTGCCGGCCATGACCCCGTCGACAATGGCGACGGCAGCGCGGAGTGCGGCGTCTATATCCAATCGCGTCGTGTCCAGCAAGTGGGCGTCGGGCGCGGGATAAAAGCCGCCATTGGGGTTGGCGCGGTCGCGCGCGTCCCGCTCCTCTATCTGGTGATAGAGGGCGTAGCGGTCAACCACGCGTCCGGCGGCCTCGAACTGGCGGGCGCGGCGCTCCATGCGCGACTTGCTGTCGGCTTCGATGAAGAGCTTCACGTCGGCATCGGGGCAGATCACGGTACCGATGTCGCGGCCATCGAGAACCGCGCCGCCCGGCTGGCGGGCGAAATCGCGCTGGTACTGGCGGAGCGCCGCGCGCACCGGGGCGAAGACGGCAACCTTGCTCGCAAGACTTCCCGCCTCGGCGGAGGTCAGGGCCTCGCGGTTGCTCAGATGCGCCGCATCGAGGGCCTGGGCCGCCGCGGTCGCCTTTGTCTCCAATTGCGCGGAATCGACCCAGTCGCGGACGGCGAGGCCGACGGCGCGATAGAGCAGGCCCGTGTCGAGATGCGGCAGCCCGTAATGGGCGGCCAGACCCGCCGCGAGGGTGCCCTTGCCGGAGGCGGCGGGTCCGTCGACGGCGACGATCACTTGGCGCCGCCGCCGGTGAAGCGGACGCCGATGTGCTCGAAGGCTTCGACGAAGCCCGGAAAGAGCTCGGACACCACGCCTCCATCGTCGACCGTCACCGGCTTGTCGGCGGCCATGCCGAGGACGAGGAACGCCATGGCGAGCTTGGGGTCAAGCCGCGTCGCGACCGTGCCGCCGCCGGGCGCGCGCGCGGCGCCCCGGACCAGGAGGCCGCCCGGGCGCTCCTCGCATTCGACGCCGTTGGCGCGAAGCGCGCGGGTGAGATTGAGCCGCGGCAGCCCCTCGCCCAGCCCCTCGAACACGGTTTCGCCCTCGGCGAAGGCCGCCGCCGCCGCAAGGATGGGGAAGTCCTCGGGCTCGATGCGAAGGCTCGCCGGGATCGGCGCGCCCTTGAGCTTGCCGTGGGTGGCGACGAGGTCGGCGGTGTCGCGCGCGCCGCCCTTGGGCGGCTCGATGCGCAGCGACCCGCCCAGGAGCTTCAGCGCGTCGAGCAGCACCATGCGGGTCGGGGCGAGCGACAGCGCCTCGACGGCGATCTCGGAGTCCGGGGCGATGAGCGCGGCCACCGCCGGATAGGCGGCAAACACCGGATCGCCCGGCACGACGAGGGTGCGGCCATTGAGCGGCGCCATGCCTTCGATCGAGATGCGGGTGCCGGTTTCGTCCGGGGCCGACGAGATGGCGGCGCCGAACGCCCCGGCGATGCTGTCGGAGGGATCGCTGCCTTCGGGCACGTGGAGATAGCTGGTGCCGGTGGTGACGAGCGCGGCGAGCAGGAGCGGCGCCTTGAGGGCCAGCGCTTCGGCGGGGAGCCTCAGGTCGAGCGGCAGGCCGAAGCGCGGGCCGCGCAGGGTGATCGTTGCGTCCTTGCGCCCCACATAGGCGCCGGTGCGATGGAGGAAATCGAGCAGCGCCTCGCCCATCGCGGTCGGCACGTAGCCGGTGAAGCGGGTCTCGAAATCGTGGGCGCCGAGCAGCGCGATCAGCAGCAGGGCGCCCTCGCCCATCGGGCCGAGATCGATCGGGGCTTCGGGCGCAAGGAACGCACCGACACCCATGCCGCGGACGCGCCAGATGCCGGCCTTGAGCTCGGCGCTGGCGCCGAGCTGGCGGAGCGCTGCGGCGAAGGCGGCGATGTCGGCGGTGCCGCTGGTGTTCTCGATGACGCTCTCGCCGCGCGCCAGCGCCGCCAGCACCAGCGCGAGGCGCGACACGGCGCGGTCGCCCGGCACGCGCACGGCGCCGCGCAGCCAGGGCGATCGCCTGGCCGAAAGCGCGACGGGAACGGCGGGTGTCAGGGCCATGGGCGGGAAGACCTCAAGCGGCGCGAAGGGCTATCACCTGCCGCGGGGCGGAGGCAAATGGGCGAACGGCAGGCGTCACTTTTTCGGCGCTTTTGCGTTTGACAGGGCCAGCCTTTCCCCCTAACCGGACGAACCCAGGCGGGGCGGCCCCGCGTTTTCGGACATCGAGATAAAGGAACCAGCCTTGGCCAAAGACAGCCGTGGTACCAAGCGCGAAGACCCCGAGACCGGCAAGAAGTTCTACGACCTCAACCGGGACCCGATCGTCTCGCCCTACACCGGAAAATCCTATCCGCGCTCCTATTTCGAGCAGAACACGTCGCGCAAGGCGAGCGAGCGCGAAGAGGAGCCGGAGGACGAGGAGGAGATCGAGGTCGAGGAGGTCGCCGCCGCGGCGCCCAGCGAGGAGCCGGAGGTGATCTCGCTCGAGGATGCCGACGCCGAGGAAGCGGGCACCGAAGAGGAAGAGATTCCGGACGTCGAGGACGTCGAGGAAGTCGAAGACATCGGCGAAGATGAAGACGCCTTCCTCGAGGAAGACGAAGAGGAAGACGAGAACCTCGATTTCGACGTCGGCGGCGACGAAAGATAGGCTTGCGTCGCCCAGGACGCTTCAATAGAACCACGGCGCGCTTCGGCCGGCCCGGCCGTCCGGGGCGCCACATCGCGAGAATGGGGCCATAGCTCAGTTGGGAGAGCGCTTGAATGGCATTCAAGAGGTCGACGGTTCGATTCCGTTTGGCTCCACCATCGCGCTCCCGGGGCTGAACGGCTGACCCGGCTGCCGGACGGCTCGCCGGATCGGGGCCGCCGGATCGCCAGGGCGGGCACACGTGGCTGAGGGTATCGGCGAGATCCTGTGGCAGCCCGGCGACCATCGCGTCGCACAGAGCGCCCTGGCGCGCTTTGCCGCCGGACAGGGCTTCGAGCCCACCGACTACGCTGCCCTTCATGCCTGGTCGCTCGCATCGCCCGGCGACTTCTACGATCGTCTCTGGGATGTCCTCGGCATCATCGGCGACAAGGGGGCGCGCAGCTTCGTTGCGGGCGCCGACATGCGGGCCGACCGCTTCTTCCCCGAGGCGCGCCTCAACTACGCCGAGAATGCGCTGCGCGATCCCGACGACCGCATCGCGATCATCGCGCACCGCGACGACGGCACGCGCCGCAGCCTCACCCGCCGCGATCTCCACGTCCTCGTGTCGCGCATGGTGCAGGCGCTGCGCGCCGAGGGCGTCGGTGCGGGCGACCGCGTCGCCGGCATCGTCACCAACGACATCGAGTCGATTGCGCTCTATCTGGCGAGTGCCGCGATCGGCGCCGTCTGGGCCTCGTGTTCGCCCGATTTCGGACCCGCCGGCGCCGGCGACCGGCTCGGACAGGTGGCGCCCAAGATCCTCGTCGCGGTGCCCAGCTACAGCTATGCCGGCAAGACCGTCGATGTGCGGCCGAGCATCGCGGCGGTCGCGGCCGCCGCGTCGGTGACGCGCGTCGTGATCCTCGGCGAAGCGGACAGTCCATCGATCGGGGGCAAGCCCGCGACAAGCCTTGCGGACTGGCTCGCGCCCTACAGACCCGCGCCCATCGCCTATGTGCGGCAGGCGTTCGATGCGCCGATGGCGATCCTGTTTTCGTCGGGCACGACGGGCCGGCCCAAGGGCATTGTCCATGCCGGCGGCGGACTGCTGCTCCAGCACATGAAGGAGCAGGTGCTGCACGTCGATCTGCGGGACGGCGACCGGCTCTTCTACTACACCACCTGCGGCTGGATGATGTGGAACTGGCTGATCAGCGGCCTCGCCGCCGGCGCAACGCTCGTGACCTATGACGGCAACCCGGCCTACCCCACACCGGCGCGCCTCGTCGACCTCATCGATGCCGAGCGGATCGACGTCTTCGGCACCTCCGCCAAATACATCGATGCCAGCCACAAGGCGGGCCTCGTGCCGCGGACGACGCACAGCCTTGCGAGCCTTCGCACCCTGCTCTCGACCGGCTCGCCGCTTCTGCCCGAAAGCTTCGACTATCTCTATCGCGACTGGAAGAGCGACCTCCATGTCGCCTCGATCTCGGGCGGCACCGACATCTGCGGGTGCTTTCTCGGCGGCGTGCCGACACTGCCGGTCCGGCGCGGCGAATTGCAGGGCCCGATGCTGGGCATGGCGGTCGCCAGCTACGGGCCGGACGGCGTGCCGGTCGAGGGCGTCGCGGGCGAGCTCGTCTGCCTCCGCTCGCACCCCTCGATGCCGGTCGGCTTCTGGGCCGATCCCGACGGCAGCCGCTATCGCGCGGCCTATTTCGAGCGCTTCCCGGGCGTGTGGACGCACGGCGATTTCGTCGAGCGGCGCCCGTCGGGCGGCTACGTGATCCACGGCCGCTCCGACACGACGCTCAACCCCGGCGGGGTGCGCATCGGCACCGCCGAGATCTACCGGCAGGTCGAGACCATTCCCGAGGTGATCGAGGCCGTGGCGGTGGGACAGGCCTGGCAGGGGGACGAGCGGATCGTCCTCTTCGTGCGGCTGCGCGACGGCGCGCCGCTCGATGCCGAGCTCGAACAGACCATCCGGGCCCGCATCCGCTCGGGCGCGACGCCGCGGCACGTGCCGGCGCGGATCGTCGCGGTGCGCGAAATTCCGCGCACGCGCTCGGGCAAGGTGTCGGAAGTCGCGGTGCGCGACACGATCAACAACCGGCCGATCGCCAACGACACGGCGCTGGCCAATCCCGAATGCCTTGCGGCCTATCGCGATCTCGCCGAGCTTGCGCGCTAGGATGCCCGCCAGGTCGGACCGCCGGACCCGCTTCACAAGGATATGCCACCTGCCATGCCGAAAGACCTGCTGATCGAAATCTGCGTCGAGGGCATCGACGGTCTCGCCGCGGCGCAGGAGGCGGGCGCCGACCGCGTCGAGCTCTGCGCGAGCCTGCTCGAGGGTGGACTGACCCCCAGCATGGGCGTGGTGCGGCAGGCGCTGCGCATCGCCAGAATCCCGTTCCACGTGATCATCCGGCCGCGCGGCGGCGACTTCCTCTATTCGCCGCTCGAATACGAAACCATGCTCGACGACGTGGCGGCCTGCCGCGAGCTCGGGGTCGCGGGCGTCGTCTCCGGCTGCCTTACCGCCGACGGGCGGATCGACGAGGCGCGCATGACGGAGCTGACCGCGGCGGCGCGGCCGATGAAGGTCACCTGCCACCGCGCCTTCGACATGACGCGCGACCCGGAAGAGGCGATCGAAGCGCTGGTGCGCGCCGGCGTCGACCGCGTGCTGACGAGCGGACAGCGCGACACCGCGCTCGAGGGCATCGACATCCTCCGCCGCACCCACGACGCGGCGCGGGGCCGCATCACCATCATGGCGTGCGGCGCGCTCGATGAAGCCAACATCGCGGCAGTGCGGGCGGGCTCGGGCGCCGACGAGCTGCACTTTGCGGCGCTCCGGACCATCCCCAGCGGCATGGCGTTCCGCAACCCGCAGGTCGGGATGGGTGGCACCGCGCTCGAGCGCGAGTTCGAGCTGACGCTGACCGATCCCGAGGCGGTGCGCCGGACCATCGCGGCCGCCCGCGGCCAGCCCCTCATCCGAGGGTGACAAACGGCGCCGCGTTGCCCATTATGCCGGTCCCGAAACCGGCGGGCGGGGACGAGGGTGAGCGACGAGGCCAATCTCGAGGCCTATCTCAAGCGGATCAATTATGCGGGCTCGATCGCGCCGACCCTCTCGACCCTCGAGATGGTGCACCGGCTGCATCCGGCCGCGATTCCGTTCGAAAACCTCAATCCGCTGATGGAGCTGCCGGTGCGGCTGCAGCTGAGCGACCTCGAGCAGAAGCTCGTGGTCGAGCGCCGCGGCGGCTACTGCTTCGAACAGAACCTGCTGCTCAAGGCCGCGCTCGAAGCCATGGATTTCGGCGTGACGCCCCTGGCCGGGGGCGTGCTCTGGGGTGAGGCAGAGGGCTTTGAGCCCCAGCTCAACCACATGGTGCTGCTGGTCGATGTCGGCGGCACGCCCCACCTCGCCGATGTCGGCTTCGGCGGCCAGGTGATGACCGCCCCGCTCCGGCTCCGCGCCGGCATCGAGCAGGAGACGCCGAACGGCCGCTTCCGGCTGAGCGGCGGCGAGCCGCTGTGGCGGGTCGAGGCGGAAATTCGCGGCGAGTGGCGCGCGCTCTACCAGTTCGATCTCACGCCGCGCACGCTCGAGGACTACATCGCCATGAACGACATCGCGATGGGCCTGTTCAAGGACGACCTCACGGCCGCGCGGGTCGAGGGCAGCAAGCGCTACGGCCTCTACAATGCGCGGCTCAACATCCATGACGGCAACGAGACGACGCGGCGGATGCTCACCAGCGTCGGCGAAATCCGCGAGGTGTTGACCACCACGTTCGGCATCCTGTTGCCGCAGACCGACCGGCTCGACCCGGCGCTCGAAAAGGCATTGCGGCCCGGGGCGCCGAGCTGATGGCACCGTTCGCCGTCGACCCGGACGCCGTCCATGAGTTCAAGACCCTCAAGGCGCTGACGGCGTGGTACCGCAGGAACCACGCGCGCGCGCCTGAGCTCTGGATCAAGCTCCACAAGAAGGGCTCGGGCCTGCCCTCGGTCACCAACATCGAGGGCTTCGAGGAGGCGCTCTGCTGGGGCTGGATCGACGCCATCCGGAAGCCCTTCGACGACAGGAGCTTCCTCCAGCGCTACACACCGCGGGGCAAAAAGAGCCTCTGGTCGACGCGCAACCAGGGGATCGTGGCCCG
>CAYRZM010000139.1:0-4432 GCA_964428685.1 uncultured Devosia sp. | reverse complement strand
ATTGGCCCCCACGATCCCCAGCAGCGCCAGGAATCCGACCAGCAGGAACACGAACGTGGAGCGGACCGCAAAGCGGCTGGAAATCGGCATGAGCCCATTTCATGCCCGATCTCGGCGCCATTCGCTATGTCATTTGACGGCCAGTTGACCCGGCAACCCGATCATCCGGGCGGACTTTTTGCCCGCCCATCACCCGTCTAGCCCCAATCTCCCGGCCCCGCCCTCCACCAAATGGTGGACGCTCTGCCCGCCTGCGCCTTGCAACATCCCGGCAAAATCCGGGAGTCGTTGCCATGAAGGCCTTTACTTTTCTTGCCCCCTGAGCCCTGGTCGCGGCAGGCGTGGCTGCTGCGTTCTCGCCGCTGCAGGCGGCCCCGGCCGGTCTCGCCGACTTCTGCCCCGACTATTCCTCACCACCGCGCTGCGAATCGGCGGTCGGGCTGTTTCTCGCCGGCAAGCCCGGCGATGACGCCATCATTGCGGCAGTGAATACGATCATCGACCGGGCCCATCACCGGCATCCCTTCGGCAACAGCTGCGACGATCTCGAAGCGGGCCTTGGGGCGCTCGCCGCTGCCGTGACCGACCCCGGCAGCAGGAGCCTCATCGCCGAGCTGGCGAGAAACGAGTGCGGGGGCGCGGCCGCGGCGGCGACTCCCCTGCCCTTCGCAACCGGCACCACTGGCTTCGGCCCGCCCAGCCATTGCGGCGCGTCGTCGGGCAACGGCGGGGCCAGCTCGGGCACATCCGGCCAGGCGAGCAGCGGCAACGGTGGCACATCCGGCACCTCCGGTCAGTCCAGCACCGGCTCCAGTGGCGGCGCGAGCTCCGGCACGTCCGGCCAAGCCAGCAGCGGCAACGGTGGAAGCTCCGGTACGTCTGGTGCGGCCTGCTGACCGGTCGCCATGTCCACTGGGGACGCCTCATCGCCGGTCGCCGGAACCAATGCGCGCCCGCCTCCACGCTCGGCCAGCGGCATGCTGACCGGCGTTGCCGGGGTGGTCGCAGCGCTGAGCGCCGCCGTGCTTCTGCGCGACTGGCTGCAGCCCGGCTGGCTGAAGACGCTCGTCGTTCTCGCGGCGGCAGCCGCTGCGATGCTCACTGTCGACGTCGGCCTCTATCGCAGCCATCGCAACCCCGGCACCGGCCTCTCGCGCCGGCCGCTCCGCCCGCTCGATCAGTCCCGCATCCTCCGCAAGCTGCTTGGCTTCTGGGCGACCATCGCGGTCATCGCCGCCGTCTACTGGCTCCTCCCGGAATACGCGGCAGACCAGTACCACCCCTTTCTCGAAGCGGCCCTGACCTGCCTGCCGGCAATCATTGTGCTGTCGCCGCTCTACGTCGCCTGGGTCGATCGGCGTCAGGAAGAGCCGGACGACGCCTATGCGCAGCTCGGCGCGCTGATCCTCGGCTGCCCGCCGGCGGACTGGACCCCGCTCCGCGGTCACGCGCTCGGCTGGGCCGTTAAGGCGTTCTTCCTGCCGCTGATGGTCGGCTTCGTCACGGCAGATCTGGGGCTGCTCTGGTCGCGCCCGCTGCTGCCGTCGCCGTTCGATTTCCCCGGCATCTTCGATCGGTTGATGGACCTCTTCTACCTCTTCGACGTGCTGCTCGCGGCGGTCGCCTACACGCTGACTTTCCGGATCATCGACACCCACATCCGGTCGGTCGAGCCGACTCTCGGCGGCTGGGTCATCTGCCTCGTCTGCTACGACCCCTTCTTCAAGGGCGTCGGCGGCACCTACCTGCTCTACGATCGCGACGGGCTCGACTGGGGCGCGGTCTTCGCGCCCTGGCCGTGGCTTTACGGGACGTGGGGCACCGCGATCCTGGCGCTTGTCTTCGTTTATGCGTGGTCCACCGCGGCCTTCGGCCTGCGCTTCTCCAACCTCACCCACCGCGGCATCATCACCAGCGGTCCCTATCGCTGGCTCAAGCACCCGGCCTATGTCAGCAAGAATTTGAGCTGGTGGATGATTTCGGTGCCTTTCGTCGCCACGAGCTGGAGCGCCGCTCTACAGGCGTGTCTGCTCCTCGGCGGTGCCAACCTGATCTACGTCCTGCGTGCGAAAACCGAAGAACGCCACCTGTCGCGCGATCCGGCCTATCGCGACTACGCGGCGTTCATTGCACAGCATGGCCTGCTCGCCGTGCTGCGGCGCGCCGTGTCCCGGCCGGCCTCGACGGCTAGCCGGGTAGCTTCAGCTCGCGCGCCAGTTGCATGAGCCCGGTGCGCGAATGCCGGCCGGTCTTGTCGTAGACGCGCAGCAGGTGCGTCCGCAGCGTGCTCGTCGCGATCCCCATCGCATGGGCGATCGCCTCGCTCGATTGTCCGCTGGTCACCAGCTCGAAGGCGCGCGTCTCGGCCGGCGTCAGCCCATAGAGCAGCTCCAGCGACTCTGACGGGGCCGGCTCGGCGCCCCCGGTATCCGCCACGAAGACCACGGCATCGGCTCCGGCGCGGCCGCCCTGTCGCATCTCCAGCGGCATCACATGGGTCACGAGCGGCGTGCCGTCGCCGCGACGCGCCGGAATACCGATTCCCTGCCGGCCGATGGCGCCCGGCCCGTCCGAAGCCGCCGAAACCGCCGCATCGAGGTGTCCCGGCATCAGCTCAGCCGTCAGCCGCAGCCTTCCGTTGGAGACATGGATCGGATCGCCCCGGCCCAGCATCTCCTCGGCGGCGGAGTTGGCGTGGATGATCCGCATGTCGTCGCCCACCAGGATCGCCCCCGCTCTGGTCGCATCCAGCGCCGCCTCGAAGGTCGCCGCCCGCGCCACGGAGTTTTCGAGAATGCGGGCGATGGCAGCCGCCCGCCTCAGGTGCGGAGCGAGGATGCGCAGCTCCTCGAGCATCCGCAGATCGACGACCATGGTGTCGTGGATGCCGAAGGCAACATTGGAGATCGCCGTCCGGTCGCGTGCCAGCGCGATTCCCACCTGGTCGACCAGCCCCTGCGGCAGCGCCCAGTTGCGATAGTATGCGTAGCGCGTCCACTGCGCGCGGTCCGTCACATCCGACATCACGATGGGCTCTTCGAGCGGGAACCCGGCGAGGCGCGCCGGTCCGCCCCACATGTCGAGCACCTCGTCCATATGCTTGGGAGCCTCCTCGAAGAAGCTCGCCGGCAGATTGATCGCGACGCTGAGCACCTCCTGCCCGCGCGGCAGATCGGCAACCGACATCGACGCATTGAACCAGCCGTGGCGCACGACGATCGCCTCGAGCGCCCGGTGCCACCCGCTCGGATCCAGCACAGCGTCATAGATCAGGCCGACAATGGCCAGGAGATCAGTGTCGATCACGGCCCTACCCGCAAATCACGACGCAACGCCGAACCATAGCCAGTGCGCGCGGCGGGGAACACGGCGATCGTTCCCTCTCCGTTCCCGCCGTGCTAAGAGACTCGGGCACCCTCATGGTGACGACCCACTGACATTTCCTGGCAGCACTCCTATCTATGGTGCTCCATCGAAATCTCCGTCTGCGAGCGCGCTGATGCCGGCCAGCAAAGAGCCATCCTTTTCCATCGACGACTTCATCGGCGAGATCGAGAAGGCCGAGGCGGATCGGCTCAACAAGCGCCTGCCGCAGGAGCGCCTCAAGAACAAGCGCGCCCTCGACAACGCCGCGCGCCGTTCTGCGGAAGCCGGGGGCACCGGCATCAAGCCGCTCGTCCCGCAGCCCGTGAAGCCCGAGGATGATGGGACCATCGTCGATAAGGGCAAAGGCAAGCGCTCGGCCGCCACCGGCATGTCGCTCAAGGCCCCCAAGTCCAAGGCCAACTCCGTCATTCGCCCGACCAATCTGGAAGGCTTCGGCGAAACCGAGCAGGCCGGCTTCGGCCACGTGCCCTCGACCGGCCGTTCGGCTCCGGCCACCTCCCCCCTTGTGGGGGAGGACGGGAGGGGGGTTGCCCCCCGCGCCAAAACCCCCGGCTCGGGCACCGGCCGCCGCGTCGCCCTCCCCGGCCAGAACCTCGAGGGCGCGCAGACCGTCGGCATCTCGGCCACCGTCAAGGCCCTCGAGGACATCATCCTCCACGGCCGCAAGGAGGTGGAAGGCAACACCGCGTGGATGCCCCACCGTCCGGCGGCGCGAGAAAAATCAGAAGGTGGAATCCCGTTCAAGCTGGTCACCCCCTACGAGCCGCGCGGCGACCAGCCCTCGGCCATCGCCGAGCTCGTCGAAGGCGTCAACAACGGCGAGACCGACCAGGTCCTCCTCGGCGTCACCGGCTCCGGCAAGACCTTCACCGCCGCGCAGACCATCATGCGCACCCAGCGTCCGGCGCTCATCCTCGCCCCCAACAAGACCCTCGCCGCCCAGCTCTACGGCGAGATGAAGAGCTTCTTTCCCGAGAACGCGGTGGAGTACTTCGTCTCCTACTACGACTACTACCAGCCCGAGGCGTACGTCCCCCGCACCGAC
>CAYRZM010000138.1:0-9552 GCA_964428685.1 uncultured Devosia sp. | reverse complement strand
GCCGGCGATGGGAGCGCCGCTCAGCGGAAACCACTGGTAGCCGGAGGGGTTCTGCGCGCAGGGGTCGGGCGCGTTCGGCGCGATGAACGCCATGTCCGGCCAAAGTTCGCGCCACTGGTAGCCGAGCCCGATGAGGTCGGCCCCGTCCGCGCCGTAGCCGTGGAGCAGCACCATCAGCTGCTTGGGCACGCCGCCGGATTTCGGCGGCAGCATCGGGCCCGAGAGTTTCGGCGTCTCGCTCACAGCGCCGTTCCCGTCGCCCTGCGCATGACGGTGGCATAGTAGCGCCAGAACAGCAGCGCCGCGCTGTGCCGATAGGGCGCCCACGACCTCGCGATCTCGGTCAGCTCGGCGGCGGTCGGGGTGTGGTCCATGCCCAAGGCATGGCCGACCGCCTTGCGCAGCGCAAGGTCGCCGACGGGGAAAATGTCCGGGTGCCCCGTGCAGAACATGAGGTAGATCTCCGCCGTCCACGGCCCGATCCCCTTGTGCGCGGTGAGATAGGTGGTGGCGTCTTCGGCGCTCATCGTCTCGACCCGGCCCAGATCGAGCGCGCCGGCAACGATCGCCTCGGCGATGGCGCGCACGGTCCGGAACTTGCCGGCCGAAAATCCAACGCCGCGCACTTTCGCTTCGCTGAGCCGCAGATAGCCCTCCGGCGTCAGCGCCCCGGGCAGCGCCGCAAAGCGCGACCAGATCGCCCGCGCGCTCGCGACCGAAAGCTGCTGGCCGCAGACGACGCGCGCCAGTCCCGAAAAGCCGCCTGGCGTCAACCGGATTTCGAACGGTCCCGCCGCCTTCGCCACCGCCCGCAGCCGCGCATCGCGCCGCAGCAGCGCCCGCAGGTGCCGCGCCAGGATTTCGGCCGACACCAGCCGCTCTGTGAGCTCTCGGCGCGCCATGCTAGAGGGCCCCATGTCCGGCGCCGTTTTCCGTTTCGCCCCGAGCCCCAATGGCCTCCTGCACATGGGCCACGCCTTCTCCGCGCTCTTCACCTGGCGTGCTGCCGCGGCGCATGGGGGCACGGCGCTGCTGCGGATCGAAGACATCGATCCGGCGCGCTGTAAACCCGAATTCGACACAGCGCTCCGCGACGACCTTCGCTGGCTCGGACTCGACTGGCCCGAGCCGGTGCTGCGCCAGTCGGCGCGAATGGACACCTATCGGGACGCCGCGCATCGCCTCGGCGACCTGCTCTATCCCTGCGACTGCACGCGCACCGAAATCGCCGCGCGCGCCACCGGCATCGACCCCGATGGAACGCCGCTCTACGACGGCCGGTGCCGCCGGCATGGACTTGCCGGTGGGCGCCCGATCCAGCTGCGTCTCGACATGGCGCGCGCCACTTCCATCGCGGGGGCGCTCGAGATCGCGATATTGCCCGTCCATGGCATCGACGTCGATTTTGACCATCCGCACTCCCGCGCTGCCGAACCTCGACGCTGGGGCGATGCCGTATTGGTGCGCAAGGACACGCCGACGAGCTACCACCTGAGCGTCGTCGTCGACGATGCTGCGCAAGCCGTGACCCATGTGACCCGCGGCCGCGACCTCGAGGCGGCGACCGATCTCCACGTTCTGCTGCAAAGGCTCCTGGGCTTGCCCTCGCCCGCCTACGCGCATCACGACCTGGTTCGCGACGCGGCGCGCGAGAAGCTCAGCAAGTCGAAGGGGTCGGAGGCCCTCCGCGACCTCCGCCGCGACGGCTGGACGCCCGGCGCGGTGCGCGAAGCGCTCGGCTTTCCCGGCTAGAAGCTCATCCGGTAGTCGGCGCCGATCTGGGCGTGCGTGCCGATGCCGGTCCCGCTCGATCCGGCGATGAAGCCGTCGACGTGGCTTTGAGGCGAGAGGTCCCAGCCGGCCCGCAGGCCGTATTGCGCAAAGACCGTGCTCTGCGGCGCGCCGCTCACGGCGCCAACGCCGAACACCGTGCCCGACGCCCCCGAGCCCCACGCCGCGCCGACCGCGAGCGAGGCCGTGAGATCGACCGTCGGAGCGAGCTTCGTGGTCCAGTCCGCGCCGGTCTTGATCGAGGTGAGGCTCTGCGACGTGCCCGAGAGATCAGCGGCAAAGAGGTTGGGATTGGTATCCGGATCGTCCTCGACGAAGCTGCCGATGCCGAGCATCCCTTGCCGCAGCGTGGCCGAGAACAGCACCGTGTCGGTGTCGTCGGGTGACCAGATCACGCCGCCCTTGGCATAGATCGCCGCCAGCACGCCGGTGCCGCTGCCGGTCGCATCGGTGCCCGCCGGCGTGCCGTCTTCGTAATGCCGCGAGAAGCTGAGGCCGAGCGGCGCCAGCTGCACTCCCACTTCGCCCATGTAGCGCACATCGCCGTGCCCGGGCTGCACGAAGCGCAACGCGCCCGCCGCCAAAAGGCCCGAAGCGCTCGCGCCCGGTTCGCCGAAATTGACGATCGACGCGCCGCCGAGGAGGCTGAACCCCTCGGCAAGATTGTAGCGGCCCGCGGCACCGAGCGTGTATGAGCCCGCGCCACCGAGCACCGTGACCGAGTCCGGGCCTTCGAGCGCCTGGTTGCCGCCGGTGAGCAGCCCCGCCGTCTCGTCGAGATGCGTCGCGATGCCGAGCTGCTGCAGGCCGATGAGATCGAACGAGTCGTCCTGCTGGGTCTGCGTGGTGAAGCCCATCAACAGATCGATCGAGTCGTATTCGCCGTAGTACGACGAGTCCGTGCCGGTTGTATCGATCGTCGCCGTTCCGCTGAACGCCGTGGCGCTGCTGGTGAAGCCCGTCGCGTATTTGTGGCTGAAGAACAGATTGTCCGATGACGGACCGGTGACGGTCGCAGTGCCGGTCTGGCCATTGCTCGTCAGCGAGTAGGTCGCCGTGTTGCCGGTATCGAGCTCCGAATGCACCCGGGAATCGGCACGGAACACGCCATAGGTATGGATCGGCACCTGGATCGCCCCGGCCACGGCGCACGATCCGGTCCCGTCGGTGACCGGCACCTGCATCAGATTGTCGAAGCTGATCGTCTCGGAAAAGGATGTGCCGGCGATAATGCTCTGTGTGCAGTCGGGGCCGGCTGCGTGGGCCGCTCCAACCGTCCCCACCACCAGCACCGCCGCCAGACCCAGAACCCGCTTCATATGACCCCGCTCGAAAACAGAAAGGGCGACCCGCAGGCCGCCCTTTCGAAATGCCATGCTGGAATTCAGCTTAGCACGACTTCCAGCTCAATTTGTAAATGATCGCCGCGTTCACGTCCTCGGAGTCGACGGTGGCCGAGGCGTCCTTGTTCTGCACGGTCTGCACGCGGATCGAGGGGTTGGTCCGGAGAATCACGTCGGTGCCGCACTTGGAATAGACCAGTGCGTTGGCCTGCAGGTCATTGTGGACGAGGTAGTCGTCCGACACCGGGCCGGTGAAGTTCTTGGTGAAGCTCGGCCCCTTGATGCCGGCAAAGAAGTACTCGACGCCGAAGGTCGACTTGGCGCCGGCCGGGATGTCGTTGAAGCCGCGGTAGTCGATCGCGAGGATGGAGACGCTCAGCCCCTGCGGCACATGCACCGGGATGGCGATGTTGCAGACCTTGCGGTCGAACGACTTGTTGGTGGTGCCGCCGGCCTCGACCACGAACTGGTCGAACAGGATCGACAGCGACTTCTGGTCGTCGCTCAGCGTCACCGACGCCGTCCCGTCGGGGCAGCCGGTGCCGCCGTAGCCGGGCGTGCCCAGCGCGATGTCGTCGGCATGGGCGATGGTCGCAAAGGCGCCGCCGATGAGGAGCGCGGCGAGGGCGAGAAGCTTTTTCATTTCGTGCTTTCCCTTGGGGTTGGGGGACCAGGATCAGGATCGATCCTTCGTGTCAGCACTATGATTGCGCGGGGCTGAAGCCGCACTGAGATCGCGGTTCAGCCCCGGTTCAGAAATCACGCCCGATCAGGCGAGTCGCGGGCGGCTCATCTCCCGCAGCGACGCCTTGGGCTGCGGTGCGGCAAAGAAGGGCCGGACGGTTTCGGCGACAGCGTCTTCGAACGGCGTCGCAAAGTCGGCCCCGAGCAGCGCGTCGAGCCGCGGATCTGCGAGCCGCATCGGGTTGCGGAAGAGATAGGTCATCTTCCACGTCTCGCGCACGACCGGATCGAACAGCCCGCCGAGCCAGAGCAGCGCCAGCGGGAAACGGCTGACCTTGACGGGCCGCGGCGCCGCCTTGACGACCGCCGCGCCCATCGCTTCCGGCGTGACGAAGTTGCCCGCGAAGTGGAAGCGCTCGAACGGCCCGAGGCTCTTGCGCAGGCTGGCGAGCGCCACGAACACCCGGGCGAGGTCGGGCAGATATGCCCAGCTGTGCCCGACGCCCGGCACCCCCACGGTCTGCACGCGGCCCTTGGCGGCGCGGGCCACGATCGCCTGATCGAACCAGTCGAGCCGGGCGCCCGGCCCGTAGAAGTCGCCGCCCCGCACGATGATCGCCTGGATATCGCCGCGGGCAGCGGCCGCCTCGAACAGCTGCTCGACCCGCACCCGGACGGCGCCCCGCTCCGTCTGCGGCCGCTGCGGCAGGTCCGGCGTCACGGCGCGGTCAGCGGCATTGAAGTTGTAGATGTTGCCGGGGAACAGCACCGTCTTGCCGCTGGTCCCCAGCGCTTCGATGACCCGCGCCATCTGCGCCTCCATCCGGCCGTTGAACCAGGTGTGGTACGGCAGGTTCAGCGCGTTGACGACGATCTCGGCATCCCCGATCGCCGCCGCCATGTCGGCGACGCTGTCCGAATCGCCGGCAACGAAACGGACGCCCGCGATCGGATGCTTTTCCGTACGTGCCATGCCCGTGACATCCCACCCGGCGGCCACGAAAGCCTCCGCGACGGCGCGGCCGATATGCCCGTTGACCCCCAGAACGACGACATTTCCCTTGTTCATCTGTGCCTCCTTGGCTGTGGATGACGGGAAGATCGTCCATTCACAGAAGAACTAAAATCGGCGATGGATGAAGAATAGCCATTCAGGATTGCATGGGCATGGCGAGCCTCGAACCGGATTGGGCCCTGTGGCGCAGCTTCGCCGCCGTGGTGGCGGAGGGCTCGCTGTCGGCTGCCGCCCGCCGGATCGGCTACAGCCAGCCCACCCTCGGCCGCCACATCGAAACGCTTGAGCAGCAGCTGGGCGTAACGCTGTTCGACCGCACGCTCCAGGGCCTGAAACCCACCGACACGGCCCTCCGACTCTATCAGCCGGTCGCCGCGGCACAGGAGCGGCTGGCCGAGGCGGCGCTGGTCGCCGAAGGGGCCACCGGCGATCTTGAAGGCACCGTGCGCATCACCGCCTCGAGCATCGTCACCCACTACGTGCTCCCCGGTCTCCTTCGCCCGATCCGCGACGAATTCCCGCGCATCGCGATCGAGCTCGTGCCGTCGGATTCGGTCGAAAATCTCCTGCTGCGCGAGGCCGACATTGCCGTCCGCATGTTCCGCCCCACTCAGCTCGAGCTGATCGCCAAAAAGCTCGGCGAGCTGCCCATCGTCGCGACCGCCCATGCCCGGTATCTGGGCGCCCATGGGACGCCGCAAACGCCGGCCGACCTCGCCACCCACGCCCTCATCGGCTTCGATCGCGACGACCAACTGCTGCGCGGCGCCAAGGCGCTGGGCTTCACCCTCAAGCGCAGCGATTTCGCGCTCCGCACCGACAGCCAGACCGCCATGTGGGAATTGCTCCGGGCCGGACTCGGCCTCGGCTTTGCCCAGCTCGGCATCGTCCGCGACACGCCCGGCATGCGCGAGCTGCTGCCCATGCTGAAGATCCCGCCGCTCGAAGTGTGGCTCGCCACCCACCGGGAACTGTTTCTCAGCCCGCGGATTCGTGCCATCTATGACCGCCTTGCGGCCGGGCTTGCCGACTACATTGCCCGCCTCGGCCACCCCGCCGGACCAGGGACATGAACCAGACCATCGTCGATATCGTCAGCATCATCGCGGTCGCCGTCGTGGCGGTCATTCTGTTCATGGGATTGTGGAACATGTTCCGCGGCGGCGATGCCAACCGCAGCCAGATGCTGATGCGCGCCCGCGTGCTGGCGCAGTTCATCGCGCTCGTGGTGATCCTGGGCGCGCTCTACTTCTTCGGCCAGGGACACGCCGGCAGCTGATGGTCAAGCTCAACAAGATCTACACCAGGACCGGCGACGACGGCACGACCGGGCTGGTCCGTGGCCCGCGCCGCCTGAAGCACGACCTGCGGCTCAATTGCGTCGGTACCGTCGACGAGGCCAATGCCGCCATCGGCGTCGCCCGCATCTCGACCGTCTCGATGCCCAAGATCGACACGCTGCTGGGCCGCGTGCAGAACGACCTCTTCGATCTGGGCTCCGACATCGCCACCCGGGCGCCGACCCCGAGGGCACCACGCCGTCGCTTCGCATCACCGCCGCCCAGGTCGCCTGGCTCGAGCAGATGATCGACATCTACAACGAGGGCCTCGCCCCGCTCACGAGTTTCGTGCTCCCCGGTGGCACCACCCTCGCGGCGGCGCTCCACGTCGCGCGCACCGTCGTGCGCCGCGCCGAACGGCTGGTGGTCGAGCTCACGCTCGGCGAGCCTGGCACCAACAGCCAGGCGATGGTCTATCTCAATCGCCTCTCCGACCTCGTCTTCGTCCTCGCCCGCGTCGCCAACGCCAACGGCAAGAACGACGTTCTATGGACCCCGGGCCGCTTCGGCCACGACGACGGCCTGATGGGCTGAGGCGCGGGCGCCATGAGCTACGTGCAGACGGTAATCCGGCCTGACGAGACGATCCTCGCGACCGGCCGCATGCACTGGATCGTCTATGTGCGCGGCGTGGTCGTCGCCTTCGTCGGCCTCGTCCTGCTGTTCGTCCGCGGCACCGGCTTCGACGTGATTTTCACCGCCGCCGGCTGGCTGGTGATCGCTTTCGCGCTGGTGCTCCTGGCGCAGGCCTGGTTCCAGCAATGGACCACCGAGATCGCGGTGACCAACCTCCGCGTCATCCAGAAGCGCGGCTTCATCCGCCGCGTGACCGGCGAAATGAACATGGAGAAGGTCGAGTCCGTCATCGTCGACCAGACCCTGCTCGGCCGCCTGCTCGACTACGGCTCGATCGTCGTGCGCGGCACCGGCTCGGGCATCGAGGGCCTGCACTATATCGCCAAGCCGATCGCGCTCCGCAGCGCCATCGTCGTCCGCTAGCCCCCAGTCAGCTTTCGTTTACGCCCGGGGCCCTACAATTGGGGCCATGTCCGCCGACATCGTCTCGACCGTCATGCTTGCGCTCGCGACCCGCACCCAGGAGCTCGCGCAGATCGCCGTGCTGCGCCGCAGCAACCAGATGCAGGCCGACATGCTGCAGATGATCGACGACGGCACCGCCAGGGCGCCAGCGCCGGCAGCCTCTTCCGGCCATCGCGTCGACAAGCGCGCCTAATACGCCGTCGGCAGCAGCACGCCCGTCGGCAGCAGCCCGACGAAGATCATGCCCCCCGCGATGTTGAGCGTCTGCGAATAGGAGCCGTCGGCCGCCGGTGCCCCGGTGACGAGCCCACGGATCTGGTCCGGCAGCATCGGCCCGAGCGCTTCGACCACGCCGGTCGACTTGACCTTGATCTGCCCCTGCGCATGCCCCTGCGCGTCGAGCCCCAGATTGCCGGTGGCGGCGAAATTGCGCGCCCCGTCGTCGCCGTTGAGCCCGCGCAGCAGGAACTGCCCGCCCGCCGCCTGCCAGGCCCTGAGCGTATCGGGATAGACATAGGTGCGGAGGTCGTCCGGCAGGTTCGTGATCTCGCCGTCGAGCGTGCCCTTGCCCGCCACGATGCCGAAGCCCGGCGCTGCGGCGTTGTCGATTTCGACATAGGTGTCGGCCGTCGCGAGCCCCGCCTTCTCGTCATGCTTGTCGGGCACGTCGATGAGGTGCGCCTCGACATGGTCGGCCTTGCCGATCAGTCGGTCCTCGAGCACCGTGTCGTTCCACACCGGCGCCTCGACCACCACCGACGCCCGCGCGATGCGCCAGCCGGTGAGCCGGATGCTCGCGTCCGCCCCTGCGAAATCGAGCCGGCTCTGGCTGCCGGTGAAGGCATCGGCAACGGTCGCCGGCGACTTGGCCGAAGCCAGCACGAAGAACGGATTATAGACCTCGGCCGAAGCCTTGAGCCCTGCGACCGTCACCGTCGTGTCCTCGAGCACGATGGTCGCCGGCGCGCAGGTGAGGTCGAACCCGAACGGGAAGCCGGTGACGGTGAAGCTGCCGCAGGCGAGCCTGGGCGCATTGACCCCGTCCGCCGCCTCGAGCTGCTTTTCGTACGCCCCGATCTGTCCGGCGGCCCAAAGCCACGCCCCGCTCCACAGCGCCGCCACGAGGAAGACCACGACGCCGAGGATGATGATTCGTCTCATGCCGGCTGGTGTAGAGGCGGCGGACCCGCGGGGAAACCGCTATTTCTTGGCCCCGCACAGCCGCCATGCCCGCAGCCCGCTTGCCGTGCCCGGTCGCGCCCGCTATCTGCCGGGCAAGGACAGGCGCATGAGCAATCCCTGGGTCTTCGGCTACGGTTCGCTGATCTGGAATCCGGGCTTCGCCTTCCGGCGATCCGCGACCGCCACGCTCTATGGCGCGCACCGGGCGCTCTCGATCTATTCGCACCGCCATCGCGGCACGCCCGAGCGGCCGGGCCTCGTCTTCGGGTTGAGCCGCGGCGGCTCCTGCCGCGGCATCGCCTTCGAGGTGGACGCGGCCGCCTGGCCAACGACCTTCGCCTACCTCCAGGCCCGCGAGCAGGACCGCGGTGTCTATCGCGAGGCCTGGCGGAACGTCGTTCTGGAAGGCGGCGGATCGGTGCGCGCGCTGGCCTATCTGGTCAACGAGGACCACCCGCAATTCGCGGGCCCGCTCGATCTCGATCGCCAGCTCGAGCTGGTGCGCATGGGCCGCGGCGAGTCCGGCGCCAACACCGAATATGTCCGCAACACCGCGAGCCACCTGCTTGCCCTTGGCATCCGCGATCGCGTGCTGGAGCAGATCGTGGCCGCGCTCGATGCCGATACGCCGCTGGCGGTGGAAAGCGCCTGAATGGTCCGCTGAACCGAACGTCGTGGTTCGGCAGGCTCACCGTGAGGTCCTCGCAAAACCCTTAGTAGCCCTCATGTGAGCCCGTCGAACCAGGAGGGCGTGCCCCAACCTAAGCGGCACTCAGCCCCGTCACCGGCTCGGCCCCTTCGAGGTCCCACACCACCGTCATGCGGCTCAATTCGTCATCGGCCGCCTCGACCGTGAAGGCGCGGTCGGCCGCTTCGAGCGCGAGGCGGAAGCGCGAGCGGCTCTGCGCGTCGTGGATCACGTCGTCCGCCGAGCCGACCCACATCGGCACGCCGCCACGGGCGAGCAGGTAGAGGCTTGCGGTATCGAGCGCAAAACTCTCCAGCCGCTCGGGCGTGAGGGCATAGAACCGGCCGGACCGGCCGCGCCAGTTGACCTGCCGATGCGGGACCAGAGGTCCCATCCGCCGTTCCGCCAGTGACGCCATCAGCCGCATTCCCCGACACCCCGAAAGGGAACAAAACTAGAACAAATACG
>CAYRZM010000137.1:0-2189 GCA_964428685.1 uncultured Devosia sp. | reverse complement strand
CCGTTGCCGCTGCTCGCCTGGCCGGATGTGCCCGAGCTGGCGCCGCCGTTGCCCGACGACGCGCCACAATGGCTAGGCGGGCCGAAGCCCGTGGTGCCGGTCGCGAAGGCCAGGGGAGTCGCCGCCACGGCCGCGCCCCCGCACTCGTTTTTCGCCAGCGCGGCGATGAGGCTACTGCTGCCGGGGTCGGTCACGGCAGCGGCGAGCGCGGCCAAGCCGGATTCGAGGTCGTCGCATGTTCCGCCAAACGGGTGGCGACGATGGGCGCGGTCGATGATCGCGTTGACCGCTGCAATAATGGCGTCATCGCCGGGCTTGCCGGCGAGGAAGAGCCCGACCGCCGATTCGCAGCGCGGTGGTGAGGAATAGTCGGGGCAGAAGTCGGCGAGACCGGCCGGGGCCGCCTGCAGCGGCGAGAACGCAGCCGCCACGCCTGCCGCGACCAGGGCTAAGGGGGCAAGAAAAGCAAAGGCCTTCATGGCAACGACTCCCGGATTTTGTCGGGATGTTGCAAGGCGCAGGCGGGCGTAGCGTCCACCATTTGGTGGAGGCGGGCGCTAGCCACGGGGCGCGGATTCCCGCCGCGTGCCGGCTGCCCTTCGCGGCCGACGTGCCGATGGCGCGGAGCCAAGGGTGCCGCCGAAGCGGTGTGCATCGCCGGGTTGCGCCGCAAGCGCGGCGCGTCGGGCTCATGACAGTCGTGTGACGGTCATGTTATGCGCTCCTCGTCGGGGGGCGGGATGGGCTGGTTCAAGGACCTGGACTACCGGTTGCGGGAATATCCGCTCTACTGGCGGCTCTCGCGCGCCATGCCACGGATCGCCGGACGGCCGGCGGAGCCGATCCCGGAGCGGGACGCGGCCGAGTTCGACACCGATCCCTTCGCGTCGGTGTGGCCGGACGGGCTGCTGGCCGAAGCGACCGCACTGACGCGTCGCATCCTCGAGATCGCCGCGGATGCCGGCATTCCGATGATGCCCTTCTGGGGGACGCTGCTGGGGGAGGTGCGCGAGGGCGGCATCCTGCCGTGGGACGACGACGTGGATCTGGCCCTCTACGCGCCGCAGCACGTCCCGGCGCTGAAGCGCCGGTGCCGCGAGGCCGGGCTGGCGATCTTCGAATACCGCAAGGTCGAGGGCTGGTTCTTCAAGCTCTTCGATCCGGCCGGAACGCCCGATCCGGAATGGCCGTGGACGTTCCCCTTCGTCGACATCTGGGTCTATGCCGAGAACCCCGCGGACTTCCACTATACCTGGCCAGCTTCGCCGGTGCCGCTCAGCACGGTGCTGCCGGGGCGACCCGGGACGTTCCTCGGGACGAAGTGCTGGATGCCCGAGCGGCCCGACGGGGTGCTCGACGCGCTCTATCCCGGCTGGCGCGACTGGGAGAAATCCTCGGACTACGGCCACCGGACCAACCGCCGGGCGGCGGTGGTTGCGCGGCGCCGGATCGTCACCGACGCCAGCGGCCGGAAGATCAGCGCGGCTTCGGCCGTATCCTGAGCGTGCCGGCCTCGTAGCGCTCGATGATCCGCGAGATGATGTCGCGGCTCGACACGCCGGCGGTGTAGCCGACGATGCGCAGCCGCCCGACCGGCATCAGGGCGCGATAGAAGAAGGTCAGCTCCTCCTGGTTCTGGTCGTCGCCATGGACGCAGAAGGCGGCGCCGATCTCGTCGAGGAACTCGGGAGTGCAATGAAGCGGCGCCGGCGCCTCGAGCACGCGGTCGACGTAACGGCAGCCCCTGAGGACATCGCAGCGCTCTTCGAAGCTGAGGATGGGGGCGGGCTTGTAGCTCATGGCGTCGGCGTCGCTGAGAACGCCGACCACCAGCCGGTCGCCCATCGCCCGCGCCTTGCGAAGAAACTCGATGTGTCCGCGATGGAAAAGATCGCAGACGACGTCGACATAGACCCAAACCAAACCCGTCATGATGCGAACAATACTGATCAAAACCAAGAGGTCCAGCCGGGAAAGACTGGTGTGACTGTCCAACCGCGACGCGAGCGTCGCCCGGCATAGTTGCCGGGCCGACCGGGCCCCCCGGAGCCGTCAAATGACATAGCGAATGGCGCCGAGATCGGGCATGAAATGGGCTCATGCCGATTTCCAGCCGCTTTGCGGTCCGCTCCACGTTCGTGTTCCTGCTGGTCGGATTCCTGGCGCTGCTGGGGATCGTGGGGGCCAAT
>CAYRZM010000136.1:0-2750 GCA_964428685.1 uncultured Devosia sp. | reverse complement strand
CTGGGCTAAGGAAGGCGGAACGGACACCAAGAGCCCCGACCCCATGCCCGCGCCGCCCTACGCCAGCCCGATCGCGGGCTTGCCCCCCCAGACCGCTCTCCACACCGGCCGGGCCGTGTTCACCGAAGCCTACGCGTTCATTCCGCGCGGCGTCATGCGCGACATCGTCACCAGCTACCTGCCGCACTGGACCGACACCCGCGCCTGGATCCTCGCGCGCCCGATGACGGGGTTCTCCGAGACCTTCTCGCAATACGTGATGGAGGTCTTCCCCGGCGGCGGCAGCCGGCAGCCCGAGCCCGATCCGGCCGCCGAGGGCGTGCTGTTCGTCGTCGAAGGCCAGGTGACGGTCGAGATCGAGGGCAAGTCGCATCTGCTCAAGCCCGGCGGCTACGCCTACCTGCCGCCCGGGTGCCGGTGGAGCCTGCTCAACAAGGCCGGGGCGCCCACGCGCTTCCACTGGATTCGCAAGCGCTACGACGTCGTCGAGGGGATCGAGGCGCCAAAACCCTTCATCGCCAGCGACCGCGACGAGCCGATCATCTGGATGCCCGACACCGACAACCGCTGGGGCACGACCCGCTTCGTCGATCCGACCGACGTCCGCCACGACATGCACGTCAATATCGTGACCCTCGAGCCGGGCGCCGTCATCCCGTTCGAGGAAACCCACGTCATGGAGCACGGGCTCTACGTCCTCGAGGGCAAGGCCGTGTACCGGCTCAATCGCGACTGGGTCGAGGTCGAGGCGGGCGACTTCATGTGGCTGCGCGCCTTCTGCCCCCAGGCCTGCTACGCCGGCCCCGACCGCTTCCGCTACCTCCTCTACAAGGACGTCAACCGCCACGCGAAGCTCAAGCTCTAGGCGGCTGCGCGGAATGAGGCTTTCCGATGCCCGCTGAGATCGTCGCCGAACCGCTGACCGCGGCGTCCTTCGCGCCCTTCGGCCAGGTCATCGAAGCGGCGGGGGCGCACCACTACCCCATCAACGCCGGCAACTGCGAGCGCTACCACGATCTCGCGCGCATCGAGCTCGGCGGCGTCCATGCCCGTCCGCTGCTCTCGCTGCTCCACTCCCGCGGCTTCGCGCTGCCCCTGACGCTGGCGGTGGTCGAGCGCCACCCGCTCGGCAGCCAGGCCTTCTACCCTCTGTCCGCGCAGCCCTTCCTCGTCGTCGTCGCCCCCGACGAAGCCGGCACCCCCGGCCGTCCGCGCGCCTTCGTCACGGGCCCCGGCCAGGGCGTCAACATCGCCATGAACACCTGGCACGGCGTGCTGACCCCGCTCGGCGGCGAGGCCGATTTCCTCTGCATCGATCGCGGCGGCGAGGGGAACAATCTCGAGGAGCATCACTTCTCCTCGCCTTGGGTTATCCGCGCCTCCTGAAACTGTATTATTTCCTCCACATTGACTCGCCAGACTGGATTGGCGGGCGTGGAGGTGTGATGCGTGTCCTAGCCGTAGTCTGTGTTCTCGCCTTCGCCGCCTCGCCCGCCCTCGCCGCCAAAGTCAGCCTTCCCGGTCAGGTCACCTACCGCGAGCGCGTCGCGCTCCCGGGCGATGCCACGCTGCGCCTCCAGCTCGTCGACGAATCCCTGCCGAGCGCACCGCCGCGCCTCGACGTCGAGGCGGCGATCGGCGCCGGCCAGGTGCCGCTGAGCTTCTCGCTGAGCTTTGAGGACACCATCATCATCCCTGATCACAGCTACGCCCTGATCGCGGCGATCAGCAGCGGCGGCGGCCTGATGTTCCGCAATTTCGAGCCCTATCCGGTCAATCCGCTGGCGCCGGCGGCACCGGTGCTGATCGTCACCAACATGGTCGCGACCCCCAACACCGATGCCAGTTCCAGCGCGCCACCTCCGGCGCCGCAGCCGGTCACGCCCGCGCCCATTTTCGGCACCACCTGGACCGCCACCGACATCGGCGGCGCCGCCATCGTGCCGCGCACCTCGCCCTCGATGACCATCGGCGACGATCTCCACGCCGGCGGCTCGGGCGGCTGCAATTCGTGGTCGGCGCAGGCCGTCCTCGACGGCGACACGCTGCGCTTCGGGGCCGTCATCTCGACCCAACGCGCCTGCACCAGCAACGCGGTCAACCTGCAGGAGCAGGCGTTCTTTGCGGCCCTGGGCGCCGCCGCGAGCTGGAAGCTCGAGGGTAACGCCCTCACCCTCTATGGCGCCGACGGTGCCGAGGCCGTGCGGTTCTCCCGCTGACTTGACGGCATCGGACGCCGCGGCCACGTTCCGCCGATGGACACACCTGCCCTCGTCAACCGCCTGCTCGACGTCATCGAAACCGACTTGGCGCCGCTGAGCGGCGCCCGCATCACCCAGAAAGGCGACAAGATCTTCGGCGCCGCCATCCTGCGGAAGTCCGATTTGTCGCTGGTGATCGCCGAAACCAACAACGAGACCGAAAATCCGCTCTGGCACGGCGAGATCAACACCATCCGCCGCTTCTTCGAGCTGCCGGCGAAAGACCGCCCCTCCACGGCCGACTGCCTGTTCCTGGCGACCCACGAGCCCTGCTCGCTCTGCCTCAGCGGCATCACCTGGTCGGGCTTCGACAACTTCTACTACCTGTTCTCCTACGAGGACACGCGGGACACCTTCAACATCCCGCACGACATCCGCATCCTGCGCGAGGTCTACGCCGTCCCCGATCCCGACCGGGATGCCCCCGGTCCGGGGCGCGATTATTACAACCGCACCAACGCCTATTTCGCGAGCCACCACATCTCGCAG
>CAYRZM010000135.1:0-5291 GCA_964428685.1 uncultured Devosia sp. | reverse complement strand
TCGTCGGGGTCGTTGTAGATCGCGGCCATGCCGTCGGCATCGAACCAGACGTCGACGCCGATCGCTTCGAGCGCGTCCGGCCTGTCGGCACGAAAATACCACTCGCGGGCCATCAGGCCTTTGGCCCGGTTGCCGTTGAGCGCCTTGCGGGTCGCGTCCATCAGCAACGCCTCGGCGGCTTCGCGCGAGGCGATGGGGCCGCGCACGAGGCCGACATAGCGCTCGTTGCGGCCGGTCGGAGCCGGCAGGCTGACGCGGGGCAGGCCGGGCGAGGGCGCCCAGACGACGGGCTCGCGGCTCTTGAACACCATCTCGCCGCCCGCCTGCACCTGCTTGTCCGAGAAGAACGTCATCAGTCCGTCGACGCTGTTCCAGTAGTCGATGAACAAGAGCCTGTTGTCGTTGGCGTTGGGGCCGGCCGGCGCATAGACGGCGTGGCTCAGGTCGCCGAACGAGCGGGCGGCGGCGACACCCTGGTCGGAACCGGCGGCCATGTTGTGGGTCTGGCGGGTCTTCTCCCAGTCGGAGGCCTGCGGGGTGCCCTCGACGGTCAGCAGGAACTGCATCGGCTTGGGATCGATCGCGAGCTTGAACGGCAGTGTGGTCATCGAAACCTCCATCTGCCCGGCCTCATGCCGGGCTTGAGGTCGACCAATCAAAACCGATCGAGAAGATGTTCAAGAACATCTTTTGCGGCTCTGCTAGCCTCAGGCAAACGGAGAGCGCCGATGCCCTACACGCCCGAGCACAAGCAGAAAACGCGCAGCCGCATCGTCCAGGCGGCCCGCCACCTGTTCAACCTTCGCGGCTTTGCCGCGGTGTCGATCGACGAGATCATGGCCCAGGCCGGGCTGACGCGCGGTGGCTTCTACAAGCACTTTGCGACCAAGGAGGAGCTCTACTCGGAGGCCGTGCTCGAGTTCATCTGCCAGGAGATGCCCGAGGCATGGCAGCGCCGCTATGTCGATCCGGCGCAGGCCGGCCCGGCGCTCGCGCGGATGATCCTCGATGCGTATCTGAGCGACGAGCACTATGCGGACCGTGCGGCGTCGTGCCCGATGATCGCATTGCCCTCAGACGTGCAGCGCGGCGAGCCGGCGGTGAAGGACGCGTTCCGGCAGGTGCTCGAGATGATGGCGGGTGCGTTCGAGGCCAATCTCGAAGCCGCGGCGCGGCCGGCGCGACAGCGGGCGCTGGCGCTCACCGCCATGGCCGTTGGGGCGATGGTGCTGGCGCGGTCGGTGGGCGATGCCGGGCTCGCGGCCGAGCTGCGCGATGCCGCGCGCAACGAGGCCTATGCGCGGCCGGGCTGGGGCCTCGCGGAAGCGGTGGCGGACGCGGCGCAATAGACTTGCGGGACGCACCGGCCGTCGCTAGAACAAAGGGCGAACGCGGAGCCGCACCATGTCCGACTATGTCCTCGACTACCTCGAACTGCCGAGCCGCGATGCGGTGACGACCCGCGGCTTTTTCGAGCGCGCCTTCGGCTGGAGTTACGCCGATTTCGGCGGCAGCTATGCCGAGATCCGGGAGGCGGGACTGCTCTTCGGGGTGAATTCGGACGGGGCCGACAAAAGCACTGCGCCGATCCCGGTGATCCGCGCCGCCGACCTCGCGCAGGCCGAGCGCGACGTGGTCGCGGCGGGCGGGGTCATCACCCGCGAGGCGTACGATTTTCCGGGTGGACGGCGGTTCTACTTTCGCGAGCCGGGCGGCGCCGAGCTCGCGGTCTACGTCACGACCGAAGGTCCCTAGGGCATGAAGCTGCTGCTTACATCGGGGGGCGTCTCCAACGACAGCATTCGCGCGGCGCTGGTCGAAATGCTGGGCAAGCCGATCGCCGAATGCAGTGCCCTCTGCATTCCGACCGCCGAGTGGGGGCATCCGTGGTGCACGCCGGCATCGGCCTGGAGGTTCGTTGCCGGCAAGACTCCAGCGCCGATGGCCGATCTGGGCTGGAAGTCGGTGGGGCTTCTCGAGCTCACCGCGTTGCCGAGCATCGGCCGCGCGCGCTGGGAACCCTGGGTGCGTGAAGCGGACACGCTGCTCGTCGATGGCGGGGACGCCACCTATCTCTGCCACTGGATCGAGCAGTCCGGGCTGCTCGATCTGTTCCCGTTGCTGTCCGACACGGTCTGGGTCGGCGTCAGCGCGGGCAGCATGGTGATGACGCCGCGCATCGGCCGGGACTTCGTGGGCTGGGCGCCGCGAGGCGGCGACGACCGGACCCTGGGCCTCGTCGACTTCTCGATCTTTCCCCATCTCGATCATCCGGAGATGCCCGACAACCGGCTGGCGACGGCGGAGAAATGGGCCGCCGGCATCGCCGGCCCCTCATACGCGATCGACGATCAGACCGCGATCAAGGTCACCGATGGGGCGATCGAGATCGTCTCGGAAGGGCACTGGAAGCAGCTGACACCGGGCGGGTAGCCGGCGAGCGACGCCCGTTCCGGCTAGCCCTGCGCCGGGGCGCTCGCGGTCGGGTTCGCCGCGACCTGGGTGTCGGGCATCGCCTCGCCGTCGCGCTTCATCAGGTCGTTGATCTGGGCGATCGTCTGCTGGAAGGCATCGTCGTCCTGTGTCGGCAGGGTGTGGTCGCGCGGCAGTTTCACGCTCAGCGGATCGACGTAGTTGCCGTTGATGCGGATCTCGAAGTGGAGGTGCGGGCCGGTCGAGTTGCCGGTCGAGCCGACATAGCCGATGAGCTGGCCCTGGCGAACCTTGTCGCCGACGGCAACGATAATCTTGCTCTGGTGGCCGTAGCCCGTCTCGTAGCCATTGACGTGCTTGATGAGGGTGAAGTTGCCGTAGCCGTTCTCCCAGCCCGCATGCTCGACGATGCCGTCGCCGGCCGCATAGATCGGCGTTCCTTTGGCCGAGGCGAGGTCGACGCCGGTGTGGAGCTTGCGGGTGTGGAAGATCGGGTGCACGCGCCAGCCGAAGCGGCTGGTCATGCGGCCGCCGCCCTGCAGCGGCCGGCGGATCAGGAAGCGCTTTCCGGTCTCGCCGTTGGGATCGTAGAAATCGACGGCGCCGTCGTCGGTGCGGAAACGGTAGAGCTGGCGCAGCGTGTTGCCGAGCTTGAGGCCGACATAGAGCAGGTCCTGATTGCCCGCCTGGTCCTTCTCGGTCTCGAGCAGCTCGATCGAGTCGCCGGGCGAGATCTTCTTGGTGAGGTCGATGTCGTAGGCGAACATGGCAACGATGCGCTTGGTGATGGCATCGTCGATGTCGTGCTTGCGCGCCGTCTCCCAGATCGACTTGTAGATGGTGGGCAGGTTGGAGACGTTGACCTCTTCGGTGTCCTCCTCGGGGAAGGTGATCTCGGAGGGTGCGATCCCGATCACGTAGGTGCCGCGGTCGGTGAGAGCCACGGTCACGGCGTGACGGTCGGTGTTGCTGGTGTCGTCGTGGACGTAGATCGAGAGCCGGTAGGGGATCAGCGAGTCCGAGGTCCGCGACGGCCCGAACAGGATGCGCAGCCGCGCCTTGGCCGGCAGCGTCGGATCTGGAAAGACGTTCTTGAGCGTGGCGCCGATGGCCTCGATCATCGGCGGGGTGAAGCCGTTCTTGGTCAGGACGTCGCCGACCTTGGTGGGCTCGTGCACCGTGAGGATGCGCTCGGTGCGGCCCGGTCCGGCCTTGTCGGCGGTGGTGGTCTTGGGCAGCACGGTGACGTTCTCGGCCACGCCGCCGAGCCCGCCATCGTCGACGATGCCCAGATCGTGAAGCGACGGGCTCGCCGCGTCGGCGACTGCGGCCTGGCCGGTGTCGCTGCCGTTGGCGTCGACGTCGTCGCCGCCCTCGGTGAAATCGCTCTCGATGGTCTGGCGGACATAGGCCTCGGCGTTCTCGTCGGTGATGGTCTGGGCCGGCGCGAGCGTCAGGGGCAGGGCGATGGTCTTGATCTGCACCTCGCCCTCGACCTCCGCGCCATAAATGGCGGTGTTGGTCGAGTCGGGCGCCATGATCGGCTGGGTGGAGTCGATGAGCGATTCCGGGTCGTAGGCTGGAACGTCGTCCGAGAGCGCGGTGGCGGCGGTCGCGAGCGTCGCGCGGATGCGCTCGAAGGGCTGCTTGCGGATGATGTCGCGGCCGTTGACCGATTCCTTGATCGAGGCCTCGACCACTTCGGTCTCGGACTTGGTGGCGGTGGTCGGCCGGATGCGGTCGGTCTTGGTGACGAGGTCGGTGGTGGCCAGGCTCGAGGTCAGGTTCTGCAGCGCCTCATAGGCGGTGGCGAAGGTGTCCTGGCCCTGAAAGCTTACATAGAGCGCCGCGCCCATCAGCAGCACCGAGGTGAGGCCGGTCATCACCGTGCCGGTGAGCCAGGCAAAGCTCAGCTCGCGGCCCTGGGGGATTTCGCCGTCGGTGGATGCGACGGTCAGCGCGGGGCCATCCTCGAAGCCGGCGCGCACGAGAGCGAGCGTACGATTGCGTTGCGCCGGACTCACCCGATGACCTGCCCCAACTCACGACGTCAGGCCCATCTGCCGCGGGCCTCGAGGGCGCTGCGCGCCAACGTGGAATCTGGTCGGCTGCAATTGCGGCAAGTTTCCGGCAAGGACACCGGAATCGACCGCGCCGGCTCTTGCAGAAGCGCGCGCGATTTCCCACTTCTCGCGCAGCGGCGGGGCGCGCCAAAAGCGCGGTTCGCCGAGGGTTTCAGAGGTGTCGTCGCGGCCCTTTGATTTTTGTCGGTTTTGTCATTTTCGGGTGTTGACACCCAAAAGGACGGGCCATATAACCCGCCAGCGCTGAACGACGTGGCCTTGCGGCCGCCGCGCCAGCGCTTTCAGGATAAGGCAGAGGTGCTGCCGGGCAACCGGAAGGTCTCTCCTGTTCCCAAATTTCAGGAAGCCTCGCTTCCGTCGACGCTGCCCTCGAAAGAGGATCCCAGGGTCTGCTCTTTGACATTGTGAAGATGGAAGAAAGGGAAACGTGGACGGCGAGGTTCTTGCGGTCCGATCGTGAGATTGGACGAACAGACTTCGACGGTACGTTTCTCAGAGGTACACTACCAATCACAGGTCCTTCGGGACCCAGTGACAGGTGTGTGTCCTCGTCAAGCAAACGTGCAGACGTCGACCAAGTCAGATATCAAACTTGAGAGTTTGATCCTGGCTCAGAACGAACGCTGGCGGCAGGCTTAACACATGCAAGTCGAACGCACCGCAAGGTGAGTGGCAGACGGGTGAGTAACGCGTGGGAATCTACCCAATACTACGGAATAGCTCCGGGAAACTGGAATTAATACCGTATGTGCCCTACGGGGGAAAGATTTATCG
>CAYRZM010000134.1:0-2068 GCA_964428685.1 uncultured Devosia sp. | reverse complement strand
GCGCTCCCGCCATGGGGAACGAGCTGCGGCTTGGGCATGCCGACGGGCTCAGGTGATGACGCTGGGGGCGTCACGGCCGGTTCGTTGCTTGATCCCGGCGATTCGGTCGGCGAGGGAAATGAGGAAGGCGAGGGCCGACTGCGTGTCGAGGTCATGCTGTCCATGGGCGGGCTCATATCTTTCGAGATAGAGCCGTAACGTCGCGCCGACGGTGCCCGTTCCACTGAGCCGCAGCACAATGCGGCTGCCATCCGCAAAGCCGATGCGGATGCCCTGGTTCGCGCTCACCGAGCCATCGACGGGGTCGTGGTAGGTGAAGTCGTCGGCGTAGGAAACCTTGAGACTATCAAAAGTTGCATTGGCGATGTCGGGGAGCTTGGCGCGAAGGTCGGCCATCAGCGTGTTGGCGACGGTGGCATCGACCTCCTCGTAGTCGTGCCGGGTGTAGTAGTTGCGGCCGTAGAGCGCCCAGTGGTCGCGCACGATGTCGTCGACCGACTGCTTGCGCGCCGCGAGGATGTTGAGCCAGAGCAGCACCGCCCAGAGCCCGTCCTTCTCGCGCACATGGTTGGAGCCGGTGCCCGAGCTCTCCTCGCCGCAGATGGTGACGCGGCCGGCATCGAGCAGGTTGCCGAAGAACTTCCAGCCGGTCGGCGTCTCGTGCATCTCGATGCCGAGCTTTTCGGCGACGCGGTCGGCGGCGGCGCTGGTCGGCATCGAGCGGGCGACACCTGCGAGGCCATTGGCATAGCCGGGCGCGAGCGGCGCGTTGGCGGCGAGCAGCGCGAGCGAGTCCGATGGGGTGACGTAGCGCTTGCGGCCGATGATCAGGTTGCGGTCGCCGTCGCCGTCGGAAGCGGCGCCGAAATCGGGCGCGTCGGGGCCCATCATCAGGTCGTAGAGATCCTTGGCATAGACGAGGTTCGGGTCCGGATGGCCGCCGCCGAAATCGGGCAGCGGCGTGCCGTTGACCACGGTGCCCTTGGGTGCCCCCAGCATGTCCTCGAGGATGCGGTGGGCATAGGGCCCGGTGACCGCATGCATGGCGTCGAACCGCATGCGGAAGCCGGCGGCGAAGAGATTGGCGATCGCCGGGAAATCGAACAGCGTCTGCATCAGCGCCGCGTAATCGGTGACCGGGTCGATCACCTCGACCGTGGTGTCGCCCGACTTGTGCGTGCCGATGGTCGAAAGATCGACATCGGGGGCATCGGTGATGAGGTAGCGGTCGAGCGCCTTGCTGCGCGCGAACACGGCATCGGTGATCTTTTCCGGCGCCGGGCCGCCATTGCCGATGTTGTACTTGATGCCGAAGTCGCCCTCGAGCCCGCCGGGATTGTGGCTGGCGCTTAGGATGAAGCCGCCGAACGCCTTGTAATGGCGGATGATGTGCGAGGTGCCGGGGGTGGAGAGAATCCCGTTCTGGCCGACCATCACCTTGCCGAAGCCGTTGGCCGAGGCGATGCGGATGATGGTCTGGATCGCGGGGTCGTTGAAGTAGCGGCCGTCGCCGCCGATGACCAGCGTCTTGCCCTTGAACCCTTCGAGGCAATCGATCACCGACTGCACGAAGTTCTCGACATAGTTGGGCACCATGAAGGCGCGCGTGCGCTTGCGCAGGCCCGAGGTGCCCGGCTTCTGGTCGGCAAAGGGCGTGGTGCTAATCGTCTTTGTTGTTGTCATCGTCTTTCACCCCGAGAAGCTTGCGGTAGAGCTTGGCGTACTTTTCCGCGCTCGAATCCCAGCTCACGTCCGACTTCATGCCCCGGCGCTGCATCTTGCGCCACACCTTCTCGCGTCCGTAGAGGCGGATCGCCCTGAGGATCGCGTCGCGCAGCGCATCGACGGTCGCCGGCGCGAACACGATGCCCGTCGCCACCCCGGCCTCGACGGCCGCCTCGTTGGCATCGATCACCGTATCGGCAAGGCCGCCGACGCGGCTCACCAGCGGCACGCAGCCGTAGCGGAGGCCATAAAGCTGGGTGAGGCCGCAGGGCTCGAAGCGCGACGGCACCATCATGATGTCGGCCCCGCCCTGGATGAGATGGCTCAGCGGCTCGTCATAGGC
>CAYRZM010000133.1:0-4124 GCA_964428685.1 uncultured Devosia sp. | reverse complement strand
TCGGCATGGCCGGCCAGCGCCTCGTCGATGGCGTTGTCGACGACCTCGTAGACCATGTGGTGGAGGCCCGAGCCGTCGTCGGTGTCGCCGATATACATGCCCGGGCGCTTGCGGACGGCATCGAGCCCCTTGAGCACCTTGATGGAATCGGCGCCGTAATCGTCAGGGTCGGCAGGGGCGGAAGGCTGGGCGGCGGGCGTGTTCAAAAGGGCTCCGAATCAGGGTCGAAAACCGCTCGGAAGGGTGTAGCGGATCGGGGGGAAATTACCCACTGGAAATGGCGATTTTTGGCCGGATTTCAAGGGTTTTGGCCCCGCCGGATCAGAGCCGGAAGGCCGGATGGTAGGGACTTTGCGGGTTGACGTCGTATTCGACCATTTTCATGCAACTTTGCGCGGCGGAATGGCCGTCGCCGGCGTGCCAGTCGCCGTCGCGCAGGACGGCGTCGCGGACGTCGGCGAGCCTGAGGCATTTCCACTCGCCTCGCGGGGCGACCGGGCCGCTGCTGGTGCTGCCGCCGAACTGGAAGACCAGGGCCTTTTCCTCGAGGCCGGTGCGGCCGAGCAGGATGGGACAGATCTCGCGGCGCTGGCCCTGATAGACGCAGACGATCTGCTTTCTGCCGCGCATGGCGGCGAGGAACAGGGCGTGGACGGCGCTAGCCATGGGGGCTGTCGCTGAGCCGGCCGTCGCGGACGGTGACGCGGCGAGCGCGCGTGCCGAGCGCCTCGAACAGCATGGGGTCGGTGCCGGTCATCAGGCATTGCGTGCCGAGAGCTTCGAGCGCGGCAAAGAGCGCGGCGCGGCGATCGGGATCGAGGTGTGCGGCGATCTCGTCGAGCAAGAGGAACGGCGTGATGCCGGTCTGCGCCGCGACCAGCCGCGCATGGGCGAGGATGAGGCCCACCAGCAGCGCCTTCTGCTCGCCGGTCGAGCCGAGCGCGGCGGGCATCTGCTTTTGCGCGTAGGCGACGCCCAGATCGACGCGATGCGGACCGCCCAGCGTGCGGCCGGCGGCACGGTCGGACGCCCGCGACGCGGCCCAGAGCGCGCGCAGCTCGGCTTCGAGCGCGGGCGAGGACACGGGCGCCGGGCGGTCGTCGAACAGCGGGGTCAGCGTCAGCGCGGCGGCGGGGAAGGCACTCTGCTCGAGGCTCGCCTCGATCAGCGCCTCGAGATGCGCCACCGCATCGGCGCGGGCGAAATGCATGGCGGCGGCGTGGGCGGCCATTTCGGCCTCGAGCGCATCGAGCCAGAGTGGATCGCCGTTCTCCTCGAGCAAGCGGTTGCGCTGGCGCGTCAGGCGGTCGTAGTCGGCGACGGCGGCCGAATGCGAGGGGACGAGTGTCGTCACCAGCCGGTCGAGGAAGCGGCGGCGATCGGCGGCCGGGCCGGTGAAGAGCCCATCCATCGCCGGGGTGAGCCAGAGGACGCGGAGGTAATCGCTCATCGCCTCGACGGCGCGCGCATTGGCGCCGTTGATGCGGACGCGCCGGCCGCCATCGTCGCCCAGACCCGTGCCGATGTCGGCGGGACCATCGGGCGTTTCCACCGTGGCGGCCACCGCCCAGGGATCGCCCGAGGCCTGGTTGCCAATCGACTCGAACGGCGCGCGACGCAACCCGCGGCCGGGGGCGAGCAGCGACACGGCCTCGAGCAGGTTGGTCTTGCCGGCGCCATTGGGCCCGGTCAGCACCAGGTGGCGATCATCGAGATCGAGCGCGGCGGCGGTGTAGTTGCGGAAGGCGCTGAGGCGCAAGCGCGAGAGGTAGCGGGCGGGCATGATTGATCAGGCCTCGTGCGCGCTCTGCGCGCAACTGAAACTCCCCCCACCCAGCTTCGCTAGCGGACCTGCGGTCCGAGCTCCGCTACCCTCCCCACGCGGGGGAGGGAGAGGGAGGGTGCGGTGGTTCAGTCGGGTTTCCCTCCCCCGTGTGGGGAGGGCGGCGCGCTTGCCCTCGCAACGCGAGGGCCTAGCAAGCCGGGGTGGGGGGAGCATCAGCTGGTCTCGCGGCCCGCAGCGGCGAGTATGGCTGCGACCACGCCTGCCATATTGCGAAGGACGTCTTCATTGCTCACTCTCACCACCCTGTAACCCTCGCCGCGGATGAATGCATCTCGCCCGGCATCATAAGTCTCGGAGAGATGCGTCCAGCCGTCCACTTCGACAACCACGCGCGGATGGTGCGACGCGAAGTCGGCGTAGTAGGGGCCGAGCGGAACCTGCCGCCGAAAGTGCAGGCCAAGCGGTCGAAGCGCGCGCAGGGCGTTCCAGAGCGCCGCTTCGGGGGCCGGCATCGACTTCCGAAGCTGCCGCGCCCGCGCGATGGTCAAAGGCTCACACCCGCATGGGCATCAGCACATAGAGCGCCTTGGCGTCGCCGTCCTCGCGGACGAGGGTGGGGGAGCCGGAGTCCTTGAAGACGAAGACGGCGTTGTCGGAGCGGATCTGGGCGATGATGTCGAGGAGGTAGCGGGCGTTGAAGCCGATCTCGAAGCTTTCGGGCTCGAAGGCGACGGCAACTTCCTCGGTGGCGGTGCCGTGGTCGGGGTTGGTGACGGAAAGCTCGAGGTTGCCGTCCTTGATGGCGAGCTTGACCGCCTTGCCGCCGCGGTCGGAGGCGATGGTCGAGACGCGGTCGACGGCGGTGGCGAAGCTCGCGCGGTCGACGTTGAGCTCCTTGTCGTTGTTCTTGGGGGTCACCCGGTCGTAGTCGGGGAAGGTGCCCTCGATCAGCTTGCTCAGCAGCACGAGGCCGTCGAGCGTGAAGCGGATCTTGGTGTCGGAGATCTCGACCGCCACGTCGCCCTCGGCGCCTTCCAGGAGCTTCAGCACTTCGCCGACGGTCTTTTTCGGGATGATGATGCCGGGCATGCCGCGCGAGCCCTGCGGCGCTTCGGTCTCGGCGCGGGCCATGCGGTGGCCGTCGGTGGCGACGGCGCGCAGGACCACCTGCTTTCCCACCTCGAGCGTGTGGAGGTAGATGCCGTTCAAATAGTAGCGCGTCTCTTCGTTGGAGATGGCGAACTGGGTGCGCTCGATGAGATCGCGCAGGGTCGCCGCCGGCAGCGAGAAGGAATGGGTGAAGCTGCCCGACTTCAAATCGGGGAAGCTGTCGGGGCTCAGACAGCTCAGGTGGAAGCGCGAGCGGCCGGAGGTGAGCAGCATCTGCTCGCCGCCCTCGGTCTCGAGCTTGACCTCGGCGCCGTCGGCGAGCTTGCGGACGATCTCGTAGAGCGTGTGGGCGGGAACGGTGGTGGTGCCGGCGGTGCCGACCATCGCCGGGACGGATTCGGTCACCTCGATGTCGAGGTCGGTGGCGCGCAGGTCGAGCCGGCCGTCCGCGGCTTTCAGCAGCACGTTGGCGAGGATCGGGTAGGTGTTGCGGCGCTCGACGACGCGATGGACGTGGCCCAGCGACTTGAGCAGAGCGTTGCGCTCGAGAGTGACTTTCATGATACGCGATCCCCCGCCCCCGGGCGGCGAAAAACCTTGGATTTCCGGGTCCGGAAGCTTTGCAATTGCAGGGGCAAAAGGCAAGCGCGGCGGGCTGCCTGCGGCCCGCTTCCCCACGACAATGTCCGGCGCGCGCCCTAGAGCGAGAGCCGGTTGAGCGCCCGCTCGGCCCGGTTCAGGCGGCGCTCGACCTCGCGGTCGCGGCTCCGCATCCGGGCCATCATGTCGTACCAGCTCTGCTCGATCCGCTCGCCGGCGAGCTCGGCTTCATCCCCGTCCAATCCGGTCAGATGCCGGACGGCTCTTCGCACACGCACCACCCAACGCGGCAACACACCAACCTCCGCATACGCAACACCGCAACAACCGCAACTCATGACCGGCCGAAGGGGCCGATCGGAAATTCACACGAGGATCAGGGTGCCTGCGGCCCCCACCCCGACCCCTCCCGCAAGGGGGAGGGGAGCAAGCGTCACTCCTCGAGCATGCGCTTGAGGAGCTCGATCTCCTGGCAGAGATCGCCATCGTCCTTCATCATCTGTTCGACCTTGCGCACCGAATGCAGCACCGTGGTGTGGTCGCGCCCGCCGAAGCGGCGGCCGATCTCGGGAAGGGAGCGCGTGGTGAGCGATTTGGCAAGATACATCGCGATCTGGCGCGGCCGCAC
>CAYRZM010000132.1:0-3338 GCA_964428685.1 uncultured Devosia sp. | reverse complement strand
CGGCGCCGCCAGGCGGCCGACCACGATATCGAGCTGGCCGAGCCGCAGCTGCTCCAGTAGAATGACATTCTCGCCGGTGACGATCTTGACCGGGTTGCCGGTGTCGAGCGCGAGGAACTTCTCGATGGCCGCCGGCATGATTCGCGCCGATACCGTCGGCAGCGCCCCGATCCGCAGCGGCGGGCCGGATTTAACCCGCTCCCGCGCCACGCTGTCGATGCCGCGCTGGATCGCGGCAAGGCTGGCGCCGGCATGCTGCAGGAACACCTCGCCGAAGCGCGTGATGCGGATGCCGCGGCCGTCGCGTTCGACGAGGCGGGCGCCGATCGCCGCCTCGAGCTCGCGCAGCGTTTTGGTGACGGCGGGCTGGCTGACATGCAGCACCGCTGCCGCCTGGCCGACGCTTTGCTGCCGCGCCACTTCGAGCAGGGTGCGCAGGTGCCGGAACTTCACCGGAATATCGGGCATCTCATAACCCTCCAGTTATCAGTATCCCACAACTTGTCATTTTACCAAACCAAACAGGCGTTCGATGGTGCGCCGGGACATCATCGGCGGTTCAATTCGCCAAGGGAGGAACAGATGAAGCATCACAAGTCCGGCCTCAGCCGCCGGCAGTTCATGGCGTCGTCGGCCGCTGCGGCAGGAGCGCTGGCGCTGGGCGGGGTCAATTCCGCGCAGGCGGCGGATACGCTCAAGGTCGGCTTCATCAGTCCGCGCTCGGGTCCGCTCGGCGGCTTCGGCGAAGGGGACGACTACGTGCTCGGTCTGGCCCGCAAGGCGCTCGCCGGCGGGCTCAAGGCGGGCGGCAAGACCTATGACGTGACGATCATCGATCAGGACACGCAGTCCGATCCGGCGCGGGCCGGGCAGCTGGCCAAGGACCTCATCAACAACCAGGGCATCGACTTCATGCTGACGACGTCGACGCCGGAGACCACCAACCCGGTGGCCGACGCGTGCGAAGCGGCAGGCGTTCCCTGCCTCGCCACGATCGTTCCGTGGGAGGCCTTCTACTTCGGGCGCGGGGCCAAGCCGGGCCAGCCCTCGCCGTTCAAGTGGACCTACTGCTTCAGCTTCGGCACCGGCACCTTCGCCAAGACCTACCTCAACCTCTGGCCGCAGATCCCCAACAACAAGAAGGTCGGGGTGATGTATCCCAACGATGCGGACGGCAATGCCATTCGTGGCGCCCTGGCCCCGCAGCTGGCCAAGGGCGGCTTCACCATCGTCGATCCGGGTCCGTACGAGGACGGCACGACCGACTATTCGGCGCAGATCCAGAAGTTCAAGGACGAGGGCATCGAGGTCTTCAACACCTTCCCGATCCCGCCCGACTTCGCCGCGTTCTGGAAGCAGGCCGCGCAGCAGGGGCTGACCAAGCAGATCAAGATCGCCCAGATTGCCAAGACCGGCCTCTTCCCGTCGGACGTCGAGGCTCTCGGCGATCTCGGCGACAAGCTGACGACAGCCGCCTACTGGCACCCGACCTATCCCTACAGCTCCTCGCTGGTTGGCCTGTCGAGCCAGCAGCTCGCCGACGGCTACACCGCCGCGTCGGGCAAACAGTGGCAGCAGCAGGTGGGCGCTTCGATGTCGCTGCTCGATGCCGGCTTTGCGGCGCTCGCCGCGGCGAGCAATCCTGCCGACAAGACCGCTCTGGCCAAGGCCCTTTCGACGCTCAGCACCGTCACCACGGTGGGGAAGGTCGATTTCACCTCGGGCCCGGTGCCCAACGTGTCGGAGACCCCGATTATCGGTGCGCAGTGGGTGAAGTCGAGTGCGGGAAGCAAGTTCCCGTTCGACCTTGTGATCGTCGAGAACGCCACCGATCCCAACGTGCCGATCGCGGCCAAGCTTCTGCCCTACAACGCCTAGGGCAGTGGCGACCGCCAGGGTTATCCAGCGATGCAGGCCGATGCGCCCATCCTCGTCGCCAGCGGGCTCCACAAGCGCTTCGGTGCGCTTGTGGTGCTCGACGGCGTCGGCCTGACGATCGGTAAGGGAGAGGCTCTGGGAATCGTCGGTCCCAACGGGGCGGGCAAGACCACGCTGCTGTCGGTGCTCGCGGGCGCGCAGGCGCCCAACGCCGGCAGCATCGCCTTCAACGGGGCCGACGTCACGGCGCTCGGCGCCCAGGCCCGAAGCCGTCGGGGCCTTGCGCGAACCCATCAGATTCCGCGGCCGTTTTCGGGCATGACGGTCTTTGAGAACGCCCATGTCGCCGCCGGCCAGGCCGGTGGCGCCGCGCAGGCGGAAGCCTATGATGTTGCCGTCGACGCGTTGACGCTTTGCGGCATGCTGAAACTTGCCAACCGCCCGGCCGAGACGCTGGGCCTGCTCGACCGCAAGCGGCTCGAACTGGCGCGGGCGCTGGCGACGCGTCCCTCGCTGCTCCTGCTCGATGAGATCGGCGGCGGCCTGACCGATGCGGAGACCAGCGAACTCGTGGGCATCATTCGCGAGCTCAGACAGCGGGGCATTTCGATCGTGTGGATCGAGCACATCGTCCACGTGCTCCTGCGGGTCGCCGAGCGGTTGATCTGCATGGATGCGGGCAAAATTATCGCCGACGGCGATCCCGGGACTGTGCTCGCGGACAGGGGCGTGGTTGCCGCCTACCTGGGAGGCGCACCAGCGTGAGCGCGCTGACCCTCAAGAACGTCAACCTCCGCCATGGGCTGCTGCATGCCGTTCGCGACGTCTCGCTCGAGATTGCGAGCGGCGAGGTGGTGGCCCTGGTGGGCGCCAACGGCGCGGGCAAGACGACGCTCCTTCGCGCTATTGCGGGCGCCCATCCCCTGACCGCGGGAAGCATCGCGCTCGACGGCAAGGACATCAGCGTCATGCCGGCCCACCGACGGGTCGCCAAGGGGGTCGCCCTGGTGCCGGAGGGCAGGCGCCTCTTTGCCCAGATGACGGTCGAGGAAAACCTCGAGCTGGGGCGCATCACCGGCCGGTCCGGACCGTGGACGATCGACAGGGTGATCGAGACCTTTCCGAACCTTGCCGCGCGGCGCAAGGCGAAGGCGGGGACGCTCTCGGGCGGCGAGCAGCAGGCGACCGCCATCGGCCGCGCGCTGATGAGCAACCCGTCGGTCCTGCTGCTCGATGAGGTTTCGCTGGGGCTCTCACCCATCGCCGTGGAGCGCCTCTATGCCTCGCTCACGTCTCTCATCGCGTCGGGCACGACCATCGTTCTGGTCGAGCAGGATCTCGGTCGCGCCATGCAGGTCGCGGGGCGGGTCGTCTGCATGCTCGAGGGCCGCATCGCGCTCGAAGGCGCGACCGCGGCCGTTCCGCGCGAGAAGGTGACGGAGGCCTATTTCGGTCTCCAC
>CAYRZM010000131.1:0-10769 GCA_964428685.1 uncultured Devosia sp. | reverse complement strand
GGCGAGCTGGGAGATGTGGACGAGGCCGTCCTTGGACCCGAAGAAGTTCACGAAGGCGCCGAAATCGGCGGTCTTGACGACGGTGCCCTGGTAGATGGCGCCCACTTCGGCTTCGTCGGTGATGCCCTTGATCCACTTGATGGCGGCATCGATCTGCTTGCCGTCGGAGGAGGCGATCTTGATCGTGCCGTCGTCCTCGATGTTGATCTTGGCGCCGGTCTTTTCTACGATCTCGCGGATCACCTTGCCGCCGGTGCCGATCACTTCGCGGATCTTGTCGGTCGGGATCTTGATGGTCTCGATGCGGGGAGCGAACTCGCCCACCTGGCCGCGGGCGGCGGTGATAGCCTTGGCCATCTCACCCAGGATGTGGGTGCGGCCTTCCTTGGCCTGGCCGAGGGCGACCTTCATGATCTCCTCGGTGATGCCGGCGATCTTGATGTCCATCTGGAGCGAGGTGACGCCCATTTCGGTGCCGGCGACCTTGAAGTCCATGTCGCCCAGGTGATCCTCGTCGCCGAGGATGTCGGAGAGCACCGCGTATTTCTCACCCTCGAGGATGAGGCCCATGGCGATGCCGGCGACCGGCTTCTTCATGGGGACGCCTGCATCCATGAGCGAGAGCGAGGTTCCGCACACGGTCGCCATCGAGGACGAGCCGTTGGACTCGGTGATCTCGGAGACGACGCGAATGGTGTAGGGGAACTCTTCGAGCTTGGGCAGGATGGGGTGGATGGCGCGCCAGGCGAGCTTGCAGTGGCCGATTTCGCGGCGGCCGGGCGAGCCCAGGCGGCCGGCTTCACCGACGCTGTAGGGCGGGAAGTTGTAGTGAAGGAGGAAGGTCTCCTTCTTGGTGCCCTCGAGCGTGTCGATGAACTGCTCGTCGTCGCCCGTGCCGAGGGTGGCAACGACCAGCGCCTGCGTCTCGCCGCGGGTGAAGAGCGCCGAGCCGTGGGTGCGCGGCAGGACGCCGACTTCGGCGACGATCGGACGCACGGTGCGCACGTCGCGGCCGTCGATGCGGGTGCCGGTGTCGAGGATGTTCCAGCGCACGATCTTGGCCTGGAGGTTGTGCACCACCTCGCCCAGATGCTCGGGGTTGACGGTGCCGGCCTCGATGCGGGCGGCGAACGCCTCCTTCACCTTGGCATTGGCGGCATCGACCGCGGCATAGCGCTGCTGCTTGTCGGTGATCTTGTAGGCGGCGCGCAGGTCGGCTTCGGCGACGCCGAGCACGTCCTTTTCGAGATCCGAGTAGTCGGGCGCGGTGAAATCGCGCGGCTCCTTGGCGGCGAGCTCGGCAAGCTTGATGATCGCCTGGATCACCTTCCTCGACTGCTCGTGGCCGAACATGACGGCGCCGAGCATCACCTCTTCGCTCAGCTCCTGGGCTTCGGACTCGACCATCAGCACGGCATCGGCGGTGCCGGCCATCACGAGCTCGAGCTTTGAATCGGAGCGCTTGTCGACGGCGGTGTTGAGCACGTACTGGCCGTCGATGTAGCCGACGCGGGCGGCGCCGACCGGGCCCATGAAGGGCACGCCGGAGATGGTCAGCGCGGCGGAGGCGGCGACCATGGCGAGCACGTCGGGGCTGTTCTCCATGTCATGCTGGAGGACGGTGACGATGACCTGGGTCTCGTTCTTGTAGCCATCGGGAAAGAGCGGGCGGATGGGCCGGTCGATGAGGCGGGAGATCAGGGTCTCGGCCTCGGTCGGGCGGCCTTCGCGCTTGAAGTAGCCGCCCGGAATCTTGCCGGCGGCGAAGTATTTTTCCTGGTAGTTGACGGTCAGCGGGAAGAAGTCCTGGCCCGGCTTGGGCGACTTCATCGAGACGACGGTGGCGAGAACCACGGTCTCGCCGAGAGTGGCGAGCACGGCGCCATCGGCCTGGCGGGCCATCTTGCCGGTCTCGAGGGTGAGCGGCTGGCCGCCCCAGTTGAGCTCGACCTTGTGGTGATCGAAATTGATGGGCATTGGAATGCCTTTCCATTTGGGGATGAGCGGGAACGCGGGGCGTAGTCACCCGCGAACTCATCCCTGGTGCCCGGAGCAACGCCTGCACCCCATGTGCAGCGCCTCCGATGTGGGCACGGTTTCCGCGCTGATATGTCTGCCCTGTCGAGGCAGGCGGAACATGGACAAGACGATGAGCGGCTCACTTATGTGGTCGCGCCGCCGAACCGAAAAACCGGTTGCCACTTTTTCTGGCGGCGCTCCGAGTCCCGACTGGGACATGAGCAGCTGATGATCTCGCCATGCTCCGCGTGGTCCAACCAGCCTACGCTTGCATGTCCGGGCGCCGAGGCGTGCCTCGGAGCCCCGTTCGGGCCGACGTCAGCGGCGGATGCCGAGGGCGTCGATCAGCTTCTTGTACCGCGGCTCGTCGATGCGCTTGACGTAATCGAGGAGCGAGCGGCGGGTCTGCACCAGCTTGAGCAGGCCGCGGCGGGAGTGATGGTCCTTGCCGTGGGTCTTGAAGTGCTCGGTGAGGTTGTTGATGCGTTCCGAAAGGATCGCAACCTGGACCTCGGGCGAGCCGGTGTCGCCCTTCTTGGTGGCATATTCGGAAATGAGCGCGGTCTTGCGCTCGGCCGTGATCGACATCGAAAAATCCTTTCAAATCAGAGGATTGGGACGCCCTGCCCGGGATGTCGGCCAGGCGGGGCCAGGAACACCGGCGGCCAAAGCCTGCCGGTTGGGCGGCGATATAAGGGAAATGCGGCGGAAATGCTAGCCCCGGCGGCGCGCGCCCGCGCCGACCGACCCGGCCAACTGGTCGTCCCCTATGCCTTTTCCTCCTCGGCCTGGTTGGGGTCGATGGTGCTGAGCGGGATGTCGAAGGTCCATTCGAGCCCGTCGTCGTGGACGATCCGCTCGACTTTGGCCCCGAGTGAGCGGCCGACCATGGATTCAAGCACGGTGGTGCCGAAGCCGCGGCGGTCGGAGGGCGGGGTGAAGGGCTCGACGGTTTCGCGCCAGTCGAGATGGAGGTCGCTGTCGCGGCGCTCCCAGCTGATGCGGAGGCGGCCGCGGTCGCGCTGGAAGGCGCCGTATTTGACGGCGTTGGTGGCGAGCTCGTGCGCGGCCATGCCGAGGATCTGGGCCGCCTGGATGTTGAGGCGGACGGGCAGGCCATCAAGCACCAGCCGGGTTTCGTCCTCAGGCTTGAACGGATCGAGCTGGCCGGTGAGCAGCTCCTTCAGATCGACGCCGACGACGCCGTTGGCGAGCAGGAGATCGGTCGAGCGGGCGAGGCCGAAGATGCGCTTTTCGAAGTTCTGGACGAATTCGGGGACAGAGTCGGCGCCGCGCGCGGTCTGCTTGGCCATGGCGGCAATGACCGTCATCTGGTTCTTGGACCGGTGGGCGAGCTCGCGCATGAGGAAGCGCACTTCGGTCTCGGCCTGCTGGCGGCGGGTCGAGGCGTCGGCGATGGCGGCCGAGACGGTGGCGATCTCGGAGATGGGATAGTCGCGGGCGGTGACCGGCTGGCCGGTGCCGAGGCGCTTGGCCTCGGCCTCGAGGCCGCGCACGGAGCGGCCGATCTGGAGCGTGACCCAGTAGACGACGAGGACCACCAGCGCGGCGAGCAGCAGGCCGCCGACGGCCAGCGACCAGACCGCGTCCATCAGCGGCCGGCCGATGACCGAAGCGGGGGCCCAGGCGATGAGGGTCCAGCCGGTCAGCGGCGACTGCCGCACCGCGGCGCGGAAGGTCTGGCCCGGCGTGCCGATGGTGATGAGGCCGGCGGTGGTGCCGATCTTTCCGACGTCGGGCAACGCGAAGGCGTCGCCGGGCACGCCCGCGCCGCTGGAGCCGGCGACGACGATGCCTTTCGCATCGACCATGGCGACGTCCCAGCCGTCGGGCAGCTTGTCGGAGAGGAGCGCGGATTCGAGGGTGACGGCGTCGCGCGAGATGCCGAGGACGAGCGGAGCGAACCGGCCGGTGAAGACGGGCAGCAGGACGTTGAAGACCTTGGCGCCCGAGACCTTGCCCACAACGAGGCCCGAAACCACGACGTCCTTGGTGGCGAAGGCGCGCTGGGCGCTCGGGATGTCGTTGCTGAGGGCCGGCGGGGCGCCGTAGTCGGCGCGGGTCGAGAACATCGAGTAGAAATCGGAATTGAGCGCGTAGACGTAGGTGTTGGTGCCGGCGAGCGCACTCTTGATCTGGGTGTAGAAGGATTCGAGATCGCCGGCCTGGAGCGTGCGGTTGTTGGCCAGCACCTTGAGGGTCGAGATGTTGGCAAAGACTTCGCGATCGACGGCCTGGATGATGGCGCGCGCCGAGCCGGTGATGAGGGTTTCGACCACCCGCTCCTGCGCTTCGTTGTTGCGCTGGAGCAGCACGGCCGAGAACGCGAAGGCCGGAACCAGGGCGACCAGCGCCAGCACGAACAGATAAACCGCGATGGAGCGCGGGCGGGACGCCGGGCTATCGGTTTTGGGCGCGAGGGTGGCCAAGCAGCGAAACTCCCGATTCGGGCAGGATAACCGAGCCGCTTCCCGACGCGAACCGGCAATGCTGGCCGCTTGCTCGAACCTTGCTTAAGATGCCGCACCGGCGTCAAAAGTTCCCAAGCAGGGGCAGGGAGTTGATCGATGCGGTTGATGATTTTCGCAGCGTTGACGCTGTTGGGGCTCTGGGCCGGGCCGGCGCTGGCCGGCGACGCGGAAATCGCCGCGCTCCGGGCGGTTTTCGCCCCGGGACCGGTCGATACGACGCTGTTCAACGCCAATTTCCTCAAAGCGGTGCCGGCGGACAAGATCCAGGCCGGGATCGTGCCGCTCAAGGCGCTGATCGGGCCGGTGGTGTCGATCGAGCCCAAGGGCGGGCCGAGCTACGCCATCGAGACGGCCACGCATGAGATGCTCGCCGACATCACGGTGGACGGGGCCGGCAAGATCGCGGGCCTGGTGTTCCACGATCCGGTGGCCAAGAACGCCAGCATCGGCGATTTGCTGAAGCAGCTCCCCGGGTTCGGCGCGCAGAGCGCCTACCTCATCACCAGGAACGGGGTGCCGCTCTATTCGAGCCAGCCGGACACCGCGCTCGGCGTCGGGTCGGCGTTCAAGCTGGGCGTGCTCAAGGCGCTGAGCGACGACATCGCCGCCGGCACGCGCAAATGGAGCGACGTGGTGGCGCTCGATCCCGCCAATTTCTCGCTGCCGACGGGGATGCTGCAGGGCTGGCCGGCGGGATCGCCGCTGACGCTCCACACGCTCGCGGCGCTGATGATCTCGATCTCGGACAACACCGCCGCCGACACGCTGCTCCGAACGGTGGGACGCGACAAGGTGGAGGCGGCGCTCGGCATCGCTCCGGTGCTGACGACACGCGAGCTCTTCATCCTCAAGGCCAATCCCGACCTCAAGGCGAAATACCAGGCGGGCGATCTTGCCGCGAAACGGGCGGCGCTCGATGCGGCCGACAGGCTGCCGCTGCCGGACGTCTCGAAGGTGCTGACGCCGCACGATGCCGGGGTCGAATGGGAGCTGAGCCCCGCCAAACTCTGCGCGCTGATGGGCGAGGTCGCATCGCTCGACGTGACGCAGATCAATCCCGGGGTCGCGAGCAAGGCCGACTGGAACGCCATTTCGTATAAGGGCGGCAGCGAGGTGGGCGTCCTGAGCTTCACCACGCAGGTCACCGGCAAGGACGGCACCACCTATTGCGCGAGCGCGATCTGGAATTCGCCGCAGGCGGTGGACGAGGCCGCGGCCGCCGCGGTCTATGGCGGCATCCTCGCCAAGCTCGCCAAGGGCTAGGCTTTGAGCACGCGGCTCGGGTGGAACTGTCCGTGCCGGACGCTGCCAACGGCGAGGGCCGCGCCGTTGCTGCTGACCCAGGCGGCGGGCAGCTCGAGCGGCGCGCCGGCACCGCGCAGCAGCACCGCCCCGCCATTGCGGACGAGCGCGGCGTCGGCGGGGGAGAGCCGGAGCTCGGGCAGGTGGCGGAGCGCGACGGAAGCGGGCTTCAGCAGGCGGTCGCGGTCGGGCGCGGCTTCGATGTCGGCGAGGAGAACGGCGTCCGCCTCGGTGAAGCCGCCGACGGCGGTGCGGCGGAGCGCGCTCACATGGCCGCGCGTGCCGAGGCTCTCGGCCAGGTCGCGCGCCAGGGCGCGGACGTAGGTGCCCTTCTCGCAGGCCATCTCGAAGCTCGAGCGGTCGGGACCGTGCGCCACGAGGGTGAGCGCGCTGATGGTCACCGGGCGCGGCGCGAGGTCGACCGGTTCGCCGGCGCGGGCGAGATCGTAGGCGCGTTCGCCGGCGACCTTGATGGCGGAGAAGGCGGGCGGGCGCTGGAGGATCGTGCCGGTGAAAGCCGGCAGCGCGGCGCGCACCGCCGCCTCGTCGGGGCGATGATCGGAGGTGGCGGTCACCGCGCCCTCGGCATCGTCGGTGGCGGTGGCAGAACCCCATTCCAGATCGAAGCGGTAGCGCTTGCCGCCCTCCTGGACGAACGGCACGGTCTTGGTGGCTTCGCCGAGGGCGACGGGCAGCAGCCCCGTCGCCAGCGGATCGAGCGTGCCGGCGTGGCCGGCCTTTTCGGCGGAGTAGAGCCAGCGCAGCTTGCCCACGGCCTGGGTGGAGGTCATGCCGAAGGGCTTGTCGAGAATGATCCAGCCGGAGACGGGGCGCTTGTTGGCCTTGGGCACTAGGCCTTCTCGAACAAAACACCGCTCCGAGCGACGCAGTGTTCCTCGAGTGGGACTTGCTTCGTCTTTTCGAAACCTAGTTCGCGCATCCGCATGGCTACAAGATAGCCGGCTTGAATAGTGGCTTCGTTATGTTTGCCATAATTCGAGCCAAGCGCTGCCGCGAGCATAGGATCAACTGCTTCTAGCGCAGGCCGCCCATTTTCTACCGCCTCTAGCATCGCTTTTGATCCCTGCTCGGAAAAGACGATGCCGCGCATTGCGAGCCCTATAGGATCTGTCAGCTTCACATTATCTGTCATTGCTATTGTCCTCGTCGTCATCGTCGGGATGGAGGTCGCGCTGCACGCGGTCGGACTTGAGCAGCGCGTCGATCTTGCCGAATTCGGCAAACGTCTCGTCGACGTGGAAGCGGATTTCGGGGGCGAATTTGAGATCGAGGTCGGGGGCGATGCGGCCGCGGATGAAGCGCTGGTGGCGGTTGAGCGCGGCGGCGATGGCTTCGGCATGGGCGCCGCCGAGCGGCATCACATAGGCGGTGGCGAGCCGCAGGTCGGGCGACATGCGCACTTCGGGCACGGTGATGGTGACGCCCGCCAGCGCCTCGTCCTCGATCTCGGCGCGCGCAAAGAGCGCGGCCAGGGCGTGGCGCACGAGCTCGCCTACGCGCAGCATGCGCTGGGTCGGGCCGGCGGGACGATGGTGGTCGCGGGACATGGGCGCGGCTTAGGCGCTCGGGGCAGCGGGGTCAACCGGCGCGGGTCTGTCGTCGTCGGCGGCGGCGGGCGGCGACGCCGGTGCCGACGGCGAGGCGTCGACCGGCGGCAGGGGCGGCAGATCGATCAGCGGCGGGGGCTCGAGCGGCGCGGCCAGGGCGGCGATGACGGCGCTGACTTCGGCCGGGGTGACTGGAGCGGGCGGTGGCGGTGGCGGCGAAGGCTTCGCCGGCTCCGCTGCGGGCTTCACCGGTTCCGGGGGCGACGTCGCGGCAGGCGGCGGGGTCGGGACATCCTCCGCCGCCGGGGGAGACGGGAGCGGCTCGACCACGGGTGCGGGCTTCGGCGCCGGTCCCGGTGTCGCACGCGGCGCTTCGGCCACGCGCTTTTCGAGCGCCTCGAGGCTCCCCTCTTCGAGGAAGGCGCGGCGCGGCAGGATCACCGGGTCGCGCCCGTCCTCGAGAAAGAGATGGGTGCGGGTGAGGATGCTGCGCCGCACACCGCTGAACACCAGCGTGCGCGGCGGGCCGGCGCCAGCGACCTCGAGACGGTCGGGCCATTCGGCGACGGTGAGCTCCTGGGGCCGGCGCACGCGCCGGCGGGCCCGCCGCCACTGCCGGAGCGCCAGCAGCAGCAGGGCGAGCACGTAGCCGATGGCGAGGAGGACGGCGACGAGAAGCCCAAAGCTCCAGCTGAGCCGGAGGCCCGCCCAGTCCACCGGGAGCAGCAGCGCCGCCGCGCCCCAGAGGCCGAGCCAGACGATGAGCGCCAGCGTGCCGAGCGGCGCCATCTGCGCCGCCGCCTGTTCGTAGGCCAGCGCGTCGGCGGTGGTCAGGGTGACGGTGAGGGTGCGGAGGGGCTCGGCGGGCATGGGGAGAGACTAGCACGGCAGCGCCCACGACGCCTCTCCCTCCCCCCGCGTGGGGAGGGCAGCGAAGCCTTAGCGGAGCTGGGTGGGGGGAGTCGCAGTCGGCATTTCAGGCGCGGAGAGTCCCCCTGCCCCGGCTTGCTACGGTCTCGCTTCGCTCGACCAAGCGCGCCGCCCTCCCAGACGAGGGCGCGGTGCAATGAAGCTCAGAAGCTCAGAGCGTCCGCGTGACGCTTTCGACGCGGAAGCACTCGATGACGTCGCCGGGGCGGATGTCTTCGTAGTTCTCGAAGGCCATGCCGCATTCCTGGCCGGCGGGCACGTCCTTGACCTCGTCCTTGAAGCGCTTGAGCGTCTTGAGCTTGCCTTCGTGGACGACGACGTTGTCGCGCAGGAGGCGCACGCCCGCGCCGCGCTCGACGATGCCTTCGGTGACGCGGCAGCCGGCGACCTTGCCGACCTTGCTGATGTTGAACACTTCGAGGATCTCGGCGTAGCCGATGAAGGTCTCGCGGCGCTCGGGCTTGAGCAGACCGGACATCGCCGCTTTCACGTCGTCCACGAGATCGTAGATGATGTTGTAGTAGCGGATCTCGATGCCGCTTCGGGTCGCGAGGTCGTTGGCCTGCTTGTTGGCGCGGACGTTGAAGCCGATGATGATGGCGTTGGAGGCCTCGGCCAGGGTCACGTCGGATTCGGTGATGGCGCCGACGCCCGAGAACAGGATCTGGGCCGAGACCTCTTCGGTCGAGAGCTTGTTGAGCGAGGCATTGATCGCTTCGACCGAGCCCTGCACGTCGCCCTTGATGATCAGCGGGAACTTCGCGACGCCCGCCTGCTTGAGCTGATTCATCATCTGCTCGAGGCTGGTGGCGCCGCCGGCGGTGGCCTTTTCGCGCAGCTGACGCTGGCGATAGTCGGTGACTTCGCGGGCGCGCGCTTCGCTCTCGACCACCGAGAAGCGGTCGCCGGCCGAGGGCACGCCGGTGAAGCCGAGGACTTCGACGGGGGTCGAGGGACCGGCGTCCTTGACCTGGTTGCCCTTGTCGTCGATGAGCGCGCGGACGCGGGCGAACTCCGTTCCAGCCACGACGATGTCGCCGACATGGAGGGTGCCGCGCTGGACGAGCACGGTGGCCACGGCGCCGCGGCCGCGATCGAGCTTGGCTTCGATCACGAGGCCTTCGGCACGGCCGTCCTTGGGCACCTGCAGCTCGAGCACTTCGGCCTGCAGCAGGATGGTCTCGAGCAGCTTGTCGAGGCCGGTCTTCTTGACCGCCGAGACCTCGACGTCGAGCGTCTCGCCGCCCATCGATTCGACCTGCACGTCGTGCTGGAGGAGCTCGGTGCGGACGCGCAGCGGATTGGCCGAAGGCTTGTCCATCTTGTTGATGGCGACGATGATCGGCACGCCCGCCGCCTTGGCGTGGCGGATGCTCTCGATGGTCTGGGGCATCACGCCGTCGTCGGCCGCCACCACCAGCACGGCGATGTCGGTCGCCTGCGCGCCGCGGGCGCGCATGGCGGTGAAGGCTTCGTGGCCGGGGGTATCGAGGAAGGTGATCTTCTGCCCGTTCACCTCGACCTGGTAGGCGCCGATGTGCTGGGTGATGCCGCCGGCTTCGCCCGCCACGACATTGGTCTGGCGGATGGCATCGAGCAGCGAGGTCTTGCCGTGGTCGACGTGGCCCATGATGGTCACGACCGGCGCGCGGCTGGTGAGGTCTTCGGCCTTGTCGTCGGAGGGCACGTCGTAGAGGCCGGCCTCGACGTCGGATTCGGCGACGCGCTTGACGGTGTGGCCGAGCTCGGTGGCGATGAGCTCAGCGGTGTCGGCATCGATGATGTCGTTGATGGTCACCATCTTGTCCATGCCCATCAGCATCTTGATGACGGTGACGGACCGCTCGGCCATGCGGTTGGCGAGCTCGTCCACCGTGATGGCCTCGGGAATGACGACTTCGCGCGCGAGCTTGGGCGCGGCCTGCTGGGTGCGGCCGAGCTTCTTGTCGCGGCGGCGGCGCATGGCCGCGAGCGAGGGACCGCGGTCGCGGTCGGACTCGGTGGTGGCGCTGGCGACGGTCAGGCGGGCACGGGCAAAGGCGTTTTCGTCGCCGGCGCGGCGGGTCGGCCGCTCGGGCACGGCGCCGCGGCGGGTGGGCGCCTCGAGATCGGCGGTGCGGGCACCGCCGGCGGGCGGCACCGAGCGCGTGCGGCGGCCATCGGCCTCGGACGGGGACGGCGGCGGCACGTTGGGAATGGGTGCGGGACCGCGCGAAAAACCGCCGGGGCGGCGATCGCCGGAAAGGCCGCCGGGACGCCGGTCGGCGCCCGGTCCACCGGGGCGGCGGTCGGTCGAGGGGCCGCCGGGACGGCGATCGGTCGATGGGGCGCCCGGACGGCGATCGGTGGCGGGCGCGCCGGGGCGGCGCGCCTCGAGGGGACGGCGCACCGGGGCGCGGTCCGCGGCCTCGGCGGGCGCGCGCTCGGCCTCGAGCGTGGCGGTACTGGTATTGGCGGT
>CAYRZM010000130.1:0-16545 GCA_964428685.1 uncultured Devosia sp. | reverse complement strand
TTCGACGGTCGCGCCGACCAAGGCGCCAATGCGGTCGCGCATCTCGCGGGCCGCCTTGTTGGTGAAGGTCACCGACAGGATCTCGCTGCCCCGTGCGAGGCGGCGGGTGAGGATGTGGGCGATGCGGGTGGTGAGGACGCGGGTCTTGCCGGTGCCGGCGCCGGCGAGCACCAGCAGCGGCCCTTCGGTCGTCAGCACGGCGTCGCGCTGTTCCTCGTTGAGGCCCTTGAGGTAGTCGACATCGCGCCGGCCGAACTGGCCGGTGATCGGGTTGGCTCCGCCGGGGGGAATAACGCGCTGCGGCTCAGCCGGCATCGGGGGTTACGAATCTCATTTTGTTCCGGTTCTGAGATATAGGCCCGACCGCCCCCGAATGCCATGCGCGAGCCCGGGAAAAGGCGGTGGCGAGCCCCAATTCTGCCGTGGAGGCAAGCCATTGCACGGGTGACGCGCGGGCCCCCGCATGCCTACACTCGGCCGCGCTTTTCGGGGACCAACGGGGCAAGTGCTCAACCGCCTGTTCATCGCCATCGGCGTGCTGGTGATCCTTGCGATCAGCTCGGCCTTCATCCTGCCGGCGCTGATCCAGTGGGGCGACTATCGCGGGCGGCTCGAGGGAATGGCGACGGCCGCCTTCGGGGCGCCGGTCGCGATTACGGGCGACATTCACCTCATGCTGCTGCCGTCCCCGCATCTCGAATTCGCGGCGGTTCAGGTCGGTCCCAAGGACGCTCCGGTGATCGTGGTCGACAAGGTGGAGGCGGAGTTTTCGCTCTTCGATTTCCTCCGCGACCAGTATGTCGTGACGCGGCTCACCCTCGACCGGCCCGTGGTGACGCTGGCGCTCGGCGCCGATGGCAGCCTCGCGTCCGGTATCCCCATCGTCGACACCGGCGGTCCGTCGACGATGTCGATCAACAATGCGAGCGTGGTCGACGGCACCGTGCGGCTCACCGATGCGCGCTCGGGCAAAACCTTCGATGTCGAGGCGGTCAACGGGCAGGTGACGCTGGCGGCGGTTCGCGGTCCGTTCGGCTTCACGGGGACGGCGACGCTCGACAAGATCGGCTACGACGCACGTGTCTCGCTGGGCAAGTTCGACGCCGGCGCAAAGCCCGCTGCCTCGATTTACCTGCGACCCAACGACAACAGCTTCACGCTCGAAGCCAATGGCACGATCGATCCGGGCGCCTCGCCAAAGTTCACCGGCGATCTCAGCTACAAGCGGCCGCCGCCCCGTCCCAAGCCCGGTGAAGTGGCGGACGCCGGTCGTGGCGACTTCTCGCTCGAGGGCAAGGTCGATGCCACCACAGACCGCGTGGTGCTCACGAACTACGTGGCGCTGCCCGATGTGAACCGTCCCGCCGGCCGGCTCACGGGCACGGCCGAGCTCAAGCTCGGGGCAGATCTTTCGTTCAATGCTGAGATCTCGGGCGGCGTCATGGCGCTGCCGCCGCGCGACGCCACCAAGGAGCTGACCGATCCGCCTTATGAGCTGGTGCGGCTCCTGGGCGAAACGCCGTTGCCGCCGGTGCCGGACATTCCCGGCACGGTCGCGCTCGACATCAACGAGCTCGGCCTCCGCGCGATCACGCTGCGCAACGTGCGGCTCGACGCCTCGACCGACGCCAGGAGTTGGACAGTCAAGAGCCTCACCGCCGCGCTTCCGGGCAGCGCGACCGTGACTCTGGCGGGCGATCTGACCTCGGCTGGCGGGCACCCGGTCTTTGCCGGCACCGTGGCGCTCGATGCGCCGCAGCTCGATCGGCTCGCGGCGCTGTGGCGCAAGCCGCCGGTCGACGATCCGCTCCTCGGCCAGTCCGGCTCACTCCATGCCGATGTCGCATTGTCGGGCGAAACGCTCGGCTTGTCCGCGGGCACGGTCTCGGTTGCGGGGCTCACCCAGGGTTTTGATGCCGAGATCGGATTCGGGGCCCAGCGCTCGCTGAAGGTCGGCGTTCACTTCGACAATGTCACGCAGGACCAGAGCGCGGTGCTGGCCGCGCTGATGCCCGACGTGATCTCCAGCGGCAGTTTTGGAGCGACGTTCCCCAAGGGCGAGGTCGATCTCAGTGCCGGCACGGCAACGGTCTTCGGACTGAGCGGCACCAACCTTGCCGCCAGTGCGACCTGGGACGGCGGAGTCCTCGAATTCTCCAAGCTCGCGGCATCCGATCTGGGCGGCGCCACGTTCGACGCCAAGGTCACGGCATTCGGCACACTGCTCAAGCCGGAGCTTTCGGGCAGCGGTACGCTGACGATGGCGCCAGGGGCGCCGCTGCTGTCGCAGGTGCTGTCCAGCGTCAAGGCACCGGCTCCGGTCGGTGCGTTCCTCGACCGGGCCCTGCCGGCCGATCTGACGCTCAAGCTCGACGCGCCGACCGGTGACGGAGCTCAGACCCTGACACTGACCGGAACCCTCAACGCGGCGCAGACCACGCTCTCCGCCAAGCTCGGCGCTGGCATCATCAATGCGCTCACGGCTCCGCTCACGGCGACGCTCGACATGACGTCACCCACGCCGCACCTGCTCGCGGCGCAGCTCGGGCTCGGTGATGCGGCGCTGTTCGATGAGCGAACGCCGCTGCACCTGACCGCTTCGGTCGATGGGGTGCCGAGCAACAGCTACACCTCGCACTTCAGGCTCGAAGACGGCCCCGACCACCTGGACTTCACCGGCGATGTGCTGCCCGGCGATTTCAGTGCGATCAGCGGCAAGGGCAAGGTCGATGTCGCGCTGGCCGACCCGACCGCATTGCTGGAGGCGCTCGGGGCTGGCGGCTTCTACGTGCCCGCCGTCGCTGGCGCTGCCAACCTCGCCTTCGAAGGGGCGGACAGCCTCGAATTCTCCGGCATCGAATCCGTCGGTGCGACGGGCGACATCTCGCTCACGCGGCGTGACGGCAAACTGGCCGCAACGGGGACGCTCGCGGTGCCGTCGTTCGATGCCCGGGCGCTCCTGCCGTTCGTCGCAGGGGCTTCGTCGACGCTGCAGGGCCCGGACTCGCTTTGGCCGGACGGGCCGATCGACATCGGCTCGGCGCCCAGAAGCAGCGAGGGCCGTATCGATGTGACCGTTCCCTCGGTTTCGCTCGGCGGCGCGCCGCTCCTGACCGATGCGAGCTTTGGCATCGACTGGGATGCGCAGACCGTCCACCTGCGCAATTTCGGCGGCAAGATCGGCGGCGGAACGCTGACCTTCGACGCGACGGTTTGCTGTTCGAGCGCGACACTTCCCAGCAAGCAGATCAACGGCCGGCTCGCCCTCGACGGCGTCGCGCTCAATGCCGTGGTTCCTCCGGCGGTATCGGCCGGACTGTCCGGAACGGTGAAGGCCACTGCGGAGTTTGCTGGCACCGGTGCCTCGGTCGCCGAAGCGGTCGGAGCGCTCACCGGCAGCGGAAGCTACGAGGTCAGGGATTTCTCGGCAGCGCGGCTCGATCCCGGCACCTTCGCGGGCCTTGCGTCCCTGACCGGCGTCGTCGATGCCGCACCCGAGGATCTGGCCACGGCGGTGAGCGCCAAGCTCGGTGCAGCGCCCTTCACCGCGCCGGATTTCACCGCCGGCTTCACGATTGCAGGCGGCGTGTTGCGCAGTCCGAACGTCGCGATCGAAGGCCAGGGGGCGCGCCTCTTCGGCACCGGTTCGCTCGCGCTGCCTACCCTCATGCTCGACGGTCGCTACGCCATGTCCCCGACCGCCGCCCCCGACGACACCAGCCCGCTCGATCCGGCGACCGCCGAAATCGACGTGACCGTTAGCGGCCCGCTCTGGACGCCCTCCGTCAGCTTCGACGTCGCCTCGATGGTCGAGGGCATGAAGATCAAAGCGAGCGAAGCGGAGCTGGCCCACCTCCAGCAGCTCAAGGCCGAGGCCGACGCCCGCGCAAGCTCGGCCGCCGCGGAGGATGCCCGCCTCTCGTCCGAGCGCGCGGCATCGGAAGCGTCGGAGTCCTCGGCAATCGAGGCCGCGGCATCGGCGTTCGCGGCATCGGCATCGTCGGAAGCTGCCGCGTCCTCGGCCTCGTCCGCATCCGCCGCGAGCGCGTCGTCGGAAGCTGCAAGCCGGGCGGCCGCGTCCTCGTCTTCGGCCGCGTCAGCGGACCTGGGGATGTGAGCCGCGGGCGGCTTCGAGCACGGCGACACGCAGGGCCGACGAGAGGTTGCCGCCGGCGCGGCTGCGGTCGATGTCCTCGATCAGGGCCGTGACGCGCAGGCCGCGTGCCGATGCCAGCTCTTCGAGGCCGGCCCAGAATTCGGGTTCGAGCGCGATGCTGGTGCGATGACCCGCGATGGTCAGCGACCGCTTCTTCACGGGGATGCTATTTCTTGCGGAAGGCGTCGAGGCTGATGACCTTTTCGCCCGGCTTTTCCGGCTGCGCCGCAGCCGGCACCGCGGCGGGCGCGAGCTTGGCCGGCTCGGCCGCCTCCACCTTGTCGTCATCGGTCGGAAGCGGAACGGCCCCAGTGAGTTGGAGGCCGAACTGAACAGAGGGGTCGAAGAAGCCCTTGATGGCGGTGAACGGGACAACCAGCGTCTCGGGCTTGTCGTCGAAGCTCAGCCCCACCTCGAAGCCGGTTTCGCTGACCTTGAGGTCCCAGAACTGGTTCTGGAGCACGATCGTCATGTCGTTGGGATACTGGTCGAGCAGGCGCTGGCTCAGCCGCACCCCGGGCGCCTTTGTGACGAAGGAAATGAAGAAATGATGCTCGCCGGGCAGGCCGGTGCGCGCCACCTCCGCCAGCACCTTGCGGACGACGCCGCGGAGCGCCTCCTGGGTCAGGATGTCGTAACGAATGTGGTCTTGCGCCATGTCGAGCCGGGAATCCGCCTTCGGGCCATATCAGCCGGGGAGCCGTGGAAATACAAGGCCCAACGGCGCGAGGGGAGGAAGGTGCAGGCTTCTGTTGCCAGGTGCCTGCGGACCCCGCCTGCCGCCCTGCGAGGAGCGGAGGACTTCAATTCCCAGTGCTAGCGCCGCTTACGCAGCGAGAGCGACCGGAGCATAGTTGTCGTTGGCAACTATTGAGATGGCCCGATATCGGCGGAACCATACCGAGCGAAAACACACCCTTTACGCCCTTGTCGATCCTATTTCGCCCCCAGTGGCTCCCCCGCGGCGGGGAGGAGATGGTGGAGGCGCCGGGTACTGCCCCCGGGTCCAATGGGTTTATTACGATGGCCATTTATCGCCATAGCCGTTGCCGGCACGCCAAATATAGGCGTCGGGCGGGGATGATGCAAATCGCGGCGGCGCGGCCGTTATCCGAGTTGTGAGAGAATCGGCGGAAGCTGGAGCATTGGCGGTCCGCGCCTGCTAGAGTTCCGCCAAACGAGCTGAGGTTTCCATGCCTGTCGTGCCGCTCCGCAGCCACCGCGCCGCGCCGGAACATCCCGAGCAGCAGTATCTCGACCTGTTGCGGCTGGTGCTCGAAACCGGTGTCGATCGTCCCGACCGCACCGGGACGGGAACGCGCGCGATCTTCGGCCACCAGATGCGCTTCGACCTGGCGCGCGGCTTCCCCCTGCTCACCACCAAGAAGGTGCACCTCAAGTCCATCGTCTACGAGCTGCTCTGGTTCCTGCGCGGCGAGACCAACGTGCGCTGGCTGCAGGAGAGGGGCATCAGCATCTGGGACGAGTGGGCCGATGCCAACGGCGACCTTGGGCCGGTCTACGGCAGCCAATGGCGGAGCTGGCCGGACGGGCAGGGCGGCACGATCGATCAGATCGCCAATGTCGTGCACGCGATCAAGGCGAACCCCGGGTCGCGCCGTCACATCGTCTCCGCCTGGAACCCGGCGGAGGTCGACGACATGGCGCTGCCGCCGTGCCATTGCCTCTTCCAGTTCTACGTCGCCGAGGGACGGCTCAGCTGCCAGCTCTACCAGCGCTCGGCGGACGTGTTCCTCGGGGTGCCGTTCAACATCGCGTCCTACGCGCTGCTCACGCTCATGGTGGCGCAGGTCACGGGGCTCGCGCCGGGCGAGTTCATCCACTCGTTCGGCGACACGCATCTCTACTCCAACCATTTCGCCCAGGCAGAAGAGCAGTTGCGGCGGACGCCGCGGCCACTGCCGCGCATGACCCTCAACCCCGACCGGACGTCGATCTTCGATTTCGACTACGACGACTTCATGCTGACCGGCTACGATCCGTATCCGGCGATCAAGGCGGAGATTTCGGTATGAAGGCGCTTCTTGGGGCTTTGGCGCTTGGTCTTGTGGCCGCGACGGCAACGCAGGCCAACGACACGATGTCCCAGCTCGGCACCGGCGGGCTGGTGTTCATCACCAGCGACGATGTGTCGATGGACTCCGAGGATCTGAGCGTTTCGCCCACGCAGGTGAAAGTCGTTTATACCTTCACCAATCACGGCAAGACCGACCAGCACGCCCTCGTTGCCTTCCCGTTGCCGGACATCACCGGCGATGGCGACTTCACGGTCTCCGTGCCCGAAGACGATCCGGGCAACCTCTTCGGCTTTGAAACGACGTTCGACGGCAAACCGGTCAAGTCGACCCTGCATCAATATGCGTTTGCCGTGGGGATCGACCAGACGGCGCTGCTCAAGTCGCTGGGGGTGCCGCTGGCGCCGTTCGGGCAGAAGACCACCGACGCGCTCAACGCGCTGACCCCGGACCAGCAGCAGAACCTCATCCACCTCGGGATGGTCATCCCGATGACCTACGATGCCGGAAAGGGCGAGCAGACCGACTACACGCCGATCTGGACGCTGCGATCCACCTACAGCTGGGAAGCGGATTTTCCGGCGGGAAAGACGGTCGGCGTCGTCCACAGCTACACGCCGAGCGTCGGCGGGACGGTGGCGACGACGTTCCTCGTGCCACCCGCCAATGCCACCGACGAGGACCGGCCGAAGGAATACCGCGACAAATATTGCACCGACGACGACCTCATCAAGACGCTCAAGGCGTCGCTGACCTCGCCCGACGATCTCTACAGTGCGCCCTACCAGGAGAGCTGGATCTCCTACATCTGGTCGACAGGCGCGAACTGGAGCGGACCCATCGGCAAGTTCCATCTCAGCATCGACAAGGGCGATCCCAAGAACCTCGTTTCATTCTGCTGGGACGGCAAGGTCACCAAGACCGGACCGACGACGTTCGAGATGGACGCCACCGACTGGCAGCCACCCTATGGACATGAACTCGAAATCCTGATCCTCACCCATCAGGATCCGAGCACGAATGCCGGTTGAGGGATGAGCGTTGCTGTCCGTGACGCGGTGCGCGCCGACGCGCTGCTGATCCTCAAATTCGTCAACGATCTCGCCACCTACGAAAAGCTCCGCCACGAGGCGGTGGCGACGATCGCCGATCTCGAACGCGAGCTGTTCGGACCGAACCCGAAAGTTTTCTGTCAAATTGCCGAGTGGAACGGCGCGCCGGCCGGGTTTGCCCTCTGGTTCTACACGTTCTCGACGTTCCTTGGGCGGCACGGAATCTGGCTCGAGGATCTTTTTGTCGAGCCGGAGCTGCGCGGCCACGGTATCGGCAAGGCGCTCCTGGTCGATCTTGCGCGACGCTGCGTGCGCGAGCAGTTGGGCCGGTTCGAGTGGTCCGTGCTTGACTGGAACCAGCCTTCGATCGACTTTTACGCGTCGCAGGGGGCGATCTTCATGGATGGCTGGCGGCGCTGCCGCGTGACCGGCGAGGCCCTTCTCAAGCTCGGCGCGCCATGACCGTCGCGGTGGCGATCATCGCGGCGGTGGCCGCCAATGGCGTCATCGGCGACCGGAACGAGATTCCGTGGCGCCTCCCATCCGACTTCGCGCATTTCAAGCGGATGACGATGGGCAAGCCGTTGATCATGGGGCGCAAGACGTTCGAGAGTATCGGCCGGCCGCTGCCGGGGCGCACCAACATCGTCGTCAGCCGGCAGCGGGACTACCATCCGGCCGGCGTGCTCGTGTCGCCGAGCCTCGAAGATGCGCTCGACCGGGCGCAGGGGATCGCCGCCGCGGACCGGGCCAACGAGGTGATGATCGGAGGCGGCGCCGAAATCTACGCTCAGGCGCTGCCGATCGCCGACCGCCTCTACATCACGCATGTCGGCCTCAACCCGCCGGGTGACGCCTATTTCCCGCGCGTGAGCCAGGACGACTGGCTCGATGCCGGCACCATCAGCGTGCCGCCAAATCCGGATGACAGTGCGGCATTCCGCATCAGAGTGTACCGCCGGCGGCCAAACGCCTGACGTTGATCGGCCCCAATCGCCCCCCTATATAGGGCGCAACACAAGGCGAGCGCGAAAGGCGTCAGATGCCCTGGGACAACAATACGGGGGGCGGCGGCCGCAACAATGGCGGCGGTCCGTGGGGCCAGCCGCCGAGTGGCGGCGGAGGACCGCGCCGAGGCGGCACTCCCAGTCTCGAGGACATTCTCAATCGCGGGCGCGACCGGTTCCGGGGCAGCATTCCGGGCGGCCGGTGGGCCATCGCCGCGGGTATCGCGGTTCTCGTCGTCCTCTGGCTGTTCAACTCGGTCTACACCATCGACCCCCAGGAAGTGGGCGTTGAAACGACGTTCGGCGTTCCAGGCAACACGCTCGAGACGCAGGGCCTGCATTTCCTCTTCTGGCCGATCCAGGCCGTCGAGCGGGTCAACATCACGCAGAACAAGACCGACATCGGTTCGGTCAACAGCCGCTCCGGCAACTCGGACGAGGGCATGATGCTCACCTCCGACCAGAACATCGTCGATGCGAAGTTCTCGGTATTGTGGACGGTCACCGACCCTAAGGCGTTCCTGTTCAACGTCCGCGAGCCCGAAGACATGGTGCGCGCGATCAGTCAGAGCGCCATGCGCGAAGTGGTGGGCCGGAGCCCGGCCACTGAAATCTTCCGTTCGCAGCGGACCGGAATCGAAAACGAAGTCCAGCAGATCATCCAGACCGTCGCCGACAGCTACGGGCTCGGCGTCAACATCGTCTCGGTCAAGATCGAAGACGTCGCGCCGCCGGAGAAGGTCGCCGACGCGTTTGCCGAAGTGCAGCGCGCGCAGCAGGACCAGACGAAGTATCAGGAACAGGCCCGGGCCGATGCCAACACGCTCCTCGGCAATGCGCGTGGTCAGGCGGCGAAAATTCGCCAGGATGCCGCGGCCTACAAGAGCCAGGTCGTGCAGAATGCCGAAGGCGAGGCGGCCCGCTTCATCTCGGTCTACAACCAGTACGTGAAGGCACCTGAAGTCACGCGCCGCCGCCTCTACCTAGAGACGATGGAGCAGGTGCTCGGGCAGTCCAACAAGGTTGTCGTCGCGCCGGGAACAACTGCTTCGGGCGTGGTGCCCTACCTGCCGCTGCCCTCGCTGCAGCCGCCGAGTTCGAGCGCGTCTTCGGCGCCGCCGGAGCAGACGACCGTGTCACCCACCCCACCGAGCGGAGGCTGAGCCATGAACAGACTCATCGCCGCCGGCGTTGCCGTCATCGTCATCGCCTATCTGCTCTTCAGCTCGATCTACATCGTGCATGTGCGCGAGCAGGCGATCGTCTTGCGTTTCGGCAAGATCGTCGAGACGCGCACAGACCCGGGCCTCTATTTCAAGCTGCCGACGTCGCTGATCGACAATGTGCAGATCATCGACAGCCGACTGCTCCGCTACGACATTTCCAACCAGGAGTTGCAGGTCAAGGACGGCGCCAAGTATGTCGTCAATGCCTTCCTGACCTATCGCATCGCCGATCCGGTTAAGTTCCGCGAGCAGCTACAGGGCGATTTCGACCAGCTCGAGCAAAACATCGGCACGCGCCTCAATTCGGCGCTCCGCGCGGTCTACGGCAACCACGAGTTCACGGCGGCGCTTTCGGCCGAGCGGGCGACGATGATGCGCGAAGTGCGCGACCTGATCTCGCCCGGTATGGTCGATCTGGGCGTCGACGTGGTCGACGTGCGCATCCTCAGCACCGACCTGACGCCGGATGTGTCCGAAAGCACGTTCGACCGCATGTCGGCCGAGCGCTTCGCCCAGGCAGCGGCCATTCGCGCGGACGGGCAGCAGGCCGCCGCCTCGATCCGCGCCATCGCCAGCCGCCAGGCCGTCGAGCTCGTGGCCACCGCCAATAAGGACAGCGAAATCCTGCGCGGCGAGGGCGATGCCCAGCGCAGCGCCATCTACGCGCAGGCTTTTGGCGCCGACCCCGAGTTCTTCGAGTTCTATCGCTCGCTCCAGTCCTATCGCACCGCGCTCGGCGCGGCGGGTACGACAATGGTGCTCTCGCCCGACAGCGAGTTCTTCCAGTACTTCAAGGCCGATACGCTCAACGGCACGGTGCCGCCGCCGGTGACGCCGGGGGGCATTCCCGGGCTGCCCTCGACCGAGCTCAGTGTGCCGGAGCCCTCCGATGTGCTGCCGCCGGAAAATGTCGGCGCGCCCGCCGATCCCCTGGCGGCGTCCACCCCGGCCCCGGATGCCTCGGCGAGCGCCCCGGCGAGTTCTTCGGCCGCACAATAGCGGGTTCGCCTTTGCGAGTTGAGGCCGGTGACCGTCGGGTCGCCGGCCTCAACTTTTCGTGGGGCTGCGCTGCTTGCGCTGCGCGGGGAGTTGCTTTCTTCTGAGGCCGCAGGCGAGGGGACGCGATGAACATCTGGCTCAGAGCCATTGCCGGTGCCGCGCTCACGGTGCTGGCCGTGACCGCAGCGGGCGCCGATGGTCCGCCTTCGGTGGCAAAACTGGCCGCACAACTCTCTCCCGCCGTCGTGAACATTTCGACCAGCCGCATCATCGGGGGCAGCGGCGTGCCCTTCCCGAGCGCGCCCGAAGGCTCGCCGCTCGGGCAGCTGTTCGATGACCTCAACCCCAACCAGGGGCAGGGCCCGGAGGCGATGCAGGAGGCGCGCAGCCTCGGCTCCGGGTTCATCATCAAGGCCGACGGAACCATCGTCACCAACAACCACGTCATCGCCGGCGCCAACGACATCGAAGTGTACCTGACCGACGGGACGCGGTTGCCGGCAAAGCTGCTCGGCGCGGACGACAAGGCGGACCTCGCGGTGCTCAAGGTGGACGCCGGTCACGACCTTCCTTTCGTCGCGTTCGGCGACAGCGACGGCGCGCAGGTCGGCGACTGGGTGATGGCGATCGGCAACCCGTTCGGGCTCGGCGGCTCGGTGACGCTTGGGATCGTCTCGGCCCGCAACCGCGATATCCAGGAAGGCCCCTACGACGACTTCATCCAGACCGATGCCGCCATCAACCAGGGCAACTCCGGTGGTCCGCTGTTCGACATGAACGGCAAGGTCGTGGGCATCAACACCGCGATCATCGCCCGCGGCGGCGCTTCGCTCGGCATCGGCTTTGCCGTGCCGGTCAATCTCGCGCGGCCCGTCGTCGAGCAGCTTGCCGCATACGGCGAGACGCGGCGGGGATGGCTCGGCGTGGGCATCCAGGAGGTGACGCCTGAAATTGCCGCGAGCCTTGGTCGCGACAACCAGAACGGCGCTCTCGTGGTCGATGTGACGAAAGCCGGCCCGGCCGACGGGGTTTTGCGCGAGGGCGATGTGATCCTCGATTTTGGCGGCAAGCCGATCCTCAAGATGAAGGATCTGCCGCGGCTGGTCGCCGAAGCGGCGGTGGGGCAGGAGGTCCCGGTCACGGTCCTGCGCGAGGGCAAAGAGACCACCGTCAGCGTGACGCTTGGCCGGCTCGAGACGAGCACGGAGACCGCCGCCGCGGCGCCGCCGCTCGCGTCGCCGCAGGCCGACGAAGACGCGCCCGGCCCGCCGCCCGATCTCGAGGCGCTGGTCGGTTTTGCGCTCGGGCCCGTCGATGCCGCCGCCCGCAAGACTTACTCCATTCCCGACGGGACCACGGGACTCGTCATCACCGACGTCAGCAAGGGATCGGATGCGGAGCGCCAGGGGCTCATCAAGGGGCAGGTCCTCCGCGAAGTGAACCAGCAGCCGGTCGATGACGCCGCGGACGTTCTGGCGCGCGTGAACGCCGCCAAGGACGCCGGCCGGCCGGCGGTGCTGTTCAAGGTCCTCGACCCCACCGGCGCGAGCCGGTTCGTCGCCATCCGGATCAACTGATCAGCGGATGAACTCGTCGTCGGCGTAACCCTGGAGATAGAGAAGGGCCGTGAGGTCGCCATGCTCGATGCGCACCTGCGCCTGTTCGGCAACGACCGGCTTGGCGTGCAGCGCGACGCCAAGTCCCGAGGCCTTTATCATGTCGAGGTCGTTCGCGCCGTCGCCGACCGCCAGAGTGAGCGCGATGGGGATCTCCCGCTCCGCCGAGAGCGTGCGCAGCCGCTCGAGCTTGGCCGCCTTGCCGAGGATCGGCTCGCGCACCGTCCCGTCCAGGGCGTCGCCCTCGAAGACAAGAGTGTTGGCCATGGCTTCATCGAAGCCGATGCGCTTGGCGATGTAGTCGGCAAAAAAGGTGAAGCCGCCCGACACCAGGGAGGTGTAGGCGCCATAGGCCTTCATCGTCTGCACGAGAGCGCGGCCACCGGGGGCCAGCGTGATCCGCTCGCGGCGGACTTCCTCGATGCGGGCGCGGTCGAGGCCCTTGAGCAGGGCCACCCGCGTCCGCAGGGCGCCCTCGAAGTCGAGCTCGCCGCGCATCGCCCGCGCGGTGATGGCGGCGACCTCAGCCTTGATGCCCACCGCATCGGCGAGCTCGTCGATGCATTCCTGCTCGATCATGGTCGAATCCATGTCGGCGATCAGCAGCCGCTTGCGGCGATTGGCGAGGGGCAGGAGGGCCACGTCGACGGGCCGTCCCGCCGTGAGCGTTCGCGCCATGGTGGCGGCATCCGGCGCTTTCGGCTTGACGATCTCGGCGGCAATGCGCTGGTTGAGCCAGTTGATCTCGCCGCCGGTTTCGCGCTGCACCGCGGCAACCAGCGCGGCGTCGAGCGCCGGCTCGGCGGGATTGGCGATGAGGCAGAGAACCGACACGAGGACGCCGTGGCTCAAAAGAGAGCGGTCCTGATAGCGGGTCCGACCGCGAGCGGCAAGTCGGCGCTGGCGCTGGAGCGCGCCGCGCAACTCGATGGCGTCATCGTCAACACCGACGCCCTCCAGGTCTATGACGGGCTCCGCGTGCTGACCGCGCGACCGGGCGAAGACGACACGCGGCGAGTGCCGCACAGGCTCTATGGCGTCGTTCCGGCGGAGCAGCGGTTTTCGACCGGCGACTGGGCGCGGGCGGCCGCCGCGATGATCGCAGACGCGGGCGATCGCCCGCTGATCTTCGTTGGCGGAACGGGACTCTATTTCGAGGCGCTGGCGCGCGGCTTTGCCGACGTCCCCGCGGTGCCGCAGGCGGCGGTCGACTGGGCAACGGCCGAGGTCGCGGGCCTCGACCGGGCGGCGCGCGGCCGGCTCATTGCCTCGCGCGACCCCGCGATCGCCGCGCGGCTCAAGGCGCCTGACCCGCAGCGGGTCATCCGCGCGCTGGCCGTGCTCAAGGCGACCGGGCGGTCGCTCGCCACGTTTCAGGATGCGGCGCAGCGCGGCCTGCTGGACGATCACGGGGTCGAGCGACTGATCCTCGACCCGGACCGCGACCTGCTGCGGCAGCGCATCCACGACCGGTTCGTCCGGATGCTCGAGGCGGGCGCGGTTGGCGAAGTCGCCGCGCTCCTCGGCCGCAGGCTTGATCCGTCGCTGCCGCTCATGAAGGCCATCGGCGTGCGAGAAATCGGCGATTGGCTGTCGGGCGCCATCACCCGTGAGGCGGCGATCGACCTCGCGGTCATTGCGACGCGTCAGTACGCGAAGCGGCAGCGGACCTGGTTTCGCAGCCGCATGGCCGACTGGCAGCGGGTCGAAATCAGGTGACGTCGATGACCGCAGCGCCGGTCGTGCGCTGCAGGTCAGGTCCGGCGATCTCGAAGACGGAACGCGGATTGCCCGCCGCGGCCCAGACGGTTGGGAACGACAGCAGGGTCTGGTCCAGGTAGGTCGAAATCGGTGCCGGATGCCCGAAGGGCGAGACACCGCCGATCGAAAAGCCGGTGTGAAGCTTGACGAAGTCGGCATCCGACCGCTCCAGCGCTTCTCCGACCAGCCGGCCGACGCGCTTTTCGTGCACGCGGTTGGCGCCCGAGACCAGCAGCAGGTAGGGCTTGCCGCTGGCGGCACCGCGAAACACCAGCGATTTCACGATGCGGGCGACCTCGACGCCAACCGCCTCCGCCGCCATCTGCGCGGTGGTGGCCAGTTGCGGCAGCACGATCACCTGGGCGGGCAGTCCATACGTGCGCAAAGCGGTTTCGACCCGCTGTTCGGCGGCAGTCAGTTCGGTCATGTGGCAACCCTGGTGCTGAGGCCGAGACGATCGCGCATGGCGAAACGCGCGACAAGGATGAGGCCGGTCGCGGCAAGACCCGCCGCGAGCCCGATCCAGATGCCGACGCCCTGCAGGCCGGCGGGAAATCCCAGCAGCCAGGCGACGGGGAAGCCGACCCCCCAATAGCCGAGCAGCGCCGCGAGCAGCGGGATGCGCGTGTCGGACAGTCCGCGAAGCGTTGCGGCCATCGTCACCTGCGTGCCGTCGAAGAGCTGGAACAGCGCTGCGACGATCATGAACTGCGCCGCAAGCGTCAGCGGGATCGCATTGGCGGGGTCCGCCGGGTCGAGGAACAGCCCGACGAGCGGCCCACGGAACAGGAAGAACACGATTCCACAAAAACCCATGAACAGCAGCGCCACGGCGAGCGCGGTCCAGCCGGCCTTGCGCACGCCCTCGGGATTGCGCTCGCCGTAGGCGAGGCCCACCCGCACCGTGGCCGCCTGGCTGAGGCCGAGCGGCACCATGAAGGAGATGGAGCTCAGCTGCAGCGCAATTGCATGGGCCGCGACCGAATCCTGGCTGATGCGGCCCTGGAGCAGCGAGGCGAGGGTGAACATGGCCACCTCGGCGAGGCTCATCAGTCCGATGGGCAGGCCGATCCGCCACAGCGCCAAGAAGTGCGGCCAGTCCGGCTCGAAGAAGCGGGCGAAGACGTGATAGCGCCTGAAGCGGCGATGCCCGAAGATGTAGACGACGATGAGCGTCAGCATCAGCACGTTCACCATGGTGGTGGCGATGCCGGCACCGGCCAGCTCGAGCCGCGGAAAGCCCCAGTTGCCGAACATCAGCGCATAGTCGGCAAAGAAGTTGAGGACCACGCCCGAGAGCGTCACCCAAAGAATAATACGCGTCGCGCCGTGGGCCGACAGAAAGGCGCGCAGAACAACGATCTGGAAGGCGGGGACCAAGAGCCACACAGCGTAGTGGATGAAGGTCTCGCCCATCGCCGAGAGTTCGGGATCCTGCCCGAGGGCAAGGTAGATGGGCCGGATGTTCCAGATGATCGGAAACAGCACCACCACCATGATCAGCGCGACCCAGGTGCCCTGCCGCACGATGCGGCGCACGCTCTTGATGTCGCCGGCGCCGAGGGCCTGCGCCACAAGCGGCGCCACCGCGCTGCAGACGCCCACGCCGAAGAGCTGGATGCAGATGAACAGGGCATTGGCGAGGGCGCCCGCCGCCAGATATTTCGGCCCGAGCCGGCCCATCATCACGACGTCGGTGGTGAGGAGCGCGATCTGGGCCAGCTGCGCGATGACCAGCGGCCAGCCGAGCCGGAACAGGGCGCCGAACTCGGCGGCCCATTCGGCAAACGACAAAGAGGCGGGGCGGCCGGGGGCCGGCGCCGTGTTGGTTGTGCTCATCGAAAGGTCACTCGCGTCGCGCGGTGTAGCCGGAGCACGGGCAAATGAAAAGGCGCCCGGAAAGGGCGCCTTTTCGAGAGGGTGACCGACGCCCTTACGGATGGGGCGGGGGCGGCGGCGGGGGGTTGTGGTGGGGCGGCATCGGCGGGTGGAAGAACGGGAAGCCGAACCCGAAGTTGAAGGTGATGCCGGGGCGGAACTGGGTCAGCGGATAGTGGCCCAGAGCCGAGCAGCGGACCCAGCCATCGGGGCCGGGAATGCTGATTTCGCACCAGCTGCCCTTGCGGTCGAGAAGGCGAACGTGCTCGCCGCGATAGAGATAGTTGACGATGCGCGAGCCGTAGTACGGATTCTTGTAGACAGGCGTTCCCGTGTGGGAGACGGCTGCCATCGACGCGCCGGCCGATACCGTTGCCAGCACGACGCCGAGCCCGACGGCCTTTGCGAGGTTGGACTTGATAGTCATATGAGTTCCTTTCTCGCCCCTTGAAGAGACGAACAGACAGGCCGGTCCGATTGTTCCGGAGTGGATGAAACTTAATGTCCGTAAGGCCCGGATGGTTCCTGTGGACGGGCTCGCCGGCATGGGTGCTCCGGCGAGCCGCAAGCGGGGTCAGGCCGCTTTCGCGTTGTCACCCTGCTCGGCCAGCTGCGTGAGCTTCTGGTCGGTCGCGCGCTCCTCGCCCAGGGTCGTTTCGAACAGCTTGGCGGCGTCGTTGCGGCCGAGCTGCTGCGCCCATGTGCGGAGCGTGCCGTAACGCGCCATCTCGTAATGTTCGACCGCCTGGGCCGAAGAGATGAGGCCGGCGTCGAGCGCGACAGTGTCCTTGAACTCTTCCATGATGGACTTGCC
>CAYRZM010000129.1:0-2217 GCA_964428685.1 uncultured Devosia sp. | reverse complement strand
ATCACCAAGCTCACCCCCAACGTCACCGACATCCGCCGCCCCGCGCGCGCCGCCAAGACCGGCGGCACCGATGCGGTGAGCCTCATCAACACCATCAACTCGATCACCGCCGTCGATCTCGACGACATGGCGCCCGAGCCCACCATCGACGGCAAGGGCACCCACGGCGGCTATTGCGGCCCCGCGGCCAAGCCCATCGCGCTGCATATGGTCGCCGAGATCGCCCGTGATCGCGAGACGCTGGGCCTGCCAATCTCGGGCATCGGCGGTATCACCACCTGGCGCGATGCGGCCGAGTTCATGGCGCTCGGCTCGGGCAATGTGCAGGTCTGCACCGCGGCCATGGTCTATGGCTTCAAGATCGTCGAGGAGATGATCTCGGGCCTCTCCAACTGGATGGACGGCAAGGGCTATCGCACCCTCGACGATTTCGTCGGCAAGGCGTCGCGCAACGTCACCGACTGGCAGTACCTCAACCTCGAATACATCACCAAGGCCCGCATCGATCAGGATCTCTGCATCAAGTGCGGCCGCTGCCACATCGCCTGCGAGGACACCTCGCACCAGGCGATCATGAAGGAGAAGAACGGCGTTCGCCACTTCGAGGTGATGGACAACGAGTGCGTCGGCTGCAATCTCTGCGTCAATGTCTGCCCGGTCGAAGACTGCATCACCATGGTCGAGCTGGCCCCGGGCATGATCGACGAGCGCACCGGCCGCGTCGTCACCGGCAAATACGCCAACTGGACCACGCACCCGAACAATCCCATGCGCAAGGAGCCGGTGCCGGCCGAGTAGGACTACGCACGCGGGTTTTCCCAAGGCGCCCCGTCGACCCCCGCGCGCTAGGCTCGGCCCCGTCACCATCAAGGTGACGGGGGAGGCACTCATGAGACGAATCGTAGGAGTAGCCGGCGCGGCTCTGCTCGCCGGAACCGCATTGGCCGGCAGCGGCGCACGGGCGCAGGACTGCATCCAGATGGACCAGCTCAACATCGGTCCCGGCACCTTCGCCGGCGTCACCGTCCCCTTTCCGCAGGGCGCCATGACCCGGCTGTTCGTCACGCCCTTCCTCGATGGCAACAGCAACAGCGCCCTCGGCCCTGTCAGCCTCAACCCGACGCCGGGCGATTGTCAGTCGTCCTCGTCCCTCGCGCTCGACCTGCGCAATGCCGATCTGGCCGGGGTCCTCTCGGCGCCGAACATCTCGCGGATCGATGTCGCGGTGTGCATCTATGCGGCCGACCACAACTACGGCGCCGTGGCGTCCGACCCCAGATACGTCCTCGATCTCACCACCCTGCAGCACGCGATGCTGACCGGCCCCGCCGGGCAGCCGGTCTTCGCCGACGCAACGCGCCCCGGCGGCGCGCGCGAAGCCACGCTGACCCTGACCGGCCCGTCGCTCACCGAGTTCGTCGTCGGCGGCCGGGAAATGATGATCACCGGCATCTGCGTGAACTAGCCGACGCCACGTCGGCAGCTTCTTGCATTTCGAGACTCCGTTAGCTATTTTGGCTGAAATAGCTTAGGAGGCTGCGATGAAATACAGTGCGACCGAGGCCAAAAATCGCTTTGGAGAGGTGCTCGAAGTCGCCCGCAAGGAGCCGGTTCACGTCCAGAAAAACGGCCGGGACGTTGCAGTGGTTCTGTCACCGGAGGCATATGAGCGCCTCCAGCGGCAGTCCGCCCAGCGGGTTGTCAATCCTCTGGTTGTGAAGCTGCACGAGGAGAGCACCCGTCGCTATCGTGAGGTCTACGAGGCGCTCGCCAAGTAGATGGCGGAGCACGTCTATCTCTCGATCGACGACGTCCTTTATCTGCACGACGAGCAGTTGCGCCGGTTTGGGGGCGCTCGGGGCGTCCGCGATGAAGGTCTGGTGCTCTCGGCCCTGCTCCGTCCCCAGACCGGCTACTACGGCGACCTGATCGAGGAAGCCGCCGCCCTTTGGGAAAGCCTCGCGATGAACCACGGCTTCGTCGATGGGAACAAGCGCGTCGCTTTCGCTGCGACGGACGTCTTTCTCGGGCTGAACGGTCTGCGCCTCACGGCAAAAGGGGATGCGATCATCGCCTTCATCTATGGCCACCTCGAAGCCGGCACCTTCCGCAAGGACATCCTCGACGCCTGGCTGCGCCAGAACACGGGACCGCTATGACTCTCTTCCTGATCGCCGCCGGCCGCTTCCTCCTCGGCCTCATGTTCGTCATTGCCGG
>CAYRZM010000128.1:0-9291 GCA_964428685.1 uncultured Devosia sp. | reverse complement strand
CAGATCCACGGCTGGCGCGGCGAGACCGACACCGTCGACAAGATCATGCAGCGCGTGCAGCACGATCTCTACTACATCGACAAGTGGTCGATCCTGCTCGACCTCTACATCGTGGTGATGACGCCGTTCGCGCTGCTGTCGAAATCCGAGAACGCCTACTGACATGAGCCTCGCCGGGACGGCGCCCGCGGCAGCGATCTCGGGCAGGGCCTGGTTCGGCGCGCGCTTCAACCGGGTGCTCGACTGGTTCGTCGCGTTCTGGATCTTCCTCGGCAGCGTGGTGATCACCGAGCCGGCGCCCTACGAGCTCTTCTTCTTCATCGTCGTGGCGGTGTCGCTGTTTGCCGGCAGCTTTGCGTTCCGGCGCTCGACGCTCGGGCTGCTCGTGCTGTGGGCGACGTTCGTTCCCTTCGCGCTGATCGCGGCGTTCCAGTCGACCTTTACGCCGACGCCGCAGGCGCTGCAGTTCCAGTTCGTCACGATCTTTTTGTTCTTCACCAGCTACTGGATCGCCAACTACGTGGCCGACGCGCCGCAGGAGCGGATGCGGCGGATTATCACCGCCTACATCGCAACGGCGGTGATCTCGGCGTTCCTCGGCACGGCGGGCTATCTCGGGGTGATCCCAGGACACGACCTCTTTACCCGCTACGATCGCGCCAAGGGGCTCTTCAACGACCCCAACGTGTTCGCGCCGTTCCTCATCCTGCCGGCGATGTATGCGCTGCAGCGGGTGCTGCTCGACAAGCCCAGGCGGGCGGTGATCGCGACGGTGATCGTGATGATCCTCGTGCTCGGCGTGTTCGCGAGCTTTTCGCGCGCCGCGTGGGCGTATGTGATTGCCTCGGGCCTCGGGGTCTATCTCCTCTGCTTCTTCTTCGTCGCCAACGCCAAGGAGAAGGTGCGGATGATCCTGCTCGCGCTGATCGGCGTGGGCATGGTGGTGATCGCGATCGGCGGGCTGCTGTCGATCCCCTCGGTGCAACGGCTGTTCGAGGTGCGGGCGCAGGCGCAGAACTACGACGAGGGCGACAGCGGCCGCTTCGGACGGCAGGGCTATGCGTTCGAGCTCGCGCTCTCGCATCCGTGGGGGCTGGGGCCGCTCGAGTTCCGCAACCTGCGCGTCAAGGAAGAGCCGCACGACAGCTACGTCAACGTGCTCCACGTCTATGGCTGGGGCGGCGGCGCGATGTTCATCCTGTTCATCGTGATCACCATCTGGCGGGGCGTGCGCTTCGTCATCCGCCCCTCCCCCAACCGGCTGCTGCTGATCCCGCTGATCGCGGTGTGGATCCCGCTCGCGGTCGAAGCGGCGATCATCGACCTCGACCACTGGCGGCACTTCTTCCTGATCGGCGGGCTGATCTGGGGTGTGACGGCCAGCTACCGGAAGACGGCGCCGGGCGAAGACAAGCGGCTGAGCGCGCTGATCTGATCCGTTGCGTTGCGGCAATGGGGAGGAATGGTCGGAGTGGCCGGATTTGAACCGACGACCCTTTGTCCCCCAGACAAATGCGCTACCAGGCTGCGCTACACCCCGACACGGGCGCCTATCTAGTCGCTTGGGCGGAGGGGCGCAACCCTGAGCGGGGCCGGGCCGGCATGGCTCGGCGCAGGCGCCGCCCGGGCCGCTGCCCGCCAGGTGTCAAGGAGCAGCAGCTTGAAGTCATCGTCGGCAAACGGCTTCAGCAACAGCGGCCGCTCGCGATGGCGCGGAACCAGCGAGTCGAGACCGCTGCCGGTCGAGAACATGAACGGGATTCCCCGCGCCGCCAGGATGTCGGCGATCTCGCCGCTGGTGCCGCCACGGACGCGGACATCGAGCACGGCGCAATCGATGGCGACCGTTTCGACGATCTCCCGGGCCTGCACGAGGTCGCTGCACAAAAGCACGTCCTGCGCGCCCATTTCGCGCACCAGGTCTTCCATCATGAGCGCAACCAGCCCCTCGTCTTCGACGATGAGGACCGACTGCATGCCTTCCGAGATCGTGACGTGCATGATGTGCCGCCTTTGGTTGGCGGCAGTGGTGCGCCGGTGCGCCTTGCATGTCGAATTTAATCGCAGTGAGGGCTCAGCAGGATCATACCACTGTCAGCAAGATACTCATTTGAACCATTCGTGGCGCAGCGCGTTGTTCCCCTCGGGCAAATGAGCTAAATGAGCAGGGTTCAGGCGACGCGCCGGGGCGGCGAGGCGATGAGCGAAAAGACAGCCAAAGGCAACGACCTGCAGCGCGGAGAGCGGCTCCAGCTGATGCTCGACGAGGGCGAGCTGAAGGCGCTGGACGATTTCCGCTATGCCAACCGGATGCCGAGCCGGGCGGCCGCGATTCGGGAATTGCTGCGCCGCGGGCTTGAAGGCTCGGGATACAGCGCCGGCATCACGGGTGCGCGATCCGAGGAATTCGGCGTCCTGACGCCCCCCAAGGGCACGCCCGACCGCGACTCCTGAGTCGCTTATTCGCGCGCCCGTTCGAGCAGCCGCTTCATTTCCAGAAGATCGCGAAGCACATCGGACAGCCGGCCGCGCGCTTCGGCGCTGAGCCCTGCCGGGGCCGGCGACAGGGCGGCGCCATTGGCGTGGGGGATCGCCGGCTCAGAGACGTCCTCGGCGAACTCCGCGCCGTCGAAACCGTCCATCGCCGCGGCCGGCGGCAGGTCGGGCAGCGGGCCGCCATTGCCGATCGCCGCAACGTGGCGGGCGCCCTGATCCTTGAGGATCTTCTGCACGCCCTTGATGGTGAAGCCCTGATCGTAAAGCAGGTGGCGGATGCCCTTCAGCAGTTGGACATCCTCGGGCCGGTAGTACCGGCGACCGCCGCCGCGCTTCAGCGGCTTGATGGTCGAAAAGCGCGTCTCCCAAAAGCGCAGGACGTGCTGCGGCAGGTCGAGTTCCTGCGCGGCTTCGGAGATCGTGCGGAATGCTTCGGGAGACTTGTCCACCCCGAATCCTTTCCAAGGAAAGGCTTATTTTCCAGCGCGAACCATAGATTTGTTGATCTTGGATTTCAACACGTTGCTGGGTTTGAACACCAGAACCTGCCGCGGCAGAATCGGCACTTCCTCACCCGTCTTGGGGTTGCGGCCGATGCGTTCGCTTTTGGAGCGGACCTGGAAGGAACCGAACGAGGAGAGCTTGACGTTCTGCCCCGACACGAGAGCGTCACCGATGAGTGCGAGAAACCGCTCCACCAGCTCGGCCGATTCCGTGCGCGACAGGCCAACCGACTCGTAGACGGCCTCCGCGAGGTCGGCCCGCGTCACTGTCTTCTGGGTCATTTTCCCCCCGCTCCAACCGGATCCGCCGTCCCGTCGGGCGCCCTGCCCGGAGAAGTGAAAGACTAACTCTCAGAGGCAATTAAGGCAACGCCCGCCGGCGGGACTGTCACATTTGAAGGAAAGGCGTTCGAGTCAGCGCGCGGACCGCTCGAGCATCACCATCTGGCGCTCGTGATAGGTCGTGCGCGCGAACTCGCGGAAGCCGAGTTTTTCCGCGACCCGCAGCGAAGCGCCGTGCGACGGCTCGACGATGGCCGTCAGCCGGTCGCGCGGGCCATGGGCAGCCGCCCAGCCGAGAGCGGCGCGCATCGCTTCCTCGGCGACTCCCTGGCCCTGCATCTCGGGGACGAGCCCCCAACCCGCCTCCATGGTGCCGTCGAGCGACGGCGTCATGCCGCGCTGGAGGTCGTGGAAGCCGCACTCGCCGCAGAAGCGACCGGTGTCCCTGTCCTCGATGGCCCAGAACCCGAAGCCGAGGTGATGCCAAAGCCCGATCTGGCGGAGAAAGCGCGTCCACGACTGCTCGCGGGTAAAGGGCACGCCGCCGATGAAGCGAACCACCGCCGGCTCCTGCCACATGCGGGCATAGTCCTCGAAGTCGGCGAGGCGGTAAGGCCGCAGCCGGACGCGCGCGGCCTCGAGCACCGGAATGTCGAGACTCACCACCGGATCAGCGAGGCGCCCCAGGTGAAGCCGCCCCCCATCGCCTCGATCATCACCAGATGGCCGCGCTGGATGCGGCCGTCGCCGACGGCTTCGGTCAGCGCCAGCGGGACGGATGCCGCGGAGGTGTTGGCATGGCGATCGACGGTGATCACGACTTTCTCGGGCGGGATGTGGAGCTTCTCGCCGGCACCCTCGATGATGCGGCGATTGGCCTGGTGCGGCACGAACCAGTCGAGGTCCTTGACGGTGTAGCCGGTGGTCTTGAGGACATTCTCGACCACGTCGGTGATCTTGCCGACGGCGTGGCGGAAGACTTCCTTGCCGTCCATGTGGACCGCGCCGATGGTCTTGGTCGAGGAGACGCCGCCTGTGGTGCGCAGCTTGTCGGCGAAATGGCCGTCGGAGCGCAGCGAGGAGGCGAGGATGCCGCGCTCGCCGTCGCCGCCGAGCTCGAGCACCGCGGCGCCGGCGCCATCGCCGAAGAGCACGCAGGTGGTGCGGTCGGTCCAGTCGAGGATGCGCGAGGTGGTTTCGGCCCCGATCACCAGCGCGCGCCGCGCGATGCCGTTCTTCAAATACGAGTCGGCGGTCACCATGCCGTAGACGAAGCCCGAGCAGACGGCCTGGATGTCGAAGGCGGCACCGTGATGCATGCCCAGCTTCTGCTGGACGATCGCCGCGGTCGCGGGGAACGTCAGATCGGGCGTGGTGGTCGCAACGACAATGAGGTCGATATCGGCGGGCGACAGGCGCGCGTTGTCGAGGGCGCGACGGGCGGCATGGACCGCAAGGTCCGACGTGAACTCGCCCTCGGCGGCGATGTGGCGCTGCTTGATGCCGACGCGCTGCTGAATCCACTCGTCGGACGTGTCGATGGTCCTGGACAGTTCCTCATTGGTCATGATCCGGGCCGGCAGGTAGCTGCCGACGCCGCGCACGATAGACCGCAGCTCACTCACGCGGGTTTCGCCTCTCTTTGGGTTTCCGCCGGGGCAGGCGTTTCGGCTATGGCGGGGAAGCGGCGCATGCCTTCAGAGATCTTGTCGATGAGCCGGCTGCGGGCCATTTCGTAGGCGAGGCCGAGCGCGGCCTTGTAGCCGATTTCGTCGGTCGAGCCATGGCTCTTGATGACGATGCCGTTGAGCCCCATGAACACGCCGCCGTTGACGTTGCGCGGGTCGAGCTTGCGGCGGATCGCGTTCAGCGCCTTGCCCGCGATGGCGGCACCGAGGGTCGAGAAGATGTCGGCCTTGAGCGCCTCGCGCACATAGCTGCCGACCTGCCGCGCGGTGCCCTCGGCGGTCTTGAGTGCGATGTTGCCGGTAAAGCCTTCGGTGACGATGACGTCGACGGTGCCCTTGCCGATGTCGTCGCCCTCGACGAAGCCATGATAGGTGAAGCCGGCGCCGCTTGCGGCGCGGAGCAGCTCGGCGGCTTCCTTCACCTCGTCGTGGCCCTTCATCTCTTCGGTGCCGACATTGAGAAGGCCGATGGTGGGCAGCTCGGCATCGAACAGCGCGCGGGCCAGCGCCGCGCCGAGGATGGAGAAATCGACCAGCTGCTTGGCGTCGCCGCCGATGGTGGCGCCGACGTCGAGGACGATGATGTCGGCGCGCAGCGTCGGCCAGATCGCCGCGATCGCCGGCCGCGAGATGCCCTCGATGGGCCGCAGGCAGAAGGTCGCCATGGCCATCAGCGCGCCGGTGTTGCCGCCCGAGATGGCAACATCGGCGTCGCCGTCCTTGACCGACTGCAGCGCGGCCCACATCGAGGAATTGCCGCGGCCCTTGCGCAGCGCCTGGCTCGGCTTTTCGTCCATGGCGATGACGTTTTCGGAATGGACGATCCGGCTCACCGGCTTGAGCTCGGGGAACTGTTCGAGCAGCGGGGTCAGCTCGGCCTCGCGGCCGTGGAAGATGAAGCTTGAATTGCGCCGCTCGCGCAGCGCCAGCGCGGCACCGTGGATCGCAACCCGCGGGCCGATATCGCCGCCCATGGCGTCCACGGATATGCGAATGGAGTCTGCCATCTGTTCTTTCGCGCCCACCGGGCGAGCGCCGAGCACCTTAATCAAACGGGTTTGGGGTGCAAGTGGAGCCCCTGCCCGGCTATCTTCCCTTGTCCTTCAGGGCCTTGAGCGCCGCGAACGGCGAGGCCGCGTCGTCGCCGGCCTCGGCTTCGGGCAGATCGAGCCGGTCGGCTTCGGTCCGCGGATAGAGATCGACCGCCAGAGCCAGGGTTTCAATGATGAGGTCGCTGAGGTCGGCTTCGTTGCCCTCGAAATGATCGGGCACGTCCTCGCCTTCGAGATCGACGAAGATTTCGGCGTTGGCCGGGCCGGCATAGGCCTTCTCGCCGCCGGGCAGGAAGACGCGGTCGATGGGCTCGGCGATGGTTTCGGTCACCGGCTCGAGGCTGACGACCGAGGGCTGGGTGACGGTGGCCATCAGCCGGCCGGTAACGCGCATGCCGCCGCGGAACCGGACGGCGTGGAGCGTGACCTCGAGAGCATCGACGGCGCTGAGCCCGAGCTGCGCCGCGATCGCGGCACGCTCCTCGGCGTCGGGCGACACGGAAACGTCGCGGCCGGCCACCGGCATCGAGTCGAGACGGATGCTCGCGCCGGCGAGCTGCACGCGCGAGGCGGGGTCGCTCACGCGGCCACACCCGCGGCAGCGACCAGAGACTGGGTCGGCTCGGATTTGAGCCGCGCGGCCTCGGCCAGAAGGTAGGTCGCGAGCTGCGGCGCGCCGGCCGCCGGCTGCGAGCGGTAGACGTTGCGCACCAGCACCGCCTCGACCGCTGCCGGGGTGCCCGCATCGAGCGCGGCGCTCAGCGACTCGACGAGGCCATAGAACATCTTGCCGACCTTCTTGATCTTGGCGGGCACACCCAGGTCGGTGACGCCGAGTTCGCGGTGCGAATGATCCATGTCGGCGAAGAAGGCCTCGACCAGCGCCTGCGAGAAGGGCCGCGCCGCCGCCTCGCCGCGCAGGCGATGCAGGAGCAGCGTCATGTGCAGCGAGATCATGTCGAAGCGGCCGGTGACCGTGTCCGGCACGCCCCAGTCGGCATAGAACTTCACCTGCCGGGATTGCGCCACAATGGATCGGTAGGCCTCGTGAGCGGCCCGGGGGGCGGTCGATTTACGGAAAAGATTGAAAATCATGGCCATGCTTCCCGGCAGCAAGACCGGTTCGGAGCGTCGGGGCGAGCTTGCCAGCTTCGGCCATTGGCCGCTAAAGAGTCCGGCGCTTCGCTGCCGCGTCGCGTCTTAGTCGAGAGCCATCGTGAAAGTCAAATCCATGCGCGCCAGCCCTTCCGCCCCGCTCCCGACGATCGTGGCAGCGGGCCTGCTGGCCCTGACGCTCGGCGCATGAAGCATGGGCTCGGGGATGGCGCTGACCTCGAACAAGATCGAGGGCTACCAGATCTCGAAGGATGCGCTGGCGCAGATCCGGCCCGGCCAGAGCCAGGACCTGGTCGTCGTGGTGCTGGGCTCGCCGCAGACGATCAACGCGTTCAATGAAGGCAGCGCCTGGTACTATGTCGAGACGCGGGTGAGCCAGACCGCGTTCGGGATGACCACGGTCACCGCGCGCACCGTGCTCGCGGTCTATTTCGACAAGAACAAGCGGGTTGCCGATACCGCGCTCTATTCGCTCAAGGACGGCAAGGTGTTCGCCATCGAGGGCAACAAGACGCCCGGCTACGGCACCGACAAGAGCTTCGTGCAGTCGCTGCTCGAGTCGATCTAGCGGCGGAGCTACGGGCCCGCGACCTTGGCGGCGATGGTGTCCAGCACGCCGTGGACGAGCCCTGGGGCATCGTCGGCGTAGAACGCCTTGGCGATATCGACATATTCGGTGATGACGACGGCCGGCGGAATGTCGCGGCGGCGCAGCAGCTCGAAAGCCGCGGCGCGGAGGATCGCGCGGAGCGTCGCGTCGATCCGTCCCACCGGCCAGTCGGCGCTCAGCGCATTGTCGATGGTGGGGTCGATGTCGAGCTGGCTCTTGATGACGCCCTTGACGATCTGGCCGAAGAAATCGGCATCGGCCGGAAGGTACTGCTCGCCCTCGACCTCGCGGCCGAGCATGTGGGCGGAAAACTGCGCCAGCGTGTCCTCGAGCGACTGCCGCCCCACATCCATCTGGTAAAGCGCCTGCACGGCGGCGAGCCGCGCGGCGCCGCGCTGATTGGCGAGGCGCGGCGATGTGTCGGAAAAGGCAGTCGGGGTGGGCATCGGCTCAGCGGCGCTCGTAGGTGCGCACCTTATCTTCGCCCAGGACCAGCCGGTCAACCTCGGTGTATTTGGCGGCGAGGACGCGCTCGTGGAAGCGGCCGCCAAGCGCCGCCGGCACGCCGAAGCGCCCGATGTTCAGGGCGCTGTCGATGACGTGGAGGCGATCGATCAGCTCGGCGGCGATGAAGGATTCGGCGAGGCGGGCACCGGCCTCGACGAACAGTCGATTGATGCCGCCGATCGCCAGCAGGCTTGTGACCTTGCGCAGGTCGGGGTGGCTGCGGCGGCCTTCGACCTGCACCACGTCGATGCCCCGGCGGAGCTTGACCGGGTGCTCGGGGGTGGTGAACACGATCATCGGCACGGACGAATTGCCGGCAAAGAGCTGCATGGTCTGGTCGAACTCGCGCGCGCCGACGAGGGCCACGCGGAGCGGGGCGCGCTCGTCGAGGCCGGGAAGGCGGATGCGCAGGTCATTGTCTTCGACCTCGGCGCGCGCCACGCCCGAGAGCACGGCATCGGAGGCGGCACGCTCGCGGTCGACGAAGCGCAGGGCCTCGATCCCCATCGGCGGCGGATTGCCCGGCTGGGTGTGGCCGACCATGCCGTCGACGCTGACCGTCACCTTCATGGTCACGAACGGCCGCTTCCGGGTGAGCCGCATGGCGTAGCCTTCGTTGAGCCGCCGCGACGGCTCGTGGGCCACGGTGTGGGTGCCGACGTTGCGCGCCGTCAGCGCCTTCAGCCCCTCGCCGGCCAGCAGCGGATCGGGATCGAGAGCGCCCACGACGACCCGTGCGATCCCGGCTTCGGCAATGGCGGCGGAGGAGGACGCGGGCGGCTCGAGCGTCATGTAGAGCGTGCAGCCGGCGGCGGCCTCCCGCGCCTCGGCAAGCGCGAGCAGCTCCGCCTGTCCGTTGCCACGCAGCGTGGTCACGCCGCGGCCGAGGAGCGGCGGATTGGTGCGGTCGGCGACGATCGCGCCCACGGTGGGGCTCGACCCCGTCGTGCCGAGGGCCGGCATCGCCAGCCGCGCCGCGGCATCGAGCCAGCGCAGGTCGATGGCGTCGGGATCGCTCACTCGTCGTCTTCGCCGAG
>CAYRZM010000127.1:0-6642 GCA_964428685.1 uncultured Devosia sp. | reverse complement strand
CGGACGTCAGGACGGTCGCCGATCTCATCGCCTGGCTCCGCCGGCGCGAAGAAGCGGCCGACGTGGCGATGGCGCGGCCCGAGATCATCGGTGCGGCGATCGACGCGAAGAAGGTGCCGCATTCCGCCCCGATCGCCGGCGCCGCGGTGGTGGCTCTCTTCCCGCCGATGACGGGGGGCTAGAATGGCGATCCGGATTCAGACCGAGCCATTCGATCCCGGCGCCGAGACGAGCACGTTCCTTGCCGCATCCAAAGGCGCCGGCGCCGCCGTCACCTTCACCGGCCTCGTCCGCTCCGATCCGCACGAACCGATCGCGTCCCTCACCCTCGAATGCTATCCCGAGCTCGCGATGAACCAGATCGGCGCCATCGAAGCCGAAGCCATCGCCCGCTTTGCCCTCTTGAAGGCGACCGTCATCCATCGCTACGGCAGACTCGCGCCCGGCGAGCCCATCGTGCAGGTCATGACGCTCGCGACCCACCGCCGCGCCGCCTTCGAGGCCGCGGAATTCCTGATGGATTATCTCAAGACCGACGCGCCGTTCTGGAAGAAGGAAGCCGGCCCGGGCGGAGAGCGTTGGGTCGAGCACAATCCGGCCGACGACGAAGCGCGCGAGCGCTGGCGTCAGTAGCGGGCCATCGCAAAGAGAGAGAGTCGCGCAAGGATCCGCGCCTGGGATCGGTCGAACGGCACCTGCTTTGCCTCGCAGCCCTGCTTCATGTCGTGCAGCATGCTGCGGATATCGGCCTGCAGCCCGAAGCATTGCGACGCCGTCTCGCGCGCCGCCTTCGCCACGAAGTCGGAGGCGCAACCCAGATAGCTTGCCTTGTGGTGCGCCTCGTGCGCCCGCGCAAACGCCGCGAACGCATTCCACGCCGCCCGCGTGCTCCGGCTCATCCCGCCGGGGTTCGCCGCCACCGGCAGCGTCTCGTCGAACGCAACCTTCACGCTGATCTGCGACACCGCGCACATCGCCCCGTTCTGGCGCGTCGTCAGCGACAGCTGATAGTCCGGATGGATGTTGGCGTAGGCGTGCCCGTGATCGCCGGTCAGCGCGTGACTGTTCATGTAGCGGACCAGCGCCGTCGCCGTGGTTCCCGGCACGACAAAACTGTGCATGTCGACCGAGCTGGTGACGCGGCTCCCGGCCGCCCATGTCAGCGCGGGCAGGAGGACGACTCCCGCCAGTGCCAGACGCAATACGACGGCCGCGCGCCGCCCGAACCCCCGAGACACGCGCGATCCCCCGAACGCAATGTCAAAAGCAAGCGGGGCTTTCTTACCCCGCCCGGGAGATCGGAGTCCTCATCGAAATCGATGAAGCGGCTACTCGGCGGCGACCTTTTTCGGCGTCACCGCCTCGGTGAACGCATGGAGCAGCGTCTCGCAGGCCTTGCCGGGCTTGAACTTGTACTCGCCCACCAGCGACACCGGCGTGATCTCCGCCGCCGTGCCCGTCAGGAAGCACTCCTCGAAACCGGCGAGTTCTTCCGGCTTGATATGCCGCTCGGTGACCTTGTAGCCGGCCGCCTTGGCAAGGCCGATCACCGTCTGCCGGGTGATGCCGTTGAGAAAGCAGTCCGGATCGGGCGTGACGACCTCGTCGCCGCGGACGAAGAACACGTTGGCGCCCGTCGCCTCGGCGACATAGCCGCGATAGTCGAGCATCAGCGCATCGGAATAGCCGTTGGCCATCGCGGCATCTTTGGAGAGCGTGCAGATCATGTAGAGGCCGGCCGCCTTGGCGTGCGACGGGATGGTTTCCGGGCTCGGCCGCTTCCACTTGCTCCATTCGAGCCGGATGCCCTTGAGCTTTTCCTCGACCGAGAAGTAGCTCGGCCAGACCCAGCTTGCGATCGCCAGGTGGACCTTGTTGTTGCGCCCGGGCACCGACAGCTCTTCCGAGCCGCGCCAGGCGATGGGACGCACATAGGCATCGACCAGCCCGTTCTTTTCGAGCACCAGGCGCTTGGCCGCTTCGATCTCGTCGACCGAATAGGGGATGGTGAAATCGAGCAGCTTGCCCGAGCGGTGGAGCCGCTCCGTGTGCTCGCGCGACTTGAAGATCTCGCCGCCATAGGCGCGCTCGCCTTCGAAAACGGTGCTCGCATAGTGGAGCCCGTGCGTCAGCACGTGGATCTTGGCGTCCTTCCAGGGCTTGAGCTCACCGTCGAACCAGATCCAGCCGTCGCGCTGATCCATTGGAACTGCCATCGCTGACTCCTTCGTTTCCCTTTCGGCCCTCGCAAGGCCGCCGCCCGGCGCAATCCTGCACCCCGCTCCCGGCCTTGGCAAACTCGGACCGCTTTGGGATAAGGCGCGAATGCGCTCGCGACAGGATCAGAATGTCACCGGCCAAAATTAATGTCAATAGTGCTGACATAAATCCGCAAGCCGACCCGACCGGCCCCATGCCGCTCGATGTCATGGGCTTGTTTTATTTCGCTTATCGGGACTTTGTCGGCGATGCCGACACCCTGCTCGAGCGTCAGGGTTTCGGCCGCGCCCATCACCGGGTCCTCTATTTCGTGAACCTCAAGCCGGGGATGCCGGTGGCCGACCTGCTCGGCATCCTCAAGATCACCAAGCAGAGCCTCGCGCGCGTGCTCCGCCAGCTCATCGACAACGGCTATATCGAGCAGCGCACCGGCGATGCCGACCGGCGCCAGCGGCTGCTGCATGCAACCGACAAGGGCCGCCGCTTCTTCGAAGTCCTCTCAGCCACCCAGACCAGCCGCATCGACGCCGCCATCGCCTCGCTCCCCGAGGACGGCAAGCAGACCGTGCTGAAGTTCTTTGTCGGCATGGTCGAGCCGGGCGACCGCCCGCTGCTCGACCGGCTGAAGCTCACCGAAGACCTCTGACGCCGGCGGAGAACGGCGCTCTACTTCTCGCCGCGTCCCAGCTCTTCGGAGCGCCGGCGCGCCGCAGCCACCGCGCGGTCCATCAGCGGCTCGAGTCCATCCGGCCCCATCAGGACACCGAGCGCGGCGGCCGTCGTGCCCTTGGGCGAGGTCACGTTTTCCCGCAACACCGAAACCGGCTGCGGATCGGCCTCCATCAGTGCCGCCGAGCCGATCACGGTCTTCCGCGCCAGCGCCATCGCCTGATTGGCATCGAGCCCCTGCCGCATCCCGGCCATCGCCAGCGCCTCGACCAGATAGAACACATAGGCCGGCCCCGAGCCCGACACGGCCGTCACCGCATCGAGCTTCTGCTCGTCGCGGAACCACACCAATTCGCCGGCCGTGCCCAGCAGGTCTTCGGCCATGCCGCGGTCGGAATCGGAAATATCGAGACCGACCACGCCGGTGATGCCGCGCCCGATCTGCGCCGGTGTGTTGGGCATCGCGCGGATCACCCGCTCGGTGTCGAGCCCGGCGCTCAGCGTCGCCAGCGAAATTCCCGCCGCGATCGAGATCACCAGCGTCTGCCGGCCCACCGAGGGCAGCACCTCCTGCATCGCCTGCAGCATGCTCTGCGGCTTGACCGCCAGCACCATCACGTGAACCAGCACACCCTCGGAGCTGCGCAGCAGCCGAACGCCCGCCGTTTCGGCAAAGCTTTTCGCAGCATCGCCGGGCACCGGGTCGACGAGCACGAGGCGATCGGGCGAAAGGCCGCCCGCGATCCATCCACGCGCCAGCGCAAGGCCCATCTTGCCCGCGCCGATGAGAACGACCGGCCCGATGTCTGCCAGAGCGCGCTCAGCCAAAGTGGAGCCCGGTTTGGCGGTTCGAGCGCGCGGCCAAGGGAAACCGGCTCACGCCTCGCCCACGGTCTCGAACAGCACGCCTTCGAGCGCCTGCGATGCCGATTTGCCGGCCCAGACCACGAACTGGAAGGCCTGGTAGTAGAGGTCGCAGCTCTCCGTCGCCGAACGCAGCAGCGCCTCGCACTGCTGGGGCGTGACGTCCGCGCCGCCCGTCAGCAGGTGCGAATTGCGGAAGAGGATGACCCCCTCGTGATTCCAGATGTCGAAGTGCCCGATCCAGAGCTGCTCGTTGACCAGCGAGATGAGCGCCTTGACCTCGGCGCGCCGCGCTTCCGGCACCTTGAGGTCGAATGCCGAGGCGATATGGAGGCTTTCGAGGTCCTCCATCCAGTTGAACGACACGTGGTAGTCGCTCCAGGCGCCGCGCACCGAAATGGAGATCTCGTCGGTGTCCTGGCGCTCGAAATTCCAGTCGTTGATGGCGGCGATGTGCTCGATGATGTCGACGGGATGAACCGTGCGATCGGGCTCGATTTCGAGAAGGTGGGTCATCTGGCTCCCGCGGGGTGCGCGTGGTGAAAAAACGCAATACCTGAAAGGACTTGCCGCACGCGGATCGCCTACGAATCATGCCTTGGGATCAACCTAGGCAGTGTGCCGATTCAGGGGAATCCCCCGAAGGCGTGATCGCGGCTTTCTTCTGTGGATGATCGAGCTTGGATTGTTAAGAACGTCTTAACCATGCGCCCGGCGCACGGTGAAATTCGTGTCACATTGTGACATCGGCGCGGGCCCGCAGCTCAGAACAGCCCGTCGGCTCCGGCCCAGCCGGTCACCAGCGCCTCCCGCCAGCGCGGAAAGCCGTTGGCCTCCGCCAGCCGCGCCGCCGCGAAGTGGTCGTAGGGCACGGCATGGAACGACGGATAATACTTGCCGTCGCGCCGCTCGATCGTCGCATAGCGCGCGTCGGGCGAACCGTGATTGATCTGCAGCCCCACGCTCCCTGGATTGACGATCAGCCGGCCGTCCCTCAGCCGCACCGCACGCGCAATGTGCGTATGGCCGCAAAGGATCACCGGGTAGTCGAACCCCTCTGCCTTCGCGGCGACCGTCGCCTCGTCCGGCGTCGTGACGCTGCGGCCGGTCCACCAGCCGTCGAGCCAGGGCGTGTTGTCGTCGGTCGGCGTGCCGTGGCAGAGGAACACATCGTCGAGGATCGACATGGTCGGCGGCATGTCGTTGATCCAGATCCGGTGCCGGCTCTCCATCTGTTCCTGCGCGAAGCGGTCGACCGGCCCGAGCTTGTCCGGCGGATTGTCGATGAGGTTGCGCTCGTGGTTGCCCCGCACCGAGGGCAGGTCGAGGTCCATGAGGATGTCGGCGGTCCAGTTCGGTTCGAGCGGCCCGCTCACCATGTCGCCGAGATTGAAGGTCGCATCGACGCCCTGCCGCACGATGTCGTCGAGCACCGCCTCGAGCGCCAGGCGGTTGCCGTGGATGTCGGAGATGACGGCGATCTTCAAGGCCGGGCGGCGGGGTCTCCACCCGCCTTGAGCGCGGCGACTTCCGCCTTGAGCGCCTTGAGCTCGGCGCTCTGCGCCTGCACCAGCTCGCGCAGCGCGTCGTAGTCCTCGCGCTTGACCAGGTTCATATCCATCACGAACCGCTCGGCCTGCGCGCGCACCATGCTCTCGACCTCGCGCCGGACCCCGTCGGCGACGCCCGCCGCGTCGTTCATCATCCGCCCGACATTGTCGAACAGCCTGCTGCTGGCCTGGGCCATGTCTGCCTCCGTCTCTGGTCGCGGCCCCTATTTAGGGCGGCGCGCCCGGCTTGACCAGTGCGCGGTCCCGCCGCACAAGGGGCGCGGCCGCCAGCCGGCCACCACGTGCCCCGGGTGAAACGTGCCTTTTCCCGACATCAGCCCCATCGCCTTTTCGCTCGGGCCGTTTGCGGTGCGCTGGTATGCGCTGGGCTACCTCGCCGGCGTGTTCCTCGGCGCCTGGTACGCGACCGACCTGCTCCGCCGCAATCGGCTCTGGGCCCGCGACACGCCGCCATTTCCCCCCACCGCGATCTGGGATTTCGCCTTCTGGGCCGTGATCGGCATCGTGCTCGGCGGCCGCACCGGCTACGTCCTCTTCTACAACCTGCCCTATTACGCCGCGCACCCCGCCGACATCGTCGCGGTGTGGGACGGCGGCATGAGCTTTCACGGCGGGCTCATCGGCATCCTCATCGCCATGGCGCTGTTCGCCCGTTCCAAGGGAGGCAGCATCCTCCAGAGCTTCGACCTCCTCGGCTGCATCGGCACCATCGGCATCTTCCTCGTCCGCATCGCCAACTTCATCAACGGCGAGCTCTACGGCGCCCCCACCAGCCTGCCCTGGGCGGTCGTCTTCCCGACCGATCCCGATCACCTGCCGCGCCACCCGACCCAGCTCTACGAGGCCGGCCTCGAGGGCCTGCTGCTCTTTGCACTCATCTTCGTCGGCAGCCGCTGGCTGGGGTGGCTGCGCCGCCCCGGCCTCGTCGCGGGCGTCTTCGGCACCGGCTATGCGGCGGGCCGCATTCTCGTCGAGTTCTGGCGCCTGCCCGACGTGCAGATCGGTTACCTCCTCGGCACCGGCTGGATCACCGAAGGGATGGTGCTGAGCGTGCCCGTCCTCGTCGCGGGCCTCGCCCTCATCGCCTACGCTGGGGTTCGCCCCCGTGCCTGACCTCACGCTCGGCGAGCAGATCGACGCGCAGATCCGCGCCACCGGCCCGATGTCGCTTGCGATCTATATGGGCCTCGCTTTGAGCCACCCGCGCCACGGCTACTACACCGCCGGCCGGCCGATCGGGACCGCCGGCGATTTCATCACCGCGCCCGAGATCAGCCAGATGTTCGGCGAGCTCATCGGCTTCTTCTTCGTCAATCTC
>CAYRZM010000126.1:0-10372 GCA_964428685.1 uncultured Devosia sp. | reverse complement strand
TTCGCGGCTCCCCACGCGCAGCACGGCCATCGTCTCGGCGCCCGTGGGCTCCACCACCTCGACCGGCGCCGACATCGTGGCAACACCCGGTCGGCCCTGCATTTCGGGCGTGGCGCGGCTCAGGTGCTCGGGCCGGATCCCCAGAATGACCTTTCCGGGCTTTGCATTCTCGCCCGCGCCATTGTGAAGCGGGAGCGTCGCGCGCTTTCCAGCCGACACCTCGAAGCTCACCGCCGGCCGGTTGCCGGCCGAAACGATCTCGGCTTCGATGAAGTTCATCGAAGGCGACCCCATGAAGCCCGCAACGAACGTGTTCGCCGGCCGGTTGTAGACCGTGTCGGGGTCGGCGAACTGCTGCACCGCGCCCTGATGCATCACCGCGATCCGCGAGGCCAGCGTCATCGCCTCCACCTGATCGTGGGTCACGTAGATCGTCGTCTTGCCGATCCGGTGGTGCAGCTTCTTGATCTCGGTCCGCATCTCGACGCGCAGCTTCGCATCGAGATTGCTGAGCGGTTCGTCGAACAGGAAGAGCTGCGGATCGCGCACCAGTGCCCGGCCCATGGCGACGCGCTGGCGCTGACCGCCCGACAGTTGACCCGGCTTGCGATTGAGCAACTCGCTGATCTGGAGGAGTGCGCTCACCCGGGCGATCGCCTCGTCGCGCTGCGGCTTGGGAATCCCTCGCGCCTCCATGCCGAACAGCATGTTTTCGCGCACGGTCATGGTGGGGTAGAGCGCGTAGGACTGGAACACCATGGCGATGTCGCGGTCCTTGGGCGCCACGGAGTTCACCATCCGGTCGCCGATCCAGATTTCCCCGCTCGGGATGCTTTCGAGCCCCGCGATCATGGCGAGCAGCGTGGACTTGCCGCAGCCGGATGGCCCCACCAGGGCGATGAATTCGCCCGTCTCGGCCTCGAGATTGATGCCCTTCAGCACTTCGACCATGCCGAAGTTCTTATGGAGGTTGCGGATGGTCAGAGACGACATGGCTTTCCCGTCATTTGATCGCGCCCTGGGTGAGGCCCCGCACGAAGTATTTGCCGCCGAAGAAGTAAACGAGCAGCGGCGGGATCGCGCCGATCAGCACGGCGGCGCTCGAGACATTGTAGACCCGCACGTTGACGCCGCCGGTGCCGAGCGCAACGAGCGCCGCGGTAATCGGCTGCTGCGCCCCGGACGTGAAAATTACGCCGAACAGAAACTCGTTCCAGATGCCGGTGAACTGCCAGATCACGGTGACGATGAGGATCGGCGGCGACAGCGGCAGGATGATCTTCCAGAAGATGCGCCAGAAGCCGGCACCATCGATCCGCGCCGCCTTCATCAGGTCGTCGGGGATATTCACGTAGTAGTTGCGGCAGAAGAGGGTTGTGAAGCTCAGCCCCTGCACGCAGTGGATGAGGATCAGCCCCCCGATCGTGTTCGACATGTGCAGGAGGCCGAGGATGAAGGCCCATGGCATCAGCGAGATCTGGCCGGGGATGAACACGCCCAGCAGCATGCAGTTGAAGATGATCTCCGATCCGCGGAAGCGCCATTTGCTGATGACGTAACCGTTGAGGGCGCCGATCGCGGTCGAGATCACCGTCGCCGGCAGCGTCAGTTCCAACGAGTTGATGAAGTTCTGGTGGATGCCGTTGCAGCCGCCGCCCACGCAGTAGCTGCTCCACGCCTGTCCCCACGCATCCCACGAAAAGCTCTGCGGGAAAGAGATGAGCCCGTTGTGCGCAATCTCCGGCAGCTGCCGGAACGAGTTGAAGATGACGACGAGCAGCGGCGCCGCGAACACGATCGCGAACAGCGTCAGCACGCCGTAGACGACGATCCGGCCGGTGATGTAGCGCCGGCGCGCAATGGCGGCTTCGGGATCGTCGGCCGCCGCCGCGACCATGCTGATGTCAGCCATTGGAGCCCTCCCGGCGGCGGCGCCACACGAGCCAGAGCGAATAGGGAACGAGGACCACGGCCAGCGCCAGAAGGATCATGATCGAGGCTGCGGCGCCCTGCCCGATCTGGCCGCGGTCGAACATCAGCTCGTAGACCACGAGGGCCGGAAAGCTGGTCGAGATGCCGGGTCCGCCATGCGTCAGCGCGAGCGCGAGGTCGAACGTCTTGATGGCGAACTGCAGGAGAATGACCAGCACCGCCACGAAGATCGGTGCGATGGTGGGAAGGATCACCTTCCGGTAGGTGCGGAACACCGACGCGCCGTCGATCTGCGCCGCCTTGATGATGTCGGGATCGACCGCCCGCAGCCCGGCGAGGAACAGCGCCATGGCAAACCCGGCCGACTGCCACACGCCGGTGATCATGATGGCCAGAAGCGCCGTGTCGGAATGCGTGACCGGCGCGAAGTTGAAGCCGGTCCAGCCGAGCGCGCGAACCAGCGCCTGGATGCCCACGTCGGGCGAATAGATCCAGCTCCAGACGGTGCCCGTCACGACGAACGACACTGCCAGCGGGTAAAGGAAGATCGTGCGGAACACGGCCTCGGCGCGGATGCGCTGGTCGATGAAGATCGCAAGGATCAGCCCGATCGCCATCGCGAAGACGACATAGACGGCGCTGAAGATGAAGAGGTTCTGGTAGGAGACGATCCAGCGGGCGCTGCCCCAGAGGTCGGCGTAGTTCTTGAACCCCTTGAATCCGTAGCTCGGCAGCAGCGAGGAGTTGCTGAGCGAAATGTAGAACGTCCATCCGGCGAAGATGAACACATAGACGAATGTCGCGATGATCGACGGCAGGAGGACGATGATCGGCCAGGCCGACGCGGCGCGCTCCCGCCACGACGGGCCCGTGGCCCGCATCGCGCTCACTCCGGCAGCCATTGTCATCGCGTCTCTCCGGCACCGTCCATGATGTCGTCCGCGGCCAACAGGAAAGCCGCGGACGACGATCGACGGGAGACCTTACTGCTGGGCGATCACGCCGTCCGACATCTGCTGCGCAGCGTCCTCGGGCGTCATGTCCGGAGTGTTGATGAACTTGGTGATCACGTCCAGAACCGCAGCGCGATACTTCTGCAGGATGGTCATGTTCTGCGACATCGAGTTCACCAGGGTGCCGGCGGCGATCGAGGCCTGCAGGTCCTTCTGCGATTCCACCTGGCAGGGGTTGAAGCCCTTGGAGATATCGACGTCCGTCCGCGCCGGGATCGAGCCCTTGGCCTGGTTGAAGATGTACTGGAAGTCGGGGCTCATGATCAGGTGGGCCAGGAGCTGCGAGCCGGCCTCGAAGTCGGGGTCGGACTGCTTGAAGAAGGCCACCGAGTCCGCATTGAGGACGAAGCCCGGCTTGCCGTCGTCACGCGGCGTCGGGGCGCAGGTGTAGTCGTCGCCATACTTGAAGCCGGCAGCGGTGAGATAGCCGACGTTCCAGTCGCCCATGATGTAGAACAGCGCTTTGCCGGTCGCCATCATCTGGTTCGCGGTGTCGGTGTCGCGGCCCGCGATGCCCGGATCCATGTACTTGGACTGGATCGTGCGCATTTCCTTGAACGCATCGATCATGTCCTGGCTCTTCATCGCGTCGGTGTTCCCCTCGACGAAAGCCTTCTGGTAGAGGTCGGGATTGAGGCCATAGACCAGGTCCTCGAACACGATGCCGTCGGTCCAGTCGAACGAGGCATGCGCGAGGCAGACGAGGCCGGCGGCCACGGCCTTGTCGCAGTCCGCGTTGAACTCGGCCCAGGTCTTGGGATAGCTCGTGACCCCGGCCGCGGCCATCGACTTCACGCCGCCCCAGAACCAGTTGATGCGGTGGATGTTCATCGGCACCGCGACCCAGTGCCCGTCGGGCTTCATCACCGGCAGGAGCTGCGGGGCGACAACCTTGTCCCAGCCCTCCTTGGTGGCGATGTCGTCGAGGCTGTCCATGGCGCCGGTTTGGTTCCACTCGGCGATCTCCGGCCCCTTGAGCTGCACCGCCGGTGGCGGCGTGCCGGCGACGACATCGGCGCGGAGCTTGGCCAGCGCATCGGCGGTGTGCCCGGCGATCGACGTCGTCTGCCATTCGCCGCCGGCGGCGGTGAACATATCACCCAGCTTGGCGATGGCGGCGCCGTCGGAACCCGACGCCCATTGGCTCAGAAGGTTAGTCTTGGGTGCGGCCGTGGCGGTGCCGGTCAACAGCGCAGCCGCAAGCAGGCCGAGGCCGGCCTTGGTAACAACGTTCATTTGTTCTCTCTCCCGTTGCGGCGCGTCGACTGTTGTCGTTCGCGCGCGCCATTTGCGCTATGAAGCGGCCGGCGCCTCTTGATTGGGCACACAGCGGGATTAGTTCTATGGTGAACTTATTGTTCTGTCAACGGACGATATTGGGCCGAAAATGGGCAAGATCGAACTAAAGGCGTTCCTCGCCAATCCCGCTGCAACCACCCCCGCCGCCAAGATCGTCCGGGTGCTGAGCGAGAAGGGCGCATTGAGCGGCGCCCGCATCTCCGGCATCACCGGCCTCGCGAAATCGACCGTCTCCATCACCCTCGCCGAGCTCCGCAAGTCCGGCATCATCGTCGACGGCGGGCCGGCGCGGACCGCTGAATCGGCCGGCGTCGGCCGGCCTGGAACCAAGGTCACGCTCAACCCGGAGGCGGGCACCTGCGTGGGCGTGCTGTTCGGCGTCCAGCACATCCAAATCGTCATCGCCGACGTGTCGCACGCCGTGCTCGCTGAAAGGCGGTTCTACCTCGATCCCGACTATTCGCCGGCTCGCGCCGCCGAGGTGACCAATCAGCTCATCACCGATGCCTGCGACGAGCTCGGCATCTCGACCCAGACCATTCTCGGGGTCGGCATCGCTCTCGCCGCCCCCATAAATCCCCTGGATGGCCGGGTGTTGCGGGCCGGTGGCGTGCCCACCTGGACTGGCGTCGACATCAAGGCCGAGTTCGAACCGGTGCTCGGCCATCCGGTCTTTGCCGACAACGAAAGCAACTGCTCGGCCATCGCCGAAATGATGTGGGGCGCCGCGGTCGGTCATGAGGATTTCGTGATGTTCACCATCGACGTCGGCGTCGGCGGCGCCATCGTCAACCGCGGCCGGGTGATCACCGGCATCGCCGGTGCCGCGGGTGAATTCGGGCACATGTCGATCGATCCCGACGGTCCGCTCTGCCGCTGCGGCAATCGCGGCTGCCTCGAGCTCACCGCGAGTTTCGGTCAGGCGCTGATCTATGCGAGCCAGCGCTTCGGCCGCAGCATGACGACGCAGGAGGTCATCGCACTGGCCATTGCCGGCGACGAGGGCTGCAAGCGGCTGATCGCCGATTCCGCCGAAGCCGCCGGCCGCGGCCTCGGAATCGTTGGTTCGATTTTGAACCCCGGGCTGGTGGTGGTTGGCGGCGGCCTCGTCCGCGCCGGCACCCTGTTCCTCGCTCCGCTCGAGGCCGCCTACAACAAGCACACCCTGGTGAAACGCACCGACGTGGCGCCCGCTGCCCAAACTCGCTTCGTGCCGGCGCAATTCACCGAAAACGACGCCTGCCTCGGCGCCGTCGGTCTGGTGCTCCGCCATCAGGCGCGGACGGCCTGACCGCTGTTCTAGTCCGAAGAGATCAGGCTCGAATTGCGATACGCGGGGTCGTCCGTCACTTCGCGCCCGATCCAGTCGGGCAATTCGAGCGCGCTGCCGACGGACTTGAGCTCGATCTCGGCGACGATCAGTCCCTCGTGCGGGGGACCGAACACGTCCACCTCCCAGGTCAGCCGTCCATGCGGCACCTCGAAGCGCTCCTTGTCGATCCGCGCGCGGCCGCAAAGCTCGAGCAGCGCCCGCGCATGCTTGAGCGGGATACGGTACTCGAACTCCGAGCGCGAAGCCCCCGCCTCGCGGCTCTTGATGGTGAGCGTTGCAGTGCGGCCGTCCTTGATCCGCACCCGAATGGTCGATTTCCGCCCCCGCGCCAAATAACCCTGCACGATGTGGCTGCTGCGACGAGCCTTGCGCCGCCATCCCTCGCTCACCACGAGGAACTTCCGCTCGATCTCGCGCGGGCTGCCGTCAGTCACGCCGCACTCTCCCAATACCGCGCGAAACGGCGCCCGACCGCGCGCGGCCGCTCCGCGAAAATCTGCCGGCCCAGCTCCGAAGCCTCCTTCTCGATGGCCGCCGTTCGCGCGCCGATCGCCTTGTGCAGGGCCTCCACATCCGCGGCGTCGCCGAACCGATGGGGCGCTTCCTTCACGGCCTCGGCCAGAACGGCCAGATCGTGATGCGTCCCGAGGCACGTCGCCAGCTCCTCGGCGACACGGAGATCGTCGCCCAAAAGCTCCGGCGCCGAACGCTTCAGCAGGTCGATATGGAACCCGTGATTCTTGGCGGCCTTGCGCCACTCGTGGAAATCGACCGGCCGCCCCGTGCGCTCGGCCCGCGACATGCGCCGGCGGGCGGCGCGATACATCAGCCGTAGACCGGCGATCAACGGTCCTGGCCCGCTTTGGCCGAGGGCCCAGCTCTCGGCGCGTGTCCGGATCACGCGCAACGCGACCCCGAACTCTTCGAGCTTTGTGCCGAAATCCACTCCGGCGTCCTGGGGCGCCATCCTCTGGGCAATCGCGCGGAGCCTCTCCGCGTCGTCCTCCGACTTTTCCGCCAGGGCCCGCAGGGTCTGCTGCAGCACGTCCGCATCGCGCAGGTGCGAGAGCAGCGCCGCGGCATCGCGCAGGGCCGAATTCTCGCGTGCGAAGTCGCCAAAGGCAGGCCGCACCAGCCGCAGCAGGCCGCGCAGTTTCTTGCAGCGCCGGCGCCCCTCATGAACCAGCTGGCGCGGGTCGGCGCCCGGCAATCCCAGGTCGGCGATCGCCTCGTCCAGCTGGCTGAGCGCGATCGCGCGGAACGTCTCCGCGGTCGGCTGCCCCTTGGGATCGAACTTGTACATCGCTCACGCCCGCGCCACGGCCAAGACACACCAAAGTCGGCTGTCACAATCCACCACCGGGGCGCCACTTGCATCGATTTGTAGGGAGGCGCGGTGCTTTACCCAAATTCGCCTCAAACATACACTCACCTCGCGCGGCAGGGGCGTGAGGGAGAGATCATATGCGTGGGCTGGTTCGGCTCGGGCTGGCGCTGGGCGCTGTCCTGTTGGTGTCGTGTGGCGTGTCGCTGGCGGCAGACCGTTCGTCCAAGCAACTACCCAACACCGATCTCCCCGGCTTCGACTACCAGGTCGACAAGAACACCACGCTCAAGGCCTGCGATGCCGCCTGCATCGGCGACGACATCTGCCGGGCCTACACGTTCAACACCAAGACCAAGTGGTGCTTCCTCAAGGGTGACGTCGGCACGCCTGCGACGTTCGCCGGCGCGACGTCGGGCACCATCGTGCTCTCGCCCTCGGCTCAGGACCTCGCCAACCAGCGCATGTCCGACTTGCCGTTCCCGGCCCAGGATCTGATCGATTCCGCCAAAAGCTTCGCCTCCGATCTGCCCAGCACCGATGCGCCGCCCAAGGATGTGGCCTACGCCGATCTCGTCAGCGCCGGCGACGACAGTGCCGGGCAGTCGAACCCGCAGGCCGCCGCCGTCTCCTATCGCCAGGCGCTCGCCATCAACGCCAACGACCCGGCGCTCTGGCTCAAGCTCGCCAACGTGATGCTCGCCCAGTCGGACGACCAGTTCGACAACCAGAACTCGTCGGACCAGTACGATTCAGCCACCACCGCGAGCTACGCCGCGCTCGAGGGCTTCCTCTTGTCCCAAGACGTGACACAGCGCGCGGCTCTCCTCGGTGCCCTCGGGCACGCACTTGAGCGCCGCGAGATGTGGCGCGAGTCGATCGCGACCTATCGCGCCAGCGTTGCGCTGGTCGACGATGCCGCCATCGAAAAGCGCCTCGACGACGACGTCGCCCAGCACGGCTTCCGCGTCGCATCGAATAATGTCGATGCCGAAGCGGCCGATCCGCGCATCTGCGTGGTGTTCTCCGATCCGTTGCCGCCCGGCGGCACCGATCTTTCGGGCTATGTGGTCGTGGACGGCGCGCCCAACATCGCGGTCGAAACCGACGACACCCAGCTCTGCATCACCGGTGTCGAGCACGGCAAGCGCTACCACGTGAAGGTGCGCGCCGGCCTGCCGTCGGCCGACAAGGAGACGCTCCGCGCCGACGTCGAGCTCGACGTTTATGTCCCCGACCGCTCGCCGTTCGTGGGCTTTGCCAACAACGCCTATGTCCTGCCCGCCGGCCTCGGCGGGGGGCTGCCGATCACCTCGGTCAACGCCAAGACCGCCGATGTCGTCGTCTACCGCATCGGCGACCGCTCGATCACCGAGGCGGTGCGTAACGGCGTCTTCAAGGGCACGCTCACGGGCTATTCCGCCGAGGACGTCGCCAACCAGTACGGTGAGAAGGACTGGGAGGGTCAGGTCGATCTCGCGCAGGGCGCAGCCAACGCTCTAGTCACGACCGCCATCCCGATCAACGACGTGCTGCCCAAGCTCCAACCCGGCGCCTACGTGATCACGGCGAAGGTCGACGGCGTCAACCAGGACTACTGGACCGACCTTGCCACGCAGTGGTTCATCGTCACCGATCTCGGCCTCTCGACCGTCTCCGGCGACGACGGCGTCCACGGCTTTGTCCGCTCGCTGACGAGCGCCCAGCCGGTCAGCGGCGCCAAGGTGCGGCTCGTCGCCGTCAACAACGAGATCCTCGGCGAGACCACGACCGACGCCAGCGGCGAAGCCAGCTTTGCGCCGGGCCTCGCGCGCGGCGACGGCGGCCGTGCCCCGCAGCTCATCGTCGCCGAGACGGACGCCGGCGACTATGCCTTCCTTGATGTCAGCAAGCCCGGCTTCGACCTGACCGATCGCGGCGTCGACGGACGACCGTCGCCGGGTCCGCTCGACCTGTTCGCGACCACGGAGCGCGGCGTCTACCGGCCAGGTGAAACGGTGTTCCTGACGGCACTGCTGCGCGACACGCACGCCAACGCCGTGCCCAACCTGCCGCTGACCCTCGAGGTCGAGCGGCCGGATGGCGTGACGCAGACCCACGAGGTGCTCAACGACAAGGGCGCCGGCAGCTATTTCGATGCCTTGGTGCTCGACAAGGGTGCGATGCGCGGCGCCTGGCAGCTGAAGCTCTATGCCGATCCCAAAGCCGAGCCGCTCTCGACCCAGACCTTCCTCGTCGAGGATTTCGAGCCCGAACGTCTCGCCTTCGACGTGAGCGCTGCGGATGGCCCGGTGCAGACGGGCGTTGCCACCGACATCAACGTCGCCGCGAAGTATCTCTACGGCGCCACCGCGCCCGGCCTCTCGATCGAGGCCGATTCCGTCCTCAGGCCGGTGTCCACCCTCGACAAGTATCCCGGCTACACCTTCGGGCGAAGCGACGACACCGCGACCAACGACCAGGAGCCGCTCGGCGTCGTCGGCACCACCGACGACACCGGCAATGCCCTGGCCGAAGTCACCTTGCCCGAGCCACCGGCGACCACCCGCCCGCTCGAGGCCGACATCATCATGCGCCTCGTCGACACCAATGGCCGCACGGTCGAGCGCACGCTCACCCGACCGGTGCTCGCCACGGTCAACCGCATCGGCATCAAGCCGACCTTTGGCGACGGCGAAAACCTCGCCCAAGGCAGCAACGCGACCTTCGACGTCATCACCGTCGCGCCGACCGGCGAGCTGGTCGCCGAAACGGGCCTCAAGTGGACCCTCTCGCGCGTCGAGACGACCTACCAGTGGTATCGCGACAACGGCACCTGGAAGTGGGAGGACGTGACCACCACACGCCAGGTCGGGAACGGCACGATCGACAGCACGGCCACCGGTCCGGTGACGATCTCTTCGCCGGTCGATTGGGGTCGCTATCGGCTCGAAATCACCTCCGACGGCGACAACCCGACGTCGACCAGCACGGAATTCTACGCCGGTTACTATTACGCCTCGGCCGGCTCCGACACGCCCGACAAGCTGCAGGTCGCGCTCGACAAGCCGGCCTACCATGCCGGCGATACGGCCCATCTGAAGCTGGATCCGCAGTTTGCGGGAACCGCGCTGGTGATGGTCGTCGACGACCGCGTCATCGCGATGAAGGCCGTGGACGTCCCGGCAGAAGGCACGACGGTCGACCTGCCGGTCACCGACGACTGGGGTCCGGGCGCCTATGTGACCGCGACGCTCTATCGTCCCGCCAGTGCCGCCGAGAAGCGGATGCCGGCGCGCGCCCTCGGGCTCGCCTTTGCCGATGTCGATCCGGGCGACCGCGACCTCAAGGTCGATCTCGATGTGCCCAAGGTTGCGCCGCCGCGCCAGCCGCTGGCGCTCAAGATCAGCGTCCCCAATGCCAAGCCCGGCGACAGCGTCTATGTCGCGGTCGCCGCGGTCGACCTCGGCATTCTCAACCTCACCAACTTCC
>CAYRZM010000125.1:0-11527 GCA_964428685.1 uncultured Devosia sp. | reverse complement strand
CGGCGCCATCGGCGACATCGGCACCCACGCCTACAACCTTGCCCGCTTCGTCACCGGCCTCAAGACCGCGGCCGTGAGTGCCGACCTCCAAAGCTTCGTCAAAGGCCGCAAGGTCGATGACAACGTCCACATCCTCCTGCGCTTCCAGGGCGGCGCACGCGGCATGCTGTGGGCGAGCCAGGTAGCGCCGGGCAACGAGAACGGGTTGCAGCTGCGCATCTATGGCGAGAAGGCCGGCATCGAGTGGCGCCAGGACAATCCCAACCAGATGTGGTTCAGCGAGCTGGGCAAGCCGAAAGTCCTGCTCACCCGCGGCGGCGCCATCAGCCAGCCCCCCGCGGCCTCGATGAACGTACGCATCCCGGGCGGCCATCCCGAAGGCTACCTCGAAGCTTTCGCCACCCTCTACAGCCAGTTCGCCGCCGTGATCCGCGGCGAGGGCAAGGCCTTCGCGCCGCTGCTCCCTTCGCTGGCCGACGGCGTCGAAGGCGTCGAGTTCATCGCCGCCTCGATCGCCTCCAGCAGGGCCGACGGGAAGTGGACCAAGCTCAGCGACGTGTGATCGTCACCCGCTGAGCTTGCTCGCTAATTCATCCAGCCGCTGGATCAGGGCCTGCATCTGGGCGCGCAGGTGGCGCCGCTCGGTGGCGGACAGCGGCGCCTTGGCGCGGGGACCGGTGTTCACGGCGATCTCTTCGGCCAGCGAATCGACGTCCCGGGTGAGGCGCGTCATTTCCGAGGCGACGGACACCGGCTCAGTGCGTCCAGGGCGTCTTGCGGTCGGCGCGGAAATTGTCCGAATAGTTCGAGCGCTTCGGCGTCGGCGTGTGCGGCGGCTGCACGGTGTAGGGGATGCCGTTGGCGCGGGCGTAGCTCTCGGCGTCCTCGAGCGTGTCGAAGCTCAGCCGCACCTGCGCCTCGGTGTCGGTGGTCGAGGTGTAGCCCATCAGCGGCTCGACTTCGCGCGGGCTCGCCGGCTCGTGCACCAGCACCCAGGCCTTCGACTTGCCGCGGCCCGACTGCATGGCATTGGGGGCGGGGCGGTAGATTCGAGCCGTCATCTCACATGGTCCCAAAAGTGGTCGGGGTAGTGTGATTTGAACACACGGCCCCCGGTTCCCAAAACCGGTGCTCTACCAGGCTGAGCTATACCCCGAATGGCCTGTGATGCGTTACCGGAGGCGGGCAGAAAGGGCAAGGCCGGCCGGGCGATTGACCCCGCCCGCGAAGCGCCCGACGATGGGGCGATGACGGATCTCTCCAAGCCCTGGCCGCTCGGCCTAGGGACCAGGTTGTGGTGGATGCCGGTGCTGGCGGGGGTGGTCCTGCTCGGTCTCGTGGCGTTCATCGATGCGCCGGTCTCCATCTGGAGCCGCTCGTGGCCCGACGGGCTCCACGATTTCTTTGCGGCGATCACCAATCTTGGTCTCGGCGACTGGATCCTCTGGCCGGCGGCCGTGCTGTGCGTGGCGACCGCGATCCTTGCCCGCTTCGTCCGCTGGCCGCTGATGCGCACGATGCTGTGGCAGTTCGTGGCGCTCTACGCCTTCATCTTCCTCGGGGTCGGCGTGCCGAGCCTGGTGTCCACGATCGTCAAGCGGCTGATCGGGCGCGGCCGGCCGATCCACCTCATCGACACCGGCCTTTTTGGATTCAGGCCGAACTGGCTCGACTGGACCTACCAGTCGTTTCCGTCGGGCCATGCGACGACCATCTTTTCGATGGCGATGGTCGTCGGCTTTCTCTCCCCGCGGCTCTATTTGCCGGCGATGGCGGTCGCCGTCGCGGTCGGCGTCTCGCGCATTTCGGTGCTGGCGCACTACCCCACCGACGTGATCGGCGGGGCGATGCTCGGGGTCGTCGGCGCCTACGCGGTGCGGTGGTACTTCGCCCGGCGCGGCTGGCTGTTCGTGCGCGACGCGGCGGGCCGCATCCATTCTCGGCCGATGCTGGCGCTCACGCGCTACCTGTCGCTCAAGCGGCGCGGTATCGCGCCAGCCCCTCGGCCAGGTCGGTCTTGAGGTCGTCGACGTCTTCGAGCCCGATGTGGAAGCGGACCAGCGGCCCGTCCTCGGTCCATTGGGTGGCCGTCCGGATCTTTTCGGGGTGGCTGGGCAGGCACAGGCTCTCGTAGCCGCCCCAGGACGCCCCGAGCCCAAAGAGCTTGTAGCCGTCGACCATGGCGGCGAGGGCGGCGCGCGGCTTTGGCTCGAGCACGATCGAGAACACGCTCCCGGCGCCGGTGAAGTCGCGCTGCCAGAGCGCGTGGTCAGGGTGGCTCGGCAGCGCCGGGTGGATCACTTTGCGGACGCCCGGCTGGCCTTCGAGCCAGGCCGCGACGGCGGTCGACCGCGCGCTGTGCTCCGTCATGCGCAGGGCGAGGGTCCTCAGCCCGCGGGCCGCGAGGAAGCAGTCGTCCGGCGAGGCGCAGAGGCCCAGGTTCACATGGGTTCGACGCATGGCCTGCGCCCACTTCGCGTTCGCCGAGGCGGTGCCGAACATGACATCGGAGTGGCCGACGAACATCTTGGTTCCGGCGTGGACGACCACGTCGGCACCGAGTGCCAGCGGCCGATAATAGAGCGGCGTCGCCCATGAGTTGTCGACCACGATAGCAATGTCGCGCGGCCGGGCCAGTGCCGCGATGGCGGGAATGTCCTGCACTTCGAAGGTGAGCGAGCCGGGGCTCTCGACGAAGATCGCCCGCGTCTTTTCTGTGATCAGGCCCGCGAGCGACTCCCCGCGCGGATCGTAGAAGCGCGTCGCGATCCCCAGCCGCGACAGCGTCTTGTCCGCCAGTCGGCGGGTGGGCCCGTAGGCGCTGTCGCAGACGAGCAGTTCGTCGCCCGCATTGAGGACGGTCAGCAGCGCCAGCGATATGGCCGAAAGGCCGGACGGACAGAGCACGGTGTCGGACGCGCCCTCGAGCTCGGTGATCACTTCCTCGACGGCGCTCGATGACGGGTTTCCCGTCCGTCCGTAGTCGTAGCGCGAATGCGGGTCCTCGAGCGCGTCGAGGGTCGGAAACAGGATTGTCGAGCCGCGATAGACAGGTGTGTTGACGTATCCGCGGTTGCTTTCCGGATAGCGCCCCCCGTGCGTGAGGACGGTTTCGGGGCGAAGCGGCCGCCCGGCATCGGAGGTCATGAAGGATTCAGCTTTCTTCCCGAAAGAGCGGGCGGACGGCCCAAGGCGCTTGACGTATCCCGCAAGAGCCGGTTCGGTGCAATGTGCGTCCGCAGGACATTCCGATGCTGCGTCGAGTTCTCGCCCTGTCCGGCCTGGTTCTGCTCGTGGGGGCAGGGCCCGCCATGGCCGACCGGCTCGACGACGTCAAAGCGCGCAACTTCGTGCAGTGCGGCGTTACCGAAGGCGTCCCCGGCTTCTCGCAGCTCGGATCGGACAACAATTGGGCCGGCCTCGAGGTCGACTATTGCCGCGCGCTCGCCGCGGCGATCTTCAACGATCCGCAGGCCGTGCGCTTCACCCCGACCACCACCACCGACCGCTGGAAGACGCTCACGTCGGGGCAGATCGACGTGCTGGCGCGGACCAGCACCTGGACCATGGAGCGCGATACGCAATACGGCGTCACGTTCGTCGGCACCCTGTTTTACGACGGCCAGGGGTTCATGGTGAAAAAGGATGCGGGCGTGAGCTCGGTCCACGACCTTGCCGGCCAGACCATCTGCATGGAGCAGGGCACCACCACAGTCCTCAACGCCGAGGACTATTTCGCCAGCAACAAGCTCACTTACCAGCCGGTGACATTCCCCGGGCACGACGAAACGGTGAAGGCCTTTCTCGACGGCAAGTGCGTGGCCTACTCGACGGATTCCTCCGGGCTTGCGGCGGACCGCTCGCTGTTCACGAGCCCCGCGGACTACATCATCCTGCCCGAGATCATCTCCAAGGAGCCGCTCGCGGTGGTCATCGCGCAGGACGACGACCGCTGGCTCAAGGTGACGCGCTGGGTCTATTTCGCGCTGCTCGACGCCGACGAGCTGGGCGTCACCGCCAAGAATGTCGACGAGATGGTCGGCTCCGACAATCCGGAGGTGAAGCGCCTGCTCGGCGTCGGCGACGACGACTTCGGCGCCCCGATCGGCCTCACCAAAGACTGGGCCTACCGGATCATCAAGAACGTCGGCAACTACGGCGAGATGTTCGAGCGCAATGTCGGGCCGAGTTCGCCGCTCGCGCTGCAGCCGGGCCTCAATGCGCTCTGGAAGGACGGCGGCATTCAATATGCCCCACCCATCCGCTGATCTGCCCAACCCTTCGGCGCGCTGACCAGCTTGTTTGCATAAACAAGCATCAGACTGGAATGTCTGCCTAGCGCGGCGCCAGAATTACCGCTTTGTTGCTGGATCGCCGCTTGACGCGCACGCCGGTTGCCGCTTCCATGACACTCAGCACCCTTGTCGCCAAAAATGGTCGGTAGGTGCCGCCGGACGGATCAACCGCCCGGGACAGAACAGGGTCAGGAAAGTAGGGCACACTCATGCAGAAACTGCTCATCTCTCTGGCGATCGCCGCCACGGGACTGGGTCTGGCGGCCACCGCCGCTCAGGCCGGCGCGACGCTTGATGCCGTCAAGGCCAAAGGCTTCGTCCAGTGCGGCGTGAACGAGGGTCAGCCGGGCTTCGGCAATCCCGACGCCAGCGGCAACTACACCGGGTTCGACGTCGACTACTGCAAGGCGGTTGCCGCGGCGGTGTTCGGCGACGGCACCAAGGTCAAGTACACCCCGCTCGGATCGGTCAACCGCTTCCCGGCCTTGCAGTCGGGCGAAATCGACGTCCTCATCCGCAACACGACCTGGACGATCTCGCGCGACACCACTCTGGGCTTCGCGTTCGCCGGCGTGAACTACTATGACGGCGAGGGCTTCATGGTCCGCAAGTCGGCCAACATCGCCCACGTCAAGGATCTCGACGGCGCCACCATCTGCGTCCAGGGCGGCACCGACACCGTCACCGGCCTCGCGGACTACTTCAAGAAGAACAATCTCAAGTACACCCCGCTCGTGATCGACGCGCTGGCCGACGTCAACAAGGCCTACGACGACGGCCGCTGCGACGCGATCACCACGGACCGTTCCGGCCTCGCCGGCACCCGCCTCCAGATGACCAAGCCCGACGATCACGTCGTGCTGCCGGAGGTTATCTCGCAGGAGCCGCTCGGCCCGGTGGTCCGTAACGACGATCCGATGTGGTTCAACGTCGTGAAGTGGACCTCGATGGCCCTGCTCGACGCCGAATATCTCGGCATCACGCAGGCCAATGTCGACCAGCTCAAGACCTCGGACGATCCGACGATCCAGCGCTTCATGGGCACGGGCGACAACGACTTCGGCAAGGGCATGGGCCTGCCGAAGGATTGGGCCTACCAGATCGTGAAGGCCGTCGGAAACTACGCCGACGTCTACGATCGCAACATCGGACCGAAGACTCCGCTCGGTCTGGATCGTGGCATCAATGCCCAATGGAACAATGGTGGAATCCAGTACGGCATTCCGATCCTCTGATCTCAGCCGCAGGGCCGGGCAATCGTCCGGCCCTGCGCCTCTGGGGCGCCATTGGTGCTCCTCGGATGAACGGGGGACGATCGAATGGCGGCCATAGACGCGGGGCGACTGGGCAGCAGCGCCCCCCAACGCTGGTACAACACACCGACCGGGCGTGCGATCGCGATCCAGATCGTCACCGTGGTGATCGTGGTGGCCGTCCTCGGCTGGTTCATCACCAACACGGTGAACAACCTACGTGAGCGCGGCATCGCCTCCGGCTACGGCTTCCTCTGGCAGCGGTCGAACTTCGACATCTCGACGCTCCTCCCAACCAATTCCGACACCACCTACGGCTATGCGCTCCTGGCGGGCCTGCTCGACACCATCGTCGTCTCGATCCTGGGGATCATCATCGCCACGATCCTTGGGCTGATCGTGGGCATCTCGCGCCTGTCGCGAAACTGGCTGATCCGGACGATCGCCACGGTCTACGTCGAAATCTTCCGCAACATCCCACCGCTGCTGGTGCTGCTGTTCTGGTACCTGGCCGTCATCGCGGCGCTCCCCAACATCCGCGAAGCGATCCTGCTCGGGCCGGACGTGATGCTCTCGAACCGCGGCTTCTACATGCCCAAGCCGGTCGCGGCGCCGATGTTCGAGTGGACCGTCGGCGCGTTCGTCGTCTCGCTGATCGTTGCCTTCGCGCTCGCCGCCTGGGGACGGGCGCGACAGATGCGCACCGGCCAGCCCTTCCACGGCTTCTGGATCGGCCTTGCGATCGTCGTCGTCGTCACCGGCGTGGTGTTCGTCGCGACCGGGGCGCCGCTCACCTTCGAGGTGCCCGTCAAGAGCAAGTTCAACATCAACGGCGGGCTCTCGATCGCGCCCGAATTCGCGACGATGTTCATCGGGCTCGGCGTCTACACGGCGTCGTTCATCGCCGAGATCGTGCGCGCCGGCATCATGGCCGTGAGCCACGGCCAGACCGAAGCCGCCCGCGCCATCGGCCTCAAGAGCGGGCATGTGCTGCGGCTGGTGGTCCTGCCGCAGGCGCTGCGGGTGATCATCCCGCCGCTCTCGAGCGAGTATCTCAACATCACCAAGAATTCGTCGCTGGCCCTGGCCGTCGGCTTCGCCGACCTCGTCGCCGTCGGCAACAACGTCCTCAACCCGACCGGCCAGTCGATCGAGGTGATCAGCATCTGGATGGCGTTTTACCTCGGTCTGTCGATCATCATCTCGTTCGCCATGAACGTGTTCAACGCGCGCATCGCGCTGACGGAGCGCTAGGCGATGACCGACATCCAGTCCCAGGACGACGTGTTCTTTGTCCGCCAGCAGATTCTGCAGGCCGCGCCGCCGCCGCAGCGGGTGCACGGCGTCTGGCCATGGATGCGGACCAATCTCTTCGGCAGCGTCGGCGACACCATCCTCACCATCGTCGGCATCGTGATTGCCGCGGCGGTCCTCGTGCCGCTCATCCAGTGGGCGTTCATCAACGCTACGTGGGACGGCACATCCCGCGACGCCTGCGCCGCCAACACCGACGGCGCGTGCTGGGCTTATGTGAAGGCCAATCTCGGCCAGTTCATCTATGGCCGCTATCCCGATCCGGAGCGCTGGCGGGTCAACGTCTTCTTCGTGCTGCTCGCGGCGGGCATCATCCCGATGGCCATCCCGTCGGCGCCGTTCAAGGGCTTCAACCTCCTCTATCTCTTCATCATCATGCCGGTCTTGACCGCGCTGCTGCTGATCGGCGGCTTCGCCGGTCTGCCGACGGTCGAAACCAGCCTCTGGGGCGGCCTCTTCCTCACCCTCATCGTCTCCTATGTCGGCATGGCGCTCTCGCTGCCGTTCGGCATCCTGCTGGCGCTCGGCCGACGATCGCAGATGCCGGCTGTGCGCTATCTCTGCGTCGCGATCATCGAGATCTGCCGCGGCGTGCCGCTGATCACCGTCATCTTCATGGCCGGCATCCTGCTGCCGCTCTTCCTCCCCGACGGGGTCAACTTCGACAAGCTGCTCCGCGCCCTGATCGGCGTCGCGCTCTTTGCCTCGTGCTACATGGCCGAGGTGATCCGCGGCGGCCTCCAGGCCGTGCCCAAGGGGCAGTACGAGGGTGCCAAGGCGGTCGGGCTGCGCTACTGGCAGATGATGCGGCTGATCGTCCTGCCGCAGGCCATCACCATCGTGATCCCCGGCATCGTCAACACCTTCATCGGCATCTTCAAGGACACGAGTCTGGTCTACATCATCTCGATCTACGAGCTGCTCAGCACCGTCCGGAACAGCTTCACCAACCCGGCCTGGGCCACCGCCACGACGCCCGCGTCGGGGCTCGCCTTCGCCGCCATCGTGTTCTGGGTCTTCTGCTTCGGCATGAGCCGCTATTCCGAATTCACCGAAAACCGGCTGCGTGTCGGCTACAAACGTTAGGACAAGATCATGTCGCTGCCCGAAGCCGCCACCGAACAGGTCGTCGACAGCTCGAAGCTCAAAGTCTCCGACGAAGTCGCCGTGGACATGATCGGCGTCAACAAGTGGTACGCCGACTTCCACGTCCTCAAGGACATCAACCTGCGGGTGCAGAAGGGCGAGCGCATCGTCATCGCCGGCCCCTCGGGCTCGGGCAAGTCGACGATGATCCGCTGCATCAATGCGCTCGAGGAGCACCAGAAGGGCAAGATCGTCGTCGACGGGATCGAGCTCACCAACGACCTGAGGAAGATCGACGAGGTGCGCAAGGAAGTCGGCATGGTCTTCCAGCACTTCAACCTGTTTCCGCACCTGACGATTTTGCAGAACTGCACGCTCGGCCCGATCTGGGTGCGCAAGATGCCCAAGGCCAAGGCCGAAGAGCTCGCGATGCACTATCTCGAGCGCGTCAAGATCCCCGAGCAGGCGCTCAAATATCCGGGCCAGCTTTCGGGTGGCCAGCAGCAGCGCGTGGCCATCGCCCGCTCGCTCTGCATGAATCCGCACGTCATGCTGTTCGACGAGCCGACCTCGGCGCTCGATCCCGAGATGGTGAAGGAAGTGCTCGAAGTGATGATCAATCTCGCCGAGAGCGGCATGACCATGCTCTGCGTCACGCACGAAATGGGCTTTGCCCGCCAGGTGGCGAACCGGGTGATCTTCATGGATCAGGGCCAGATCATCGAGCAGAACGAGCCCGAGGAGTTCTTCCTCCATCCCCGGCACGACCGCACCAAGCTTTTCCTGAGCCAGATCCTCCACTGAGGCAAAAGGCTCCGCTTGATCTCGCCGCCCGGGACGCGATGATGCGGCGTCGGGGAGGATCGGCGTGAACGTGCTGCTGCGATGGATGCTGGTGCTTGGGCTGCTGGCCGCCGCCACGCCCGCCGTCGCGCAGAATCTGTCCGGCCCGACGCTCGCCGCCGTCCGCGCCCGCGGGCACCTGATCTGCGCCGGCAGCGATCCGCTTCCCGGCTTCGCGCAGCTCGACGCGCAGGGGAAATGGACCGGATTCGACGTCGATTTCTGCCGGGCCGTCGCCGCCGCGGTCTTCGGCGATCCCAGTAAGCTCGAGTTCCGCCCGCTGGTGGGCGACGCGCGTTTCGCTGAGCTCCAGACCGGCGACATCGACCTGATCTCGCGCGATGCCGACTGGACGATGCGGCGCGACACCCGCTACGGCGTCAGCTACGTGGCGCCGATCTTTTACGACGGGCAGGGGTTCATGGTCTCCCATGCCCTCAACATCGTCTCGGCCTATCAGCTCGACAATCTCAAGGTCTGCGTGCTCGACCAGGGCGACCAGCTCGCGAACCTGCAAGAGTTCGCCTTCGTCAACCAGGCGACCTACACCGAGGTGCTTTACGAGGATCGCGAAGATCTGGCCGTCGCCTACCGCAAGGGACTTTGCGACGCCGTGTCGGCGCCGGCCAGCTGGCTCAACGCCATCCGCCGCGGCACGGATGCGCCGGCCAATGAGGTGATCCTCCCCGAGCGCATCAGCAAGTCGGTGTTCGGGCCGGTGGTGCGGCAGGGCGACGACCAGTGGTTCAAGATCGTCCAGTGGACGCTCTACGCGCTGATCGACGCGGAGGAGGCGGGCATCACCTCCGTCAATATCGCCTCCCTCAGCGCCGCCAAGACGCATCGCATCCGCCGCCTCCTCGGTTTCGAGGGCGCGTTCGGTCCCGCCATCGGGCTCGACCCGGATTTCGTGTCCAAGGTGGTGACGGCGGTCGGCAATTACGGCGAGATCTTCGACCGCAATTTCGGGCCCGACACCGGTGCCGGCGTGCCGCGCGGCCAGAATGCGCTCTGGAGCAATGGCGGGCTGATCTATGCCCCGGCATTCCAGGCCGGCGACACCGGCGACTAGGCGAACAGCACCGTCACCCGCCGGTTCTGTGCGCCCTTCTTTTCGATCTTGCCCAGCCGCACGGGGCCGATCTCGGCGGTACTGCGCACATGCGTTCCGCCGCAGGGCTGGAGGTCGATGTCGCCGATGCGGACGAGGCGCACGCGCCCCTGGCCCATCGGCGGGCGCACCGTCAGCGTCTTGATCAGGTTCGGATTGGCGAGGAGCTCGTCGTCGGTGATCCATTCGGCGCTGACCGGCAGGTCGGCCGCGATCAGCGCGTTCATCCGCCGCTCGCGCTCGGCGAGGTCCGCCGGCGCCTCCGGCATGTCGAAATCCACCCGGCCCTTGTCCTCGCCCACCGCTGCGCCGGTGATGGGGTAGGGGAACACGACCGTCGCAAGGTGCAGCGCCGTGTGCATGCGCATCAGCCGGTGGCGCCGCTCCCAGTCGATCGCGAGCGCCACGGCGTCCCCCGCCGTGAGCTCCGGTGCGTCCTCCGCCGGGAGATGGACGATCCGCGTCTTGTCGCCATCCGGATGGAGTGCGCCGACGATCGGGACACGTCGCCCGTCGTTTGAGGTGATGGTGCCGGTGTCGCCCGGCTGCCCGCCCGAGGTGGCATAAAAGATCGTGCGGTCGAGTTCGATCCCGCCCTCCGGCGTGATCGCGGTCACGACCGCCTCGAGCGCGGTCCGGTAGCTCTCGTCGCGGAAGACGAATTCGGTCATTCAGAGGATCGGCGACAGCAGCCGGGCCGCCTGCGTCAGCAGCCGCATCGTCACGTTCTGCGAGCCAGGGACGTAGCGCTCGACCTTGTTGGCGTCGTCAAAGTCCTTGCGCAGCATCTTTTCGACGTCGGCGATCATCCGCTCGCCGTTGAACCACATCGTCACCTCGAAATTGATGCGGAACGAGCGGTTGTCGAAATTGACCGTGCCCACTCCCGCCAGCTTGTCGTCCACCAAAATCACCTTCTGGTGCAGGAACCCCGAGGGGTAGCGGTACATGTCGATGCCGTGATGCACCATCCGGTTGGCGTAGGCGATGCTCGCCAGCCAGACGATCTTGTGGTCCGGAATCTCGGGGATGAGGATGCGCACGTCGACGCCGCGCATCTGCGCCGCGAACAGGGCCGTCTCCATCGACAGGTCGGGGACGAAATAGGGGCTCACGATCCAGAGCCGCTTCATGCTCTGGCCGATCACGTCGTCGAAAGCGATGGCGCAGCTTTCGAGCTCGTCCGCCGGGCCGGTCGGCATCAGCAGCATCGACTGGTCGCCGGCGATCTCGGTCGAGGCGGGCAGCTCGCCCAGCTCCTCGTTGGTCGCCCACTGCCAGTCCTCCTGAAAGCTCAGCGTCGCGGCGAGCACCGCCGGCCCCTTGAACCGCACATGGGTGTCGCGCCAGTGCCCGAATACCTTGCTGCGGCCCATGTACTCGTCGCCGACATTGAGCCCGCCGATCCAGGCCTCCTTGCCGTCGGCGATCACGATCTTCCTGTGATTGCGATACTGGATGCGGGTCGGGCCGAGGATGCGGAGGAACCGGTGCCGGTGGTTGAAACCGTGCATGTTGATGCCTTCGGCGCGCAGGCGGTCCTTGTAGGCGCGCGGCAGCCAGAAGCTGCCGACATCGTCGTAAAGGAGATAGATCTTGACGCCGGCATGCGCGCGCTCGATCAG
>CAYRZM010000124.1:0-2658 GCA_964428685.1 uncultured Devosia sp. | reverse complement strand
CGACAGCAGCGCGAACGGCGTCATCACCACGATGTAGAGGTCGAGCAGGATCGACCACTTGTCGATGTAGTAGAGATCGTGCTGCACGCGCTGCATGATCTTGTCGACGGTGTCGGTCTCGCCGCGCCAGCCGTGGATCTGGGCCCAGCCGGTGATCCCCGGCTTCACCTTGTGCCGCGCAAAATAGCCCTCGACCGCTTCGTAGTAGAGCAGGTTGCTCGCCTTGGCCTGCAGCGCATGCGGCCGCGGCCCCACGATCGAGAGCTCGCCGCGCAGCACGTTGAAGAGCTGCGGCAGTTCGTCGATCGAGGTCTTGCGGATGAATTTCCCCACGCGGGTGACGCGCGGATCGTCCTTGGTCACGAGCTTGGCGGCCGAAGCGTCGGTCATGTCGGTCCGCATCGAGCGGAATTTGTAGACCTCGATCAGCTCGTTGTTGAAGCCGTGCCGCTTCTGCTTGAAGAACACCGGGCCGCGGCTGTCGAGCTTCACCGCGATCGCCGCCGCGATCATGATCGGCGACAGCACGATCAGCGCCGCCACCGCGACGATCTTGTCGAACAGCCACTTGAATACGAGGTTCCAGTCCGAGATCGGCCGGTCGGCCATGTCGAACACCGGCACGTCGCCGACATACGAATAGGCCTTCGAGGTGAAGCGCAGCTTGTTCATGTGTGCGCTGAGCCGGATGTCGACCGGCAGCACCCAGAGCTGGTTGAGCATCTCGAGCACGCGCTTTTCCGCGCTGAGCGGCATCGACACGATGACGAGGTCGACGCGCGTCTGCCGCGCGAATTCGATGAGGTCGGCGACCTTGCCCAGCTTGGGCAGGCCCGCGACCGATTCCGGCGAGCGCTCGTCGATGCGGTCGTCGAAGAGGCCGAGCAGCCGCACGTCCGAGCCCGCGCTCTGGTGGATCGACTGCACCAGCGCTTCGGCATCGGCGCCGCCACCCACGATTACCGTGCGCCGTTTGAGCCGGCCCTCGGCCGTCCACTGCAGCACCAGCGCGCGCAGCGACAGCCGGAACAGCACCAGCACCACCGAGCCGCTCAGGTACCAGCTCACCAGCCAGACGCGCGAGACGAGCTCCGAGCTCTTGAACAGGAACGCCAGCGTCAGCATCAGCGTGAACACCACCGACCACGCCGCGAGCACGCGGCCGGTCTGCTGCACAGCCGTGCGATAGGCGGCGATGCGGTGCGTCCGCGCGGCGTTGAACACGACGTTGGCGAGCAGCGTCGTGATCCCGATGGTGGGGATATAGACCGCGCCCTGGCCGGCCTCGACATAGCTCGCATAGATCGCAAAGCCGAGCGTTGCCAGCAGCAGCGCTTCGATCGCCTGCGCCACGCCGACGATCACCGCGCTCGACAGGCTCGGCTCGATCGGCGCCGAAACGATCGCCTGCGCTTCTCCGCTGAGGTGCGCGTGGCCGTGCGCGCTCTTGCGCGCCACGTGATCGAGAACCGCTTGCTGGGGGTCGAGACGAAACATCGGGCTATTTCCGCAACGTCAGATGGTTGCCGCCAAGTGTAGGTCCAAGCGGTGAAGGCCGAGTGAAAACCGCAAGAAATGATTAACCGTGAAAGGTTTAATCAACCGCCCGCGACGCCCCGCCTCCTGGCGAGAACCTGCCGGTAGAGCGCCTCGATCTGGTCGACCATGTGGTCGATCGAAAAGCGCGGGCGGATATAGTCGAGCCGGATCGCCGCTTCCGCCTTCGCCGCATCGGGATGCGCGAGAAAGAGCTGCATCGCGCCGCGCAGCGCCGCCGCATCCGCCGGCGGGATCATGCTCGCCGAAGTCGGCCCGAAGATTTCGCCGATCCCCCCGACATTGGTGGAGATCACCGGCAGCCCCGCCGACGCGCCTTCGAGGATCACATAGGGCAGGGACTCGGCGAGCGACGCCACCACGAGGCAGCGCCCGCGGCGCAGCGCCTGGCGCACGGGCTTGACCCCCAAGAGTTCGATGCGGTCCGTGAGGCCGAGCTGCGCGATCCGCGCCTTGGTCTGATCGAGCTCCGGGCCGCTGCCCGCCATCGCCAGCGTCGCCGGCCGCCCGTCGGGGGCCGTCGTGCCGACCAGCGCATCGATCAGGTAGCCGATGCCCTTGGCGCCACGGAACTCGCCCACGAACACAAAATCCCGCGCGTCGGCGTCGATCTCGACCGGCGCGAATTCGGCCGGCGCGAGGCCATTGTGGATCACCGCCTCCGCGCAGGGCGGTGGCCCGATCAGCCGGTGGAAGGCCTCCTTGGCGTAGGCGCTTTCGAAGATGTAGGCGTCGGTGATCCCCCCGATGCCGCGCTCGACGCTGCGGAAGAGCCCGCCCACGAACGTGCCCGGCCGGTAGTTGAGCACCCCGCCATGCGGCGTGTTGAGAGCCACCCGCTGCCGCGCCCCCACGCGCGCCAGTCGCGCATGGACTCCGCCTTTGCTGCCGTGTCCGTGCAGCACCTCGATCTGGAGTCGGCTGGCCAGTGCGCGCACGCGGAACGGCGTGGTGAAATCCCCCCAGCCCACCGTCCGCGGCATCGGGAAATAGTAGGTACCGAGCGCAATCGAGGGCGCGAGGTCGCGCAGCCGCTGGCCGGTCATGGCGTCCGAGGTGAGGCTGTCGGCCACCACCGCGATCTGGTGGCCGCGCCGCGCC
>CAYRZM010000123.1:0-4589 GCA_964428685.1 uncultured Devosia sp. | reverse complement strand
GGTGTGGGCGACGATGCCGCTCACCATCGTCTTTGCGGCGTTCCAGCTGCCGGTGCTGACCAAATACGCACCGGACCACAAGGCGCACGAGATCGTGCCGCCGATGGACCCGCTGCCCTAGAGATAAATCTCGCGCAGCAGCGCGGCGAGCGCTTCCGCTTTCGCTGCGCCCAGCCGCGCGGCGAAGCGACGCTCGTGCGCGGCGATGCGCCGGCGCGCCTCCCGGAGCAATGCGGCTCCGGCCTCGCTCAACTCCAGCTCCTGTCGCCGCCGGTCGCGCGCCGAGGGCGTGCGCCGCAACAGCCCGCGGCCATCGAGCCGGTCGACCAGCGCCATCATGGTCGCGCGGTCGGTCCCGAGGGCGGCGGCGATATCGATCTGCGAGATGCCGGGATTGGCGGCGATGAGCTCGAGCACGGCGCACTGCTTCTGGGTCAGGCCGAGATCGTCCATCGCCACCGCAAAATCTCGGGCCACCGCGGCGCTCGCCATGCGGAGGTGAAAGCCGAGCAGCCCATCGAGCCGGCCATTGCCGGGCCGGTCGTCGGCCGTCACCTCCGTCGCCTTGCTCACGATTTGTATGTGTGACATACAATATGGCGCACCACAATCGCGGAGGAGCGGTTGTCCGCCACCGCCTTTGCCGCCGATCCCTTGAGTACCGCGCCCGCCCGCGCCGAGTCGCCTGCCGTGATCGAGCTCGCGATCGGCCGCCGGCTCAGCTATGGCGAACTCGAAACGCTGGTCGGCCGGGCGCGTGGCTGGCTGCGTGCCCAGCTCGGGGACGAGCGCGGTGCGCGCATCGCCTGGCTCGGGCGCAACAGCGTGACGCAGCTCGCCGTCGCGCTCGCCGCGGAAGGGGCCGATGCGATCTTCGTGCCGCTCAACTGGCGGCTCGCCGGTCCCGAGATCGCGGCGCTGATCGCCGACTGCACGCCGGCGCTGACCATCGCCGACGCCGAATTCGCGGCCTTGCTGCCGGGCGCGCTCGCTTCCGACGCCGTGGCGGCGGCGATCGCCGCGCAAGCGCCTGCGGTGCCGGTCGCCGGCGAGCCCGATCGGCCGATCGTCCTGCTCTACACCTCCGGCACCACGGGCGCGCCGAAGGGAGTGATCGTCACAGCCACCAATGCCGGCGCGGCCGCCGCCAATTTTGCCGCGGTAGGAGAGGTCGATGCCCGTTCGGTGGTGCTGTCGGACCTGCCGATGTTTCACACCATCGGTCTCATTGCGGTGGCGCGGACGACGCTGACGGCCGGCGGCACGCTGGTCCTCGCCGATCGCTTCGTGCCGGCCCGCACGCTCGCCGCGCTGACCGACGGGGGCCTCGGCATCACGCACTATTTCGCGGTGCCGACGATGATCGAGGCGCTCGAGCGCGAGCCCGGTTTTGCCACGGCCGATCTCGGTGGGCTCCGGGCGATGTTCGTCGGCGGGGCGCCGCTGGCGCCGGCGCTCCTCTCCCGCTTCGTCGCGCGCGGTATCGCTCTCGTCAACGGCTACGGCATGAGCGAGGCTGGAACGGCGATCCATGTTCCGCTCGGCATCGGCGCCGTCCGCCGCAGCGATGGCGCCGTGGGCCTGCCCGCGCCCCACATCGCGGTCCGGCTCGTCGCGGATGGCGCGGATGTCGCCGACGGGGCGGTCGGCGAAGTCTGGCTGCAGGGCCCCTCGGTCACGCCCGGCTACTGGCGGCGGCCGGCCGAAACCGCGGCCGCGTTCTCGGGCGGCTGGTACCGGACGGGCGATCTCGCGCGCCGCGAGCCGAGCGGCTTCTACCGCATCGTCGACCGGCTCAAGGACATGTACGTGTCGGGCGGGGAGAATGTGTATCCGGCCGAGGTCGAAGCCGCGCTCACGGCGCATCCGGCGGTGGCCGATGCCGCGGTGCTCGCCGTGCCCGATCCGCGCTGGGGCGAAACGGGCCTCGCGCTCATCGCGATGCAGGCGGGTGCGACGCTCGATGCGGCGGCGCTCGCCGTGCACTGCGCGGCGCGCCTTGCCCGCTACAAATGTCCGTCGCGCTATGTCGCGGTCGATGCCGTCCCGCGCAGCGCCGCCGGAAAAATCCTCAAGCCTCTGCTCCGCGCGAGGCTCAACGCCGGAGAATTCTCATGAGGCCCCCCGATGACGTCGTCCTGGTCGCGGTCGACAACCGCGTCGCAACGGTCACCTTCAACCGGCCGCAGAAGCGCAACGCGATGAACCCCGCGCTCAACATGCGCATGCTCGAGGTGCTGGACGAGATCGAGGCGCGCGACGATGTCGGCGTCCTCGTTCTCACCGGGGCCGGCGAGTCGTGGTCGGCGGGCATGGACCTCAAGGAATATTTCCGCGACAACGACGGCAAGGGACGGGCGGCGACGCTGCGCGCGCGCCGGCAGTCGGGGGGCTGGTGGCAGCGGCTGATGTTTTTTGAAAAGCCGACCATCGCCATGGTCAACGGCTGGTGCTTCGGCGGCGCGTTCACGCCGCTGGTGGCATGCGATCTCGCCATCGCCGCCGAGGAGGCGACGTTCGGCCTCTCGGAGATCAACTGGGGGATTTTGCCGGGCGGCAACGTCACCCGCGCGGTGGCCGAGGTGATTCGCCACCGCGACGCGCTCTACTACATCATGACCGGCGAGACCTTCGGAGGCCGCAAGGCGGCGGAGATGGGACTCGTCAACGAGGCCGTTCCGGCCGCGCAACTCGGGGCGCGCGTCCGCGCCCTCGCCGATGTCCTCCTCCAGAAAAATCCGGTGACGCTCAAGGCCGCCAAGGACACGTTCAAGCGCGTGCGGCTGATGCCGTGGGACCAGTCCGACGACTACATCTATGCCAAGCTCGAGCAGATGCTGCTCCTCGACCCGACGCGCGGGCGCGACGAGGGGCTGAAGCAGTTCCTCGACGACAAGACCTACAAGCCCGGGCTGGGCGCTTACCGCAAATAGGCGCCCGCCGCCGCTACTGCCGCTTGATCAGCGCGTCCTTTTCGACGTTGAGCATGATCTCGTCGTCGCTGGCCGAAGCGATCTGGCTGGGCAGGATGTAGCGGTCCTTGCCGAGCGGCGTGTCGAGGCGGATGTAGCCTTCGCGCAGCAGCCGGTCGCGCAGCACTTCGGGGATCTCCTCCTTGCCGAAGGCTTCGGCCACGGCGCCGAGGATGGTCTCGCGCTCGTCGGGCTTGTCGGAGGCGTCGATGTCGGCGGGCTCGACGTCGGGATCGATGGCGTTTTCGGGGAAGCGCAGGTCATCGACCTTGCCGATCGCCTTGTGGCTCCTGTCGAAGACCTTCATGCCGAGATGGATGTTCTGGGGCAGGGTGTCCATGGGTTCCTCCTTGAGGGGTTGAGGGGAGAAACGGCTGGGAGGGAAGGCCGTTCCGCGGCCTTGGCTCCCCCCTCCCAGCTGCGCTAGCTCGCTATCGCTCACAAGCTCCGCTGCCCTCCCCGCGACGGGGGAGGGTGGATGCGGCGCCCGCAGTCGGTCACCTCCCCCTTCACGGGGGGAGGCAAGCGGAGCTTGGGAGCGAAGCGACCTAGCGCAGCTCGGAGGGGGTGCGCGGCGCGCTCGGTGCCGGCTGCTCTCCCCTCCCCAGCTCCACTCGGCCCACGGCCAAGCTTCGCTACCCTCCCCGCGATGCGGGAGAGTGAAAGAGCGGCTAGCCCTGCTGCTTGGCCCTCACGATCGCCGGGATGATCTCGCGGTCGAGGTCGGCGGCCGAGAGGGGCCCCGTGTGCTTGAAGCGGATCACGCCTTTGGCATCGACGATGAAGGTTTCGGGCACGCCATAGACGCCCCAGTCGATCGAGGTGCGGCCGTCGGCGTCGGCGCCGATGGCGTCGTAGGGATCGCCGAGCGCCGTGAGGAATGCCTTGGCCTGGTCAGGCGCGTCCTTCTGGTTGATGCCGAGGAGCAGAACGCCGGTCTTCTCTTTCAATGCCTCGAGCACCGGGTGCTCGTCGCGGCAGGGGATGCACCAGCTGGCAAAGACGTTGACGACGCTCACCTGGCCCTTGAGCCGCGCCGTATCGAAGCCCGGCACCGGCAGGCCGGCGACGGCGGGCAGGGTGAACGTCGGCGCGGGCTTGTCGATCAGCGCCGACTGCACCAGCGAGGGGTCGCGGTCGATGTTGAGGGCAAACACCGCGATCAGCCCGACCAGCGCCAGCAGCGGCAGCACCGCGAGGAGGAGCCGCAGGCGCCTGTTGCCGGGGGCCGGCGTGGCGGCGTCCTCGCCGGTCAACTGGCGGACCGGCGGCGGATGCCCTGCGCCTCGAGCGCGGCGAGCCGGGCTTTCGCCCGGCGGGCTCGCGCGATGGTGCCGGCGACGAGCCCGAGCGTCACCACGGCGGCGCCGATATAGGCCCAGACGATGAAGACGATGTCCTGCTCGTGCCCCGGCATCAGGCCACCTGCGCCGCCGCCTGGCGGCTCATGGTGTCGGCGCGGCGCCGCAGGATCTCGGTGCGCATGCCCACGAGCTCGAGCACGACGAAGAGCAGCAGGAACGCCAGCGCCATGATCCCGAGCGGCAGCAGCATTTCGGGCGGCAGCTTCGATCCGCCCAGCGTGAGGCTCGCCGGCTGGTGCAGCGTGTTCCACCA
>CAYRZM010000122.1:0-6778 GCA_964428685.1 uncultured Devosia sp. | reverse complement strand
TGTCGACTTCCGCGCGCGAGCCAGAGATTTCACGCCGTGATCGTCACCGCCTCGGCGCTGCGCCGGCCGGGGCCGTGATAGACCGCTTCGACGTTGTTGCCGTCGGGGTCGAGCAGGTAGGCGGCGTAGTAGCCGGGGTGGTAAGGGCGTTCGCCGGGGGCGCCGTTGTCGCGGCCGCCGGCGGCGAGGCCGGCGGCGTACCAGCGGTCGACCGCGGCGCGGTCGGGCGTCTGGAAGGCGAAATGGACGTGGCTCGGCTGCTCGCCGCGGTCCACCCAGAGCTCGTCGGCAAAGAAGTGATCGGGCGCGTGGACGACCTCGATGCCGAGAACGCCGAGGACGGCGGTGTAGAATCGGCGGCTCGCTTCGAGGTCGCGGGCGCGCAGGTGCAGATGATCGATCAGGCGTCCGCGCTTGAGCTCCATCAAATCTCTCCCTTTCCATTCGACCTGCGGGTCAGTATCAAACCCTGACGTTCCGACAGCAGGATGTTGAGATGGCCGAGGCGTTCAAGACCATTGCGGGCATGGATTTCAAAGGCAAGCGCGTCCTGCTGCGGGCCGATCTCAATGTGCCGGTGCAGGACGGCAAGGTCACCGATGCGACGCGCATCGAGCGGATCGTGCCGACCATCCGCGAGATCACCAAGGTGGGCGGCAAGGCGATCCTGATTTCGCATTTCGGCCGGCCCAAGGGTAAGGTCGACAAGGCCTTTTCGCTCGAGCAGGTGGTGCCGGCGGTGGCGCACGCCACGGGGCACAAGGTCGGGTTCGTCGACACCGACTGGGTGGACGTGAGCAAGGCGAAGAAGGCGATCGACAGCGCGCCCGAGGGCTCGATCCTCGTGCTCGAAAACACGCGCTTCGTGCCGGGCGAGGAGGACAACGACCCCGAGCTGGCCAAGAAGATGGCCTCGCTTGGCGACATCTACGTCAACGATGCATTTTCGGCGGCGCACCGCGCGCATGCCTCGACGGAAGGCATCGCGCATCTGCTGCCGTCGGCGGCGGGGCTCGCGATGCAGGCCGAGCTCGAGGCGCTGGAGAAGGGGCTCGGGCACCCCAAGCGCCCGGTGGTCGCGATCGTGGGCGGGGCGAAGGTCTCGACCAAGATCGATCTCCTCCAGAACCTCGTGGGCAAGGTCGATGCGCTGGTGATCGGCGGGGCGATGGCGAACACGTTCCTGCTTGCCGAAGGGATCGGCATCGGCAAGTCGCTCGCCGAGCACGGGCTCGACGACACGGTGAACGCCATTCTCGACAAGGCCGAGAAGGCCAGCTGCGCGATCATCGTGCCGGTCGATGCGGTGGTGGCGTGGCACTTCGCGGCCAATGCGCCGCACCAGAATTACGGGCTCGACGCCATGGACCCCAACGGCATGATCCTCGACGTCGGCCGTCAGTCGCGCGAGCGCATCAAGGGCGCGATCGACGAGGCGGCGACAGTGGTGTGGAACGGGCCGCTCGGCGCGTTCGAGACCGTGCCGTTCGACCAGGGGACGAGCGAGATCGCCAATTATGTCGCGGCGCGGACCAAGGCGGGCAAGCTCGTGTCGGTGGCGGGCGGCGGCGACACCGTGTCGGCGCTGGCGCAGGCGGGGGTCAAAGACCAGTTCACCTATGTCTCGACGGCCGGCGGCGCCTTCCTCGAATGGATGGAAGGCAAGACGCTGCCGGGCGTCGCGGCGCTGATGCGTTGAAACTCCGACTTCAGTCGTATCGCGCCTGGCCGGCCGTCTCCGTATCGTTCGCGCGTGTCCTCTATGCCTGAGTGCCCATGCCGACGCTGAACAAGATCGCCAAAGCCCTCGTGGCGCCCGGCATGGGCATCCTCGCCGCCGATGAATCGGAGGGCACGATCTCGCGGCGCTTCGCCGCCATCGGGCTGCCGGTGACGCTCGAGACGCGGCGCGACTATCGCGAGATGCTGTTCCGCGCGCGGGACGCGATGCAGGACTACATCTCGGGCGTGATCCTCACCGAAGAGACGCTGACGCAGGATGCGGCCGACGGCACGCCGTTCGTGGCACTGCTCGCCGAGAGTGACGTGATGCCGGGGATCAAGGTCGACCGCGGCGCCTTCGCCATGCCGGGGACGGCGGGCGAGAAGATCACCGAAGGCCTCGACGGATTGCGGGCGCGGCTCGAGCATTACCGCAAGCTCGGCGCCAAGTTCGCCAAGTGGCGCGGGGTGATCGCGGTCAATGCGATCGCGCCCTCGCGCAACGGCATCCGCGCTAATGCGCATGTGCTGGCGCGCTACGCGGCGCTCTGCCAGGAAGCGGGGATCGTGCCGGTGGTCGAGCCCGAGGTGCTGGCCGACGGGGAGCCCGGCGACCACTCGATCGACCGCTGCGCGGAAGTGACGACCGAGACGCTGGGGACGGTGTTCGAGGAGCTGCGGCTCGCGGGCGTTGATCTCGGCGGCATGCTGCTCAAGCCCAACATGGTGACGCCGGGCGTCCGTTCGGCCGAACGGGCGGACACGGCGGAGGTGGCGGCGCGGACGCTTGAGGTGCTGAAGGCGACGGTGCCGGCCTCCGTGCCGGGGATCGCGTTCCTGTCGGGCGGGCAATCGGACGCGGCGGCGACCGCCAATCTCTCGGCCATGAACGCGAGCGGCCCGCACCCGTGGATGCTGACGTTTTCCTACGGGCGGGCACTGCAGACGGCGGCGCTGATGGCCTGGGGCGGGGAAGCGCGGAACGTGCCGGCGGCGCAGGCGGCGTTTGCGCACCGGGCGCGGATGAATGCGCTCGCGGCGCGCGGCCAGTGGACCGCCGCGCTTGACCGGGCCGCTTAACCCATTTGCTGCCAGAATTTGAGCTAATAGAGCAGCCCGCATAGAAGGCTGCCCATGACTGCGCAGATTTTCCTCATCGCCCCGGCCGAGGCCGATGCGCCGACCTGCCTCAAATGCCTCGACGAGGCGCTGGCGGCCACGGCGGTGGCCGCGCTGCTGCTGCCGCGCGGGCCGCGGAGCGAGGGCAGCTACAAGGCGCTGGTGAAGGCGGTGGTGCCGCGCGCGCAATCGGCCGGGGTGGCGGTGCTGATCGAGGGCGAACCGGGGCTGGTGCGCATGCTCGGCGCGGATGGCCTCCATGTCGAGGGCGACGTGCAGCAGGTGCAGGCGGCAACCGCGGCGCTCAAGCCCGACTACATCGTGGGCGCGGGCCGGATCGCCTCGCGGCACGATGCGATGACCAAGGGTGAAGCGGGACCGGACTATGTGTTCTTCGGGCCGCTCAGCGGTCCGCGCGATCCCGCGCAGCGCGAGATGGCGCGCTGGTGGGCCGAGCTCATGGAAGTGCCGAGCGTACTGAGCGATCCGGCGGCGACAGGCGAAACGGCGACGGCGGAGGGGGCGGAGTTCATCGGGCTCGGCGACAGTCTGTGGTCGGCGCCCGAAGGGGTGACCGCGCGCCTCGGGGCGATCGCGGCCGCGCTCGAGGGCGCGACGTGAGGACGATCGTTGCAGCAGTGGCGCTCGCGCTGACGGCGGCGCCCGTGCTTGCGGCGGCGGGCGACGACACAGCCGGTGCCCATATCGACAACAGCGTCAACATCGGCCTCGATTCGGCGTCGCCGCCGAGCGAAGCGGCCACCAGCGACGCCAGCACCATCAGCCAGGACATTTTTGCGCATCGCGACGACGCCTATGGCGCGTTCCAGCGCGGCTACTACCTCACCGCGCTGGCGCTGGCTTTGCCGCGGGCCGAGAAGGCTGATCCGGCGGCGCAGACGCTGATTGCGGAAATCTACGCCAAGGGGCTCGGCGTCGCCGAGAACGTGGCGCGGGCCTCGAGCTGGTATGCGCTCGCGGCCAAGAACGGCGACCGGCTGGCGGCCTTCGAGCTGGGGCTGCTCTATCTCGACGGCGACGGGGTGCCCAAGAACCACGAGAAGGCGGCGGAGCTGTTCAAGCAGGCGGCCGACAGGGGCTACCCGCCGGCCGAGTACAACCTGGCGCTGCTCCACGTCGAAGGACTCGATGCCTCGCCGAGCCTCAGCGAAGCGGCGCGGCTGATGAAATCGGCAGCCGATGCGGGCCTCGCCGAAGCGCAATACGACTACGGCACGATGCTGATGGACGGGGCGGGCGTCGCGCCGGATACGGCGGGCGGGGCAAGGCAGATCGGACTCGCCGCCAAGCAGGGGCTGGTCGAGGCCGAAGTCGATTATGCAACGCTGCTCTATCTGGGGCAGGGCGTCGACCGGAACCTTCACGACGCGGTCGGCTGGTACGAGGATGCCGCCAACGCGGGCAACGCCGTGGGCCAGAACCGCTTCGCCAAGCTGCTCGCGGCGGGCGAGGGGGTGCCGCGCGACCTCAAGCAGGCGGCGATGTGGCGGGCGCTGGCGCGGCGGCAGGGCCTCAACGATGCGTCGCTGGACGATCTCCTCGCCGACATTTCGCCGGCCGACCTTGCCGCGGGCGAAGAGCTGGCGCGGTTCTGGCCGTCGGTGCCGCCCACGGCCGCCGGGGCTGCGGCGGAGGCCGGGGTGGCCGCGCCGGCGCCGATGCCGGCCTCGCTCCCTCCCTCGAGCGCGAACTAGCGGCCGGTTGGCCCGCACGGTTGGTTGTGCGGGAAAGCTGTGCTAGCGGAGCGCCCGGTATCCTCCGCCTCCCGAGATTTCACAGATGGCCCGCTCGGCGCTCCTCAACATCATGGTCACCGCCGCGCTCAAGGCCGGCCGCTCGCTGAAGCGCGATTTCGGCGAGGTCGAGAACCTGCAGGTGAGCGTCAAGGGGCCGGCCGACTTCGTCACCAACGCCGACAAGGCAGCGGAAAAGATCGTCCATGCCGAGCTCAGCAAGGCGCGGCCGACCTACGGCTTCCTGATGGAAGAGGGCGGCGAGATCAAGGGGACCGACGGCCAGCACCGCTGGATCATCGATCCACTCGACGGCACCACCAACTTCCTCCACGGCATCCCGCTGTTCGCGGTGGCGATCGCGCTGCAGCGCGGCGAGGAGATGGTGGCGTCGGTGATCTACAATCCGGCGATGGAGGAGCTGTTCGTCGCCGAGAAGGGCAGCGGCGCCTGGCTCGACGACAAGAAGCGGCTCCGGGTCGGCGGGCGGAAGCATCTGGCCGACGCGATCATTTCGACCGGCATCAAGGTCACCGGCACCGACGACGACGTGCGCACGCTGCGCCAACTCGGCCAGATCGCGCCGGCGACGGCGGGGATCCGGCGCACCGGTTCGGCCTCGACCGATCTCGCCTGGCTCGCGGCGGGGCGGATCGACGGCTTCTGGGAAGCGCGGCTCTCGCCCTGGGACGTGGCGCCCGGCTGGCTGATGCTGCGCGAGGCGGGCGGCACGATGACCGACTATGGCGGGGCCGCCGGTAGCATCTGGAACGGCGAAGTGGTGGCCGGAAACGAGGCCATCCAGGGGCAGCTCCTCAAGCTGGTCAAGGCCGCGAAATAGCGGTTGGCAGCCGGCGGCGCGCCGCGGAAGCGGCCCACCCAAGCCATTGTCACGCCGGAATGCTGTGACTAGTCTCCGGCCCAGACTGCCGAATCCGGCCGGGGCCATGTCGCAAAACTACGACCCATACCACCTCAAGAGCCCGACGATCTATCTGCTCAAGATCGTGGTCTTCCTGCTCATCGTGGCGCTGGTGGCGGCGATCCTGTCGGGGTCGCTGATCACCTTCTTCTGGGCCAACCCGTTCATCAACTCGCTGATCATCATCGTGGCGGGAACGGGCATCATCCTGAGCTTCCGCCAGATCTTCCGGCTGTTCCCCGAGATCAAGTGGGTGAACTCGATGCAGGACGGCACCATGGCGCGGGTGCGCCAGCCGGTGCTGCTGGCGCCTGTTGCCGGGATGCTGCGCGACCGGCTCGGCGAAGCGGTGATCACCCCCGCCTCGATGCGCTCGATCCTCGATTCGGTTGGCAACCGGCTCGACGAGGCCAAGGACACCTCGCGCTATCTGACCGGGCTCCTGGTGTTCCTCGGGCTGCTCGGCACGTTCTTCGGCCTCCTCGAAACGGTGGGGCATGTGGGCGACACGATCAGCGCGCTCGACGTCAACAACACCGACACGCAGACGCTGTTCGGCAACCTCAAGGAAGGGCTGACGGCGCCCCTCGCCGGCATGAAGACGGCGTTCTCCGCCTCGCTGCTCGGGCTCTCGGGCTCGCTGATCCTCGGCTTCCTCGATCTCCAGACCAGCCAGGCGCAGAACGCGTTCTACACCGACCTCGAGGACTGGATGACCTCGATGACCGAGCTCGACCATCCGATGACGGCGCTGCAGGCCAACAATCTGGGCGTGCCGGGGGAGGAGATGTCGGCGATGATCGACCGGCTGGGCTCGACGCTGGGCAATACGGATTCGTCGCAGAACGCGATCCGCGCCATGGCCGAGCTCGCGCGCGGCATCGACGGGCTGGTCAAGCACATCCGCGCCGAGCAGGCGGACCTGCGCATCCACATCGAAGAGCAGGGCGACACCAACAAGAAGCTGCGCGAGCTGATCGAGGCGATGCTGCGCGAGGACCAGGCCGCAGCGGGCAACAACAAGCCCAACTAACCGGCAGACGGAGACGCACCGCGCATGGCCTCGCTCAGCCGCTCACGCCGGACACAGCAGCAGAACTGGTGGCCGGGATTCGTCGATGCGCTGAGCTCGCTGCTGCTCGTCATCATCTTCCTGTTGTCGCTGTTCATCCTGACGCAGTTCTACCTGGGCCAGGAAATCCAGGGCAAAGACACGGTGATGAGCCGGCTCAACTCGCAGATCGCCGAGCTGACCGAGGCG
>CAYRZM010000121.1:0-4706 GCA_964428685.1 uncultured Devosia sp. | reverse complement strand
GGGCGCTTCACCCCCGACGAGGCGCCCAGGATGGGCGAGGACATGCCGCTTGCGGTCGACATGACGCGCGCCTGCCTCTTCGACCCGCAAACCACCCGTCTCATCTAGCCTCCAAGGATTCGTGAAAGTGGTGCCCGCCCTCTATCCCAGCCTCGCCGGACGTGTGGTGTTCGTGACCGGGGGAGCATCGGGGATCGGCGCCGATATCGTCCGCGCTTTTGCCGCCAACAAAGCCAGGGTCGCGTTCGTCGACATCCAGGACGAGGTCGGCAGCGCGCTGGCCAAGGAGCTCGGGGCGACCTACCTCCATTGCGACGTGACGGACATTCCGGCGCTGCAGGAGGCGATCCGCAGGGTCGGCGCCGAGGTCGGGCCGATCGGGGTGCTGGTCAACAATGCGGCGAACGACGACCGCCACAAGATCGACGAGGTGAGCGTCGAATACTGGGACCGCACGCAGGACACCAACCTGCGGCACCATTTTTTTGCGGCGCAGGCGGTCCGTTCGCAGATGAAACAGCTCGGCGCGGGCTCGATCATCAACTTCTCATCGACCTCGTGGCGCGGCGGCTCGGACACGATCGCGGTCTATGCCACCGCGAAATCGGCCGTGATCGGGCTCACCCGCTCGCTCGGCCGGGAGTTCGGCAAGGACAATATCCGCGTTAACGCCATCGAGCCGGGCGCCGTGATCACCGAGCGGCAGCGGCGGCTCTGGTACAAGTCGCAGGAAGAAGTCGACCGCATCGTCGCGCACCAGGCCATCAACCGCGTGCTCCTCGGCGAGGAGATCGCACGGCTTGTGTTGTTCCTCGCGGCAGACGACAGTGCGATGATCACCAAGCAGTCGATCATCATCGACGCCGGACTCAAATAGGCGGGACATGGATCTCAGAGTCGGACTCAACCCCTACGGGTTGACCTATCATCTTGGCCTTCAGGGCTTTGGCACGCCGCGCGCCAATCCCAAAGCGGTGGGGCTCGAGGGCTACATCGCGCTCGCCACCGAGCTCAAGGCGCGGACGCTCGAGCTCTGGGAAGGCTGGACGGGCAAGATGTCCGACGACGAGCTGCGCGCTCTGGGCGCACGGCTCAAGGGGCTCGGCATGGAGCCGATCGGCAGTTCGGGCCTGCAGACGGGCGACTTCGCCAATTCCATCCGGATCGCGCGCGGGCTGGGCGCAACCGTCATCCGCTTCGCCCTCACGCCGATCCTCTGCGGCGACCGCAATGCCGCCGGCGAGCGGTGGGGGCAGCTGGTCGACAGCACCTGGGCGAAGCTACGCGACCTGGCCCCGATGGCCGCCGCACAAGGCATGACGATCGCCATCGAGAATCACCAAGACTTCACCAGCCGCGAGCTCGTCGAGTTCTGCGTGAAGACGGGTCCGAATGTGGGCATCGTGTTCGATACGGCGAACACCTTTCCGGTGGCGGAATCGCCGCTGGACTTCACGCGCGTGATCGCACCGCATGTGCGTTACATGCACCTCAAGGACTATCACGTGCAGTTCACCTCCGAAGGCTACCGGCTGATCCGCACGGCGACGGGCGATGGGGCGGTGCCCCTGGCGGAGATGATCGCCGTTCTAGCGCAGCATCACCAGACGTTGCCGGCGGCGATCGAGATCGGCGCGCTCGAGGCGCGGCATGTGCGGCTGTTCACGCCGGACTGGTGGCAAGGCTATGCGCCCAAGCAGGCGGCGGAGCTGGCTGCGGCCTTGCTCGCCGCGCAGCGGAACAAGCTCGCCGAAGATGCCGACTACCGCACGCCATGGGAGAAGCAGGAAGATGGACAGATTCTGATCGATTACGAGCTCGGGCAGGTGCGCAAGAGCGCGCAAAACCTGCGTGCGCTTGGACTAATGTGAGGAGAGAGTTTTGGAACAGGAACTCAAGGGCAAGACCGCCTTTGTGACCGGCTCGGGGCGCGGGCTGGGCAGCTTCATGGCGCGGCGGCTGGCACAGATGGGTGCCGACGTGATCGTCCACGACCTCAGCTGGGAGGCGTCGGCCAAGTATGGCGAGGCGAAAAACCTCGGGGCGATGATCGACGAAATTCGGAATTTGGGTGTGCGCTCGATGGGGGTTACGGGCAACATCGGCGACAAAGACGCGATCGCGGCGATGAAGGCGCAGATCGACAAGGAATTCGGCGATGTCGAAATCCTGGTGAACTGCGCCGGCGGCGATATCGGCGCGTCGGGCGGCAAGCCGGTGCCGAACGACCTGCTGGGAATCCCCTACGAAGATATCCTCGCTCTCACCAACAACAACCTGATCGGCACAATGCTGATGTGCCAGGCGTTCGTGAATCCGATGCGCCAGCGTGGCCACGGCATCGTGGTCAATATCGGCTCGACGGCGGCGCATCTGGGCGTCGGCAACGGCTCGATCTATGCGGTGCTCAAGGCCGGGGTCGTCCACTATACGCGGTGCCTCGCCAAGGAGGTGATGGAGGACGGCGTGCGGGTCAACTGCGTGAGCCCCGGCCCGAGCAAGACGGCGCGCTTCCAGGCGACACGCGTGGTCGATCCGGCGATGATGGATTCCTCCGGCAAATCGTTCAACCGCTACGCCGAGCCCGACGAGATCGCCGACGCGGTGGCGTTCCTGTGCAGTCCGCGTGCCAAATTCGTTCACGGCCAGGTGCTGCGGGTCGACGGCGGCAGCCTGCTGTTCACGAGCTGAGCGGAGCCGCCGGCGTGGAGGGCTATGCCGGACGGCCGTATCGCGAGGCCCAAGGCATTCCGGGCCGGGTGCTCTGTGCGCACTACGACGTCGGCGGCGAGGGCGTGGCGTTTCACGACACCACGCCGATCAACCAGGGCAGCGGCCGGCTGAACCCGGCGGACGGATCGCCGCTCGACCGGTTCCGCATGGATGAGGCGGTCGACATTTCCTACACCAAAGGGACGCGTCCGGTGGATGGCGTGCCGACGGCGTTCGACAATTCCGAGTTCAACCGGTTCGCGCCGCCGATGGACCAGCTCTATGTCGGCTGGACGGAACCGGGCGAGTGGATCAACTACACCGTCGATGTTGCGCGCGCGGGAACGTACCGGGTGGACCTGCTCTACACTTCGCGCCACGGCGGGGCGATTGCGCTGTCGGTGGACGGAAGCGATACGACCGGGCCCCTCGCGATCGCCAGCACCGAAGACCTGCGCGATCCCGTGGGCTGGCGACAGTGGCACCACTGGGACCTCGCCCGCGACCTTTGTCGCATCGCCCTTGCCGCGGGCAGGCATGTATTGACCTTGCACACGCGCGAGCGCGGGCAGATGAACTACGCCTATCTCGACTTCAGCAAAGTGGACTGACCATGGCCAATCTCACCATTCCCGACCTCGCCGGCAAGGCCGTGCTCATCACCGGCGCCTCTACCGGTATCGGCGCGGCGCTGGCCGTGGCGTTCGGGGCGCAGGGCGCCAGGGTCGGCGTCCACTACAATTCGAGCGCGGCCGAGGCCGAGGCCGTGGTCAAGACGATCAAGGACGCGGGCGGCGAGGCCTTTGCGATCAAAGCGGACGTGACCAAGGTCGACGACGTCACGCGGCTCGTGGAAGAGACGGCCGGCCATTTCGGCCACCTCGAAGGTCTCGTCAACAATGCCGGGCTGATGGTGGGACGCATGGCCTATGCCGACATGACGCCGCAGTATTACGACGACGTCATGAACCTCAATGCCCGTTCGGTGATCTTTGCGTCGAAGGCGGCGATCCCATGGCTCAAGAAGAAGGGCGGGTTCATCGTCAACACGACGTCGATCGCCGCCCGGAACGGCGCGTCCGGCAATGCCGGGCTCTATGGCTCGTCGAAGGCGTTCGTCTCGAACGTCACGCGTGGCCTCGCCAAGGAGCTGATTCCGTTCGGCATCCGGGTCAATGCCGTGGCGCCCGGCTTCATTGAAACGCGGTTCCACGAACGCTATTCGACGGATGCGCACAAGGCGGCGGCGCTCGCGACCATTCCGCAGGGGCGGCTCGGAACGGCAGAGGATTGCGTCGGAGCCTACCTGTTCCTCGCTTCCGACACGCTCTCGGGCTACATCATCGGGCAGGTGGTCGAGGTCAATGGCGGGCAATTGATGCCATGAGCCGCAGGGCCCGCATCGTCTGGGGCGGCTGGGAAGGCCACGAGCCGGAGGCCGGTGCGCAACTGGTGGGCGCGATGCTCGAAGAGGACGGCTTCGAGGTCGACATCACGCCGAACCTCAATGCGCTGGGCGCCGGGGATGTGGGCGGGCTCGACCTCGTGATTCCAGTCGTCACCGACGGGGAGATCGAGCGGGCATCCGTCGAGCGGCTGGTCGCAGCGGTGCGCGGGGGGCTGGGCGTCGGCGGGTACCACGGATGCCTGGCGACGTCGTTTCCGCGGACCCGGCTCTTCAACTATCTCTGCGGCGTCCAGTTCGTCGGGCATCCCGGCAATATCATCGACTATCGCGTCGACATCGTGCAGCCCGGCGATCCGATCGTTGCCGGCATTGCCGGCTTCGCCTATCGCAGCGAGCAGTACTACCTGCACTACGATCCGACCGTCGAGGTGCTGGCCACCACCACCTTCAGCGGCGCGCACGATCCGGTCACGGCGGGCGTCACGATGCCGGTGGCGTTCAAGCGACGCTTCGGGCAGGGGCGCATTTTCTATTCGGCGCTCGGCCACGTGCCGGCCGAGTTCGAGAACCCGCAGATGCGCACGAT
>CAYRZM010000120.1:0-21513 GCA_964428685.1 uncultured Devosia sp. | reverse complement strand
GTCGTGGGTGATGTAGATGATGGAGACGCCGTAGTCGCGCTGCAGGTTGCGCAGCGTCTCGAGGATCGTCGCGCGCAGCGACGCATCGACCATCGACACCGGCTCGTCGGCGATCAGCAGCCGCGGCCGCAGCAGCAGCGCGCGCGCCACATTGATGCGCTGGCGCTGGCCGCCCGACAGCTGATGCGGGAAGCGGCCAAGCACGTCCTCGGGGCGGAGGCCGACCGCGGTCAGCGCCTCGTCCATCTTCTTGCGGGCATCGGTCTTGCCCTTGGCGAGCCCGAACCGCTTGATCGGCACGGTGAGAAGGTGATCGACCGTGTAGAACGGGTTGAACACCGCGAACGGATCCTGGAAGACCGCCTGCACTTCGCGGCGATAGGCAACCTGATCCTTGCCCTGCAGCGAGGCGATGTTCTTGCCGCGGTAGATGATCTGGCCGGTGGTCGCGGTGATGAAGCCCAGCAGCAGCATGGCGAGCGTGGTCTTGCCGCTGCCGCTCTCGCCGGCGACCGTCATGATCGTCGGCTCGTCTTCCTTGAGCGTCAGCGACAGGTCCTGCAGCGCAACCGTCGCCTGGGTGTTGACAATCCCGCGCTGGTAGACCTTGGAGACGTGGTGGAGTTCGAGAAGGTTAGCCATCGATGCCCTGTCCGTCATAGAGGTGGCAGGTCACCTTGCGCCCACCGGGAAGCGTCACCTGCTCGGGGCGCACGCTGCGTTGCGGTTCCTGCTGGCCATAGGGGCAGCGGGGGTGGAAGGCGCATCCCGTCGGCAGCCGCAGCAGCGACGGGGCAAGTCCGGGAATGCCCTGGAACACGCCCTTGTTGTCGAGGTTCGGCAGGCTCGAGATGAGCGCCTGCGAATAGGGGTGCTTGGGGTCGGTGAACATCTCGCGCACGGTCGAGATTTCGACCAGCCGCCCGGCATACATCACCGCCACCTTGTCGACGAACTGCGCCATCAGGCCCATGTCGTGGCCGATCAAGATCACCGCGGCGTTGATCTCCTTCTGCACGCGGTCGATGGTCTCCATCACCTGCCGCTGCGTCACCACGTCGAGCGCGCTGGTCGGCTCGTCGCAGATGATGACGCTCGGCCTGAGCAGGATGCCGATGGCGATGCAGACGCGCTGCTTCATGCCGCCCGACAGCTCGTGCGCGTACATGCGGAACACGCCCGGATCGAGGTCGACCGACTTGAGCGCGCTGATACAGCGCTGCTGCAGCTGCTCCTTGCTCTCGCGCACCTCGTGCGACTTGAGCGCGTCCATCATCTGCGCGCCGATCCGCGTCACCGGATTGAGCGAGTTCATCGCGCCCTGCGGGATGTAGGCGATCTTGTCGAGCCGCGCGTGGCGCATGCCATCGTTGTTGAGGCCCATGAGCTCGGTGTCGCCGACGAACACCTTGCCCGCCTCGATCCGCCCCGGCGGCTTGATCATGCGCATCATGGCGAGCGCCATGGTGCTCTTGCCGGAGCCGGATTCGCCCACCATGCCGAGCTTTTCGCCGGCATTGAGCGTGAAGCTCACCTGGTCGAGCGCCTTGGCGCGGCCGAGGTCGGTGTAATAGGTGACCTCGAGCCCTTCGACTCTCAGCACAGGGGCGCCGGTCGCCGGAGCGGCCGTGGCGCGCGACGTCGCTCGCGTGTCGGGCGAGATGGAAGTCATCGTGTTCATTCTGTCTTGCGCACCCGCGGATTGGCCAGTTCGTCGAGGCCCATGTTGATGAGAGCCAGCGATCCCAGGATCAGGATCATGGCGACCGACGGCTCGATCGGCCACCACCACCAGCCGTTGAAGAAGGCGCCCTGCGTCTGCGCCGACCAGATGATGTTGCCGAGCAGGGGCTCGCGCAACGGCCCGAGGCCGAGCACGGCGAGGTAGAAGGAGGCGAACACGGCGCCGAACACCTGCCCCACGAACGAGGCCGCGATGAACGGCAGCAGGTTGGGCAGGATCTCGCGGAAGATGATGCCGAGGTCGCCCACCCCCGAAAGCTTGGCGACCGAGACGAACTGCCGCTCCTTCATGGTGAGCACCTGCGCCCGGATGACCAGCGTCGGTCCCATCCAGGCCAGCATCACCACGATCAGCGCCATGGTGAAGATGGTAACGTCGCGCTTGTCGAGCGAGCTGGCGATGACGACCTGGATCAGGAGCACGGGAATCGGTGTCAGGATCTGGCAGACGCTGCGGATGAGCGTATCGATCCACTTGCCGAAATAGGCCGCGATGAAGCCGAGGATCACGCCAATGAGCGTGCCGAGCGCGCCGGCCAACACGCCGATGACGGCGGTCTCCCACATGCCCACGACCATCGCGGCATAGAGGTTGCGGCCGAAGAAATCGGTGCCGAGCGGATATTGCAGGCTCGGCGGCCGCTTGGTGGGCACGCTCAGCGGATAGGCGGACTTGGTGCTGACCGTGAAGAAGCCCACGACCGTGAACAGGACCAGCAGCAGCAGGATGACGAGCCCAACCGCCAGCACCTTGTTGCGCCGCAGGTAGCGGAACAGCAGGGTCAGCTGCGAGGGCTGGCGAACGACCTCTTCGTTCGAGGCGATGACGGCAACGGCCACGGGCGAAGCTCCTACTGTTTCCGGATGCGGGGATCGAGCAGTGGATAGATGAACTCGAGTCCCACCATGATCGTCGCCACCGCGATCGTGATGAACAGCACGATGGCGTAGATCACCGGGAAGTCGTTGGCGAGGATGGCGTTGTTGAGCACGGTCCCGATGCCCGGCAGGCCGAAGATGCCCTCGACAACGATGGCCGAGGTGACCACGGTGCCGAGCGCCAGCGCAAAGCCCGTGACCTGCGGCAACAACGCGTTGCGCAGATAGTAGTCACGGAAGATGCGCACGCCGGTGAGACCCTTGTGCTCGGCGAAGTTCACATAATCCTCGCCCTGGATGGTGACCCCCATGCCGCGCATGGTGAGCACCCAGCCGCCCACCGAGCCCAGGATCAGCGAGAGCGCCGGCAGGATCTGATGCCACATCAGGTCGAGAAAGAACGACCACGACCAGTTGGGGATGATGCCCGCCGAATAGGAGCCGCCGATCGGCAGGAGCTTCAGGCGGAAGGCGATGAAGAACAACAGCAGGACGCCCATGATCACCGGCGGCACGCCCGTGAGCAGGATGAAAGGCGTGGCCACCATGCGCAGCCAGCGCGGGGCGCGCGGCCACGCGGCGATGGCGCCCAGGAGGTTGCCGATGATGAAGCTGAGGACGGTGGTGACCAGCAGCAGCGCCAGCGTCCACGGGATGGCCTGCAGGATCAGGTCGGTCGCGGTCGCCGGATACTTGTTGAGCGAGTAGCCGAAATCGAAATGCAGGATGTTGTTCAGGTAGTCCCAGTACTGGTCGAGGATGGGACGGTCGAGCCCGAACTGCTTGGTGTAGGAGGCGATGATCTTCTCGAGGTCGCCCGGCGAGAAGCCGCCGTTGCGCGCAAGCTCGGCGAAGCGTTCGCGGATGGCGCTGCGCGACGACAGGCGCGGCACGAAGAAAGTGATGGTCGAAGCGGCCCAGATGACCAGGACGAGGAACGCCAGACGGCGGGCGACGAGCTTGAGGGTGTTCACGGGCCTCTCCCAGATTCAGGGGGGTGTGCGCCCTTGGGCGCACACCCGGTTACGTGACGCGGCTTACTGCGCGCCCGACGGCTTGAGGGCGGTCACAACCAGCATGCCGGTGTGGGCCCAGAAGGCGCCGTTGGTACCATCGGCCATGTTGGTCTTGCTCGGCCAGTTGGTCCAGTAGGTGTTGTTGTACGGGATGCGGTGCAGCCACTGGATGATCGGGATATCGATCGTGTCGCGCCAGTAGATGCCGAGCGCCTGAGCAAGGTCATCCTGGAACTTCGGATCGTCCGAACCACGCGGGGCGGCGTCGGCCAGAAGAGCGTCGAAATCGGCGTTCTTGTAGCGCGACCACCGGCCGTTGCCGGCCGAGGAGCCATTCGGAGTGCTGTACTGTCCATCGTACAGGTTCAGCGCTTCGTAGGGATCCTGCAGCGAAGCACCATGGCCGAAGAGATAGAGGCCAGGCGCACCGTCCGTCATGTTCTGCTGGGCATCGGCGCCGAAGTTGACCGAGGCGTCGAAGCCACCATCACGCAGCATCTGCTCCAGCACCGGGGCGATGTCCGAATGGATGCCCTGGAAGCCGTTGATCGTTGCGTTGATGGTCTTGCCGTCTTTCTCCCAGAGGCCGTCGCCGTTCTTGGTGTAGCCGGCGGCAGTCATGAGCTGGGCGCTCTTGTCGAGGTTGAACTCGCGCGGGTTGTACTTGGCTTCCTGCGCCTTGACGGCGTCGGAGTCGGCGAACTTCTGCAGGCCCGGATAGAGCGGGAACGGATAGATCGTCGAAATCTTGGCGCCGTCGTAGAGCACCTCGTCGATCTTGTCGCGGTCGATGGTGAGAGCCATCGCCTTGCGGATGTTCGGGTCGTTGTAGGGGGCCAGCTGCGTGTTCATCCACAGCGAGTTCGGCCACCAGTCGAGATACCCGAACGGCGATTCATTGCCGGTCCAGGACTGAACCTTCGGGTTCTGGGCCAGAATGTTGCCGATCACCTGGGCACGCATGTCGAGCGAGGAGTCCATCTCGTTGTTCACGAGACGCTGCGCGACCGCGTCCATGTTCTGGCCGACCTGGCCACCGAGGTTCACATAGACGATGCGCTTGACGGCCGGATCGGCCACCAGGCCTGCCTTGATCGCCCACCACGATTCACGCAGATCGTAAATCTTCTGGTTGGCGTTCCAGGCGACGAGGTCGTACGGACCCGTGTGCGGAATGTCGACGCCACCGGCGGCGGCATTGACGTCCGGCTGGGCCGATTCCCACGCCTTCTGCACGATCGGGATACCGGTGTCGAACTTGAGCGTGAGCACTTCGAACTTGAAGCGCGGCGCCGGCAGCTTGAACTTGACGTCGACCGTTTCCTTGTCGGTCGCCGTGGCCGAGTCGACATACTGCGCGAACCACGCGTGGTAGGGCAGCTTCTCGTTGCTCATCTGGCCCTGGAACGTATAGACGACGTCGTCCGCCGTCACCGGCGTACCGTCGCTCCACGTCGCCGCCGGGTTCAGCTTGATCGTGAGGTCGGTGTAGTCCTTGTTATAGTCCATGTTGGTCGCAAGCCACGGAATGTACTTGTCGGCATAGATGCCGTAGTACATCAGGCCTTCGAACATCATGTTGTTGCCTTCCTGGTGGGTATAGCCAGGAACGGCCCACGGATTCGTCGTCCCGATGGGCGACGAGATCGACCAGCCCAGAACCAGGGTCTGATTGCGTGGCATGTCCTTGAGGCCGCCCGGCGGGGCGATCTCGGTCGGCGCGGCCGCCTGAGCAAAGCTCAGCGCCGGAGCCATAACCGCCGCTACAGCGATCGTCGCCGCGGCCAGTTTCAGTTTCGTCATGGTGACAGTTTCCTCCTTGCCTGTCGATGGATGGTTAGTCAGTAGACTGGTCTTCTAGTGACGGGCTCCTTTCCCGTCTTCGCTAGTCGCACACCTCCCGGGAGATTGACTCTCCTCTCGCTGCACCTTGCGGTGTGGATCGTTCGGGGCGCGCCGCGGCGACAGCCCGGCCCGTCCTAGTTGCAGCCCGCGGCCCGAGGGGCCGCCGGCGTGTCCGGATTGCGCGCGCCGGAACGGTGTGACAGGAAACCTCCCCCGGCTCAACCGTTTCGCCAGCGCGCTCGATGAGTGTTGGCTCCCAGGGTTGACGGCTGCACCCGGCCCCCGGAACCATGGAGCTAGAACGAGGATGCACCGCATTCGGATCGAGAACAAGGCGCTCGCCGTCGCAGTGGCGCCCGATTATGGCGCGCGCGTCGTCAGCCTTATCGACCGCGCCAGCGGACGCGAATGGATGACCCAGGGCGGCGAGAGTGCCAACACCGGCGAAGACGCCGTCTATCTCGGCGACGAGGCCGTCGGCTGGGACGAGTGCTTCCCCACCGTCGGCCGCTGGGACGCCGGTGCGACGGCCTGGCGCCGCACACTGCGCGACCATGGCGACCTCTGGGGTCGGCCGTGGCGCCTCGACGCAGAGGCGACGGACGCCGTCGCGCTGACGTACGTCGATCAGCGCTTCACTTTCACCCGCGCGCTTCGCCTCGATGGCGCGAGCCTCGTTGCGGATTACCGGGTGCAAAACCTGACGTCCGAGCCGGTGCCCTATCTGTGGGCGCTCCACGCGCTGCTCGCCGTCGAAGCCGGCGACCGCATGGAGCTGCGCGATGTCGAAACCGTCGAGAGCGCCTTCACCTCGCTCGACGGCGTCGTGAGCCGCGTTCCGCAGCGCGCCTGGACCGAACGCTCCGCCGATCTGCCCTTCGCCCTCGCGGATGTGCAGAGTCCGGACAGGCGATTCATGGGCAAGTTCTATGCCGGCAACATGCCGGGCGGCAGCGCCCGTGTCGGCCGGCCAGGCCAGTGGCTCGAATTGAGCTGGGACAAGAGCATCGCCGACCTCGGCATCTGGCTCACCTACGGCGCCTGGCCCAAACCCGGCGCCGCCGCCCATCAGGAAGTCGCGCTCGAGCCCACCAATGCCTCCGCCGATCATGCCGGCCAGGCGGTCGAACGCGGCGCCGCGCTCCTCAAGCCCGGCGAGGACCGCCATTGGCAGGTGCGCCTCACCGTGGGCGCCTGACGTCATGGAAAGCGGGGCGGGCTTCATGCGGCTTCGCCCCCGCGGGTGCGCTCGCCGTCGCGGCGCGCCGCCTGCATGTGCCCGATAATGTGCTGGCCCGATCCGGCGACGTGCCGTCCGACGACCGCCGCCGCACCCTCGGCGTCGCCCGCCTTGACCGCCGCGATCAGCTCCTGGTGCTCGCGGATCACCGCGACGCGGCGGGCGAGGGTCACCGGATAGCGCTGGCCCAGCGCCAGCATGATCTCGCGGTGCTTGGACCACAGGTCGGCGGCATGGAGGTTGTAGTGCCGGCCGTACATGACGCGGTGGAACTGCGTATCGAGCCGCAGATGCCGCGCGTGGTCGGTAAAGTTGTTGGCTTCGATTTCGGCCTCGATCCGCTCGAGCTCGGCGACGTCGGCGTCGACCGCCATGCCGACGAACCAGCGCGTCAGGGCCGGTTCGATCAGCACCTCGATCTCGCAGATGTCGCGGACAAAATCCTCGTCCATGGCCCGCACGCGGGCGCCGCGATTGGGCGTCATCACCACGAAGCCTTCGCCGCTCAGCTGGTGCAGCGCTTCGCGGACCGGATTGGTCGAAGTACGATAGCGTTCGGCGAGGCTCGCGACCTTCAGCCGTTCCTCGGCCTTCAGCCGGCCCCAGATGATGTCATCGCGGATGAGCTCATAGACGCTGCCGGCCTCACCGGCAGACTCGTCCTCGAGCCGCTCCTCCGCAATCGATTCGGGCATGAACACGCGCCTCTCCCGCCCGCAGGGTTCTTGTTGACCCCGTCAGGCTTCGCACCCGAGCTTTTCCCATTTTGTGTATGAAGTTGGCAAGAGTTGACATCGAAATCGCAGTCTGTAAGCGTCGCGCCGGGCAGAGCGGTGGACGGTTTGCGCCAGGCAACACCATTGTCCCCGCCGCACCTGCAAACAAGCAAGGCAGGGCGCTGTCCGCGACGGGGAGCAGGGTCTTTTCGGCGTAAGTGCCGGAATCAACAGGAGTTTATTCGATGATCGAGTGTGACGGCCGCGCTGCGACCGCCGTTTCGGCATGTCGGGCGGCATTTTGCCGCTGCAACGTTTGAGCGCCGGCTGATGAAGATCCGCGACATCAAGGTCATCGTCTGCTCCCCCGGGCGCAACTTCGTCACCGTCAAGATCGTCACCGACGAGGGCCTCTACGGCGTCGGCGACGGCACCGTGAACGGTCGCGAGCTCGCCGTCGCCTCGTATCTCAAGGATCACGTGGCGCCCGCGCTCATCGGCCGCGATCCCCTGCGCACCGAGGACATCTGGCAATATCTCTACAAGGGCGCCTACTGGCGCCGCGGCCCGATCACCATGGCCGCCATCGGCGCCATCGATATGGCCCTGTGGGACATCAAGGCCAAGGCCGCCGGAATGCCGCTCTATCAGCTGCTCGGCGGCGCCTCGCGCGACAAGGTGATGGTCTACAAGCACGTCGGCGGCATGGAGATCTCCGAGGTCGTCGAGGGCGTCGTCGCCCTGCGCGAGCAGGGACTCGACGCCATCCGCGCGCAGGTCGCGATCCCCGGCCTGCCGCCGATCTACGGCACCGGCCCTTCGACCGACAAAGCCTCGGCCGAAGCCGCCAAGCAGCCGCGCGTCGTGCCGCACGAGGAGGTGTGGGCCACCCACAAATACCTGCCCCTGGTGCCCAAGCTGTTCGAAAAAGTCCGCGACGCGGTCGGCTGGGACGTGCATCTCCTGCACGACGTCCATCATCGGCTGACGCCCATCGAGGCGGCGCGGCTCGGCAAGGACCTCGAGCCCTACCGGCTGTTCTGGCTCGAAGACGCAATCCCCGCCGAGCTGCAGGAGGGCTTTCGCATCATCCGCCAGCACACCACGCAGCCGCTGGCCGTGGGCGAGGTGTTCAACTCGATCTACGACACCCACACGCTCATCACCGAGCAGCTGATCGACTACGCGCGTGTGACCTCGGTGCATGCGGGCGGCGTCACCGGCATCAAGAAGATCTTCGATTTCGCCGCCATCTATCACGTCCGCTCGGCCTGCCACGGGCCGCAGGACGTCTCGCCCATCGCCATGGGGTGCAACATCCATGTCGACATGGCGATCCCGAACTTCGGCATCCAGGAATTCTCGGGCTACACCGAGCTCATGCACCAGGTGTTCCCGTGTGCCTGGAGCTACGACCGCGGCTACCTCATGCCCGGCGAAAAGCCCGGCCACGGCGTCGACATCGACGAAGCCCTGGCCGCCAAACATCCCTACGAGCAGGCCTACCTGCCGGTCGCCCGGCTCGAAGACGGCTCGATGACCAGCTGGTAGGAAGGACCGCCCCAAGTGAAGATCACCGCCATCAAGCCGTACCCCGCCTGGATCGGCCATCGCAACCAGCTCATCGTCAAGGTCGAGACCGACGAGGGCATCTATGGCTGGGGCGAGAGCGGGCTCTCGGGCCGCGAGAAGGCCGTGGTCGGCGCCCTCGAGCACTATCGGGAGTTCCTCATCGGCCGCGACCCGATGCAGATCGGCGCGCTCTGGCAGGAGATGTACCGCAGCCAGTATTTCGAGGGCGGGCGCGTCCTCACCGCCGCGATCTCGGCGCTCGACATCGCCTTCCACGACATCAAGGGCAAGGCGCTCGACGTCCCGGTCTATCAATTGCTCGGCGGCAAGCAGCGTGACCGCATCCCGACCTTCGCCTCGACTTCGGCCGCGCCGGGGCCGGAGATGATCGAGCAGGCCAAGGCCCTCGTCGCCCGCGGCTGGAACGCCGTTCGGTTCTTTCCCGCCGGCGACACCGGTGGCATCATGGAGCCGCGCGAGTCGATCGCCGCCACCGTGCCGTGGATGATCAAGGCGCGCGAGGCGCTGGGCGAAGGCGTCGTGCTCGGCATCGACTACCATCATCGCCTGACCGTCGCCGAGACCGCGAGCTTCTGCCAGAAGATGCCCTCGGGCACCCTCGATTTCCTCGAGGAGCCGATCCGCGACGAGACCCCCGAGGCCTACGAGTCGCTCCGCACGCTCACCGACGTGCCCTTCGCCATCGGCGAGGAGTTCGCCTCCAAGTGGCAGTTCCTGCCCTACATCGAGCGCGGCATCCACCAGTTCAACCGCATCGACATCTGCAACGTCGGCGGCCTGACCGAGGCGATGAAGGTCGCCGGCTGGAGCGAGGCGCACTACGTCGACATGATGCCGCACAACCCGCTCGGGCCGATCTGCACCGCCGCGACCATCCACTTCTCGGCCGCCGTCGCCAACTTCTTCGCGCTCGAGACGCGCGCCTCGCCGGCCGAAAACTACATGGGCGCCGGCAAGAGCCCGCTGTTCACCTCACAGCCGGATCTGGTTGGCGCCACCTATCCGGTGACCGACGCCCCCGGCCTCGGCGTCGAGGTCGATGAAGAGGGGATCAAGGCGCAGACCTTCAAGTTCTGGGAGGCGCCGCACTGGAAGCGCCGCGACGGCTCCGTCACCAACTGGTAGGGGCAGCAGCGCCCGGCGTCTCAGCCCTTGTTGTTGACGTCGCGCCCGAGGTCGTCCTGGTTGTCGTCGATCTGCCCCGTGTGGCGCGGCTCCTGGCCGATCACGCCATCGGCATTGCGTTCGCGCAACGTCCGCTCGAGCGCGCGATACCAGTATTCCTGCTCGCGCCCCTGCGGCCGCCCGTCCTGTTCCCACAGAAAATAGGCGGTCTCGCGGACCGCCTGCTCGAATACGCCATCCCCCCAAGGGTCATGACCAGCCATTTCGCGTCTCCTGCTTGGACGGGAAAACCCTCCTGAGGCGTCTCAGTTCCCGCCCCACCGGCGCGGGCGTCGGACACGGTGTTGTGCGAAATCGGCGCCTCGGCTACAGAGGCAAGGCCTCGCCGGCCCATCCCGGCGACGCCCGCGGCACGATGCGCCGGCCCGGGCGGGTGTAGCTCAATGGTAGAGCAGAAGCTTCCCAAGCTTACGACGAGGGTTCGATTCCCTTCACCCGCTCCACTCCACGCACCCACTCCGGCATACTGATGGCTGGCGCAAGTGGTCTGATGCCGTGACGGGCCGACCGATGGAGTTGTCCGGCCGCTTGCCCTAATGTCCGCACTCTGCGCCTCGAGCCGAACCTTCGTTTGTCATGCCCGCATTGCGCGACTTCTTCGAGATGCTCGAGCGGAGCCAGTGGTGGTCTGCCGACCAGCTGGTGGCGTGGCAGCGGCAGCAGCTGCAGTTCCTGCTCCATCACGCGCGCGCCACCTCGCCCTATTACAGGTTCCGGCTGAACGCGGTCTTCCGACCCGACGGAAGCATCGATTGGGATCGCTGGCACAAGATTCCGATTATCCGCCGGTCGGACGTGATGGAGCGCTTCGACTCGATCCTGTCGACCGCCCCGCCGCCTCAGCACGGCCCGCTGCATGACCAGCAGTCGTCAGGGTCTACTGGCCACCCGGTGAAGGTGCGTACGACACAATGGCTCGTGCAAACCTCGCTGGCTTGCAACTGGCGGGCCCATGGTTGGGGCGGCCTGGACTGGTCGAAAACGCTGTTCTTCACCGGCGATCGGGAAAAGAACCGAACACTCGGACAGGATATCGGCCAATGGGGCCCGCCATGGCTCGAAGACGCGCGGCGCGGCCACATGCTCTACTCCGCCTATGGCACCCCGTTCATCGACCGTCTTCGCGTCATGGCCGACCACCGTGTGAATTATCACGCAGCGACGGCGCCCACCGCCGAGCGCCTGGCAGAAGAGGCGCGCGCCACCGGCGTCCGGCCACATCTGGAGGCCTTTCTCCTGCGCGGCGGCGCGGTGAGCGAACTGCTACGTTCCGACCTGCTGGAGACGTTCGGGGCCAAGGTTGTCGAGTTCTACAGTTCCAAAGAATGCGGTGCCATCGCCCAACGCTGTCCGGAAGGGCCCGGCTATCATGTCAACGCCGAGACGGTGCTGCTCGAGGTCGTCGATGCAAACGGCATGCCCGTTCGGCCGGGCGAGGCCGGCCGCGCCGTCATCACGCCGTTCACCTCCACTGCCTTCCCCCTCATCCGCTACGATCAGGGCGACATCGTCGTCGCCGGCGAGACCTGCACCTGCGGCAGAGGACTACCCGTCATCGCGTCGATCTCCGGACGCGAGGCTGGCTTCTTCACCCACCCCGACGGTCGCAAGGTCGATAGAGGATTGACCCAGGAGTGCCGGGAGCTGATCGGGGCGGGCGTGGTCCAGATCGCTCAGGTCGGACCAACCCATTTCGAAGTCCGATACACGCCCCGCGACTGGGGCGTCCCTCGCGACGAAGCCAGGTTCGCCGAAAAGTTCCGAGCGCTGCTCTTCGAAGATTCCGAGGTGAAGCTCGTCGAGATGCCAGAGATTCCATTGTCGCCCACGGGCAAGTTTTTGGCATCCGTCGTCGAATGGCCGGGACCATGACGGACTGATCGTCGGACGCCGGCACTCGGGCCAGCTCACGGCCCTTTGGATCGGTCTTGTCCGCGCGATAAGCACAATTCCCATCCGGGTCTCGGAAGACCTCTTATTGCCCGGCGGCGAGCGGCTTGTTGAAGTCCCGACCCCGACCGGGCTAGACCTCCGCCTGCCCGGCTCGGCGCGGAGGGGGTGTCGATGACCGAGAAGACTCTGAGCCAGATCCTGGCCGTGATCCTCGTGGTCGGCCACATCGGGCTCTTCGCCTACGCCTTCGTGATCCTTATCAACCATGGACGCGGCGACCTGCTCGACACGGTGCAGCTGGTGCTGACCGGAACACCGCTCCTCGCCGTCGCCGTCGCGGCCTTCCAGGCCATCAACAGCCACGCCGGCGGAACGACGCCGGCCGAAGCGGTGCAGGTGTTTCTCGACATCTTCGTCGCTGTCGCCCTTGTTGCGGTGATCGCCTACTTCTACACGCAGCTTCTCTATGCGAACGGCCTGGGCAGCGAGATGGTCAAGGTCGCAGTCGGCACGGTCGAGACCGCGTTCGGCGCCTTCGTGGCTGTTCTGCGCAAGAAGTTCTTCCCCGATGCGTAGCTGGATCGCGCGGCTCGCCATACTGCTCGGCGCGATCTCGGCGCCGGCGTTTGGCCAGGACCAGACGGGCTCGCCACCGCTCCTCCAGCCTGTGGCACCGCAGATTGCCCCGCTCGACATGGGCTCGCTCGCCGGCCGGCCCCCGCTGTATGTCGGGCTTTCCGACGATCCGGCAATGCTCTTTCTCGGTAACCGGACCGACACGGAACTCCAGCTGCGAAAGCTGCTCGGTCAGTCCGAGATACAAGACGTCTTCCACAACGCCGACAGGCAGAACGCCATTCTTGCGCTGCAGAGGGCCCTGAGCGGGGGAGCGATCGATGCCTGGCAGGTGCCGCAGCTTGCACATCTGCAGGAACGGTCTGCCCTGGTCGACAGGCTGAACGCATTCGACTGGCTCGAAAAGTACCGCGCCTTCGATCTCAGCGCGGCTCTCCTCGCGCGCTCGAGCGCCTGCCTCGCCTGCCTCGGGACGATCGAGTTTCCGGTGGTCGTTCCCGCCGATTTCGTCGCGGCCGGATTCGCCGATATCGGGCCGGCGGAGCTGCAGAAGGACTCCGCGTTCCAGACCCTGGCCAAGGACAAGCTGACGGCGCTTGTCAAAGGATGGATCGACGCTGTGAATGCAACGGGCGGCGCGCACCACATCGTCGTCTACGGACCGGTGGACGAAACCTCGCTGGGGCTCCGCTACGCCATCACTTTCCGCCTGCTGATCCCGTCGCAGGACTGGCGAACGGACGATGACGGCTGGGATCACTTCGAAATCACCGCCGGCTTCGTTCCGAGCCCCGCCGCTTCGACCAAAATCACCGACGTCCTCGTCGTTGCCGACGATTATCAGCGGATCGGCGGTCCGGACGGCGTGCCCGACTTCCAGTCGGAATACGACCACAACATCCGCACCGAAACGCGCAGAAACCGCGAGGCGTCCTTCGTGAGCGCCATCCACAGCGCCGCGAACGACGCGATCCTTGCAGGCTATGCTCTTGTCGCGAGCGACAACACGACGATCGCAACGGACGCGCAGACGATCTGCAACTAGCGGCCGGCGACGGCGAACGCTGTCGGGCGCCGTGTGCGGGTTAGCGGGCGCGCCCGCGCGGGGCCGGCGTCGCCGCCTCAGCGGCGGCATGCGGTTCATTGTCGTCCCGCCCCGGCCACGTGAGCACGCCCGCAATATCGTCGATCTTGTAGGACGGCACGAAGCTTTCCGGCGCGACAATCTCCATCGATCGCTCGGGCTTCAGCGCCGCCGTGCTGCGCACATTGTCCTCGCCATGACCCTCCTGCCAGGCGCTTTCCCACAGCACCGCGAGGAGGTGCGTGCCGTCCTTCATTACCTCGATCGTGGCCGCACCATACTTGCCCCACATTGCGGCCACGCGTTCCGCCGGCTTGCCGCCCTTGTTGAAGAGGTTGACCAAGTCGTGCGGCGGCACCTTCTGGAAGGTGCTGCGCATCAGCGCAACCGTCGCAAGCGCGGCTTCCCGGCCGTTACCGACATGCTCCTTGGCCCCGACCGCGCGGGTCCTCGCCAGCCCCGCGAGAACGGCGTCGCGATTGGCCATCAGCATATCGTTCTCATAGGCGTCATGCACCTTGTCACCGAGCGCGAACACTTCCTCGGTGGTCGACCCGTCCTTCTTGTGGTGCACGGTGTGGTGCTGCGGCTGCGTCGTGTCGCCGTGATGCCACGACGAGATATGCAGCGGCTGGCAGGCATCGCCGACATAGTGGGCGAGAACGCCCGCCGCACATACAAAGCTTTCGCCGTCCTTGTCGCGCGCAAAGCCGATCATCTCGTCGAAGATCTGCCAGACGCGGAACGGCAGGAGCCCGCGGTGATCATAGGTGATCACCTTGCCGGTCAGCGGATCGCGCACGGAACTGTAGAAGTCGTCCCACACCTTTGGATCGACGTTCTTGTCGTCCTCGCAGAGCTTGAGCAGGTCAGCCTTGTCCGCTTCCCGCACCTGGTCCATGTCGGCGAAGTGGTTGGGGCCCTCCCACTGCCGCGAGTGGTGCTGGTGGCCGTGCTTCCAGAAGAAATCCGGCACGTCGGCCATCGGCACGATCGCGTCATCCGCCATGCCCTTGAAGTCGCCGGTATGAAGCGTCTCGAGCGGATGGCTGATGATGGAGATATTGTTCTCCATGAGCTTCTTGAGTTTCGGCACGCGGCTCGACAGCGCCGCCGCGACGCTGCTCGCGATCGAGAAATGTCCCAGTGCGCCCCACGTGTCGTGCTGGTCGAGGTTCCAGTCGCGCACCACGTCGAGGTTGAGATGCGCGCAGGTGGTGCTCAGCAGCGTCGCCAGCACATAGGCCCGCTCGCCGTTCGTGCTGTCGGCGATCAGGCGGTCGGCACCCCATTGCACCGCGAGGGGATGCAGCGTCTTCAGGTCCGCGGTGCGCCGCTTCTCGTTGCTGGGCAGCTCGAGGCTGCCCTCGAGCAGCCAGAGCGTGCCGGAGTCGCCGGGGCGCGTCGCAAACGGGATTGCGGGTGCGTCATCCACCGGCGTCTGCGGGCCGATCAGGAAATCGGCGACCGACTCGAAGCCGCCGCGGGATTTGTAGCGGTAGAACAGCCCCTGGATTTCCGCGTGCATCCAGGTGCTGGCCGCGCCGTAACCCCGCACGTGCCGGCCCACCAATGCCAGCGGAAACCGCTTCGAGGAGAGATCGATCATCTGGTCCATGACGCGCCCGCCCTTGAGGCGTGCGGTCCAGCGCTCGAGGTCGTCCACGCGGATGAGGCCGATATCGGCATTGACCATCGTGGCGTCGGTTTCCCAGCCGGGATAGAGCGTCGAGAACGGGATCTGGCCGATCTGCTCGGCCGACGAGATGCCGACGCGCTGCTCGCGGCGGTCGAGCACCGAGTCGATGACGGTGCCCTCGGGGCCGGTGACGTGCCGGTTGGTCAGGGCGTAGGTGGTGTGGCCGTCGGTGACGAGGCACGCCACCGTCGCGACGTGCCGTTCCCCCTGCACCTCGACGGTCACCGGATTGCCGCTGCCGATATTGTTGAGCGGATAGCGAACCTTGGGAGCAGCGGTCGTGCTTTCGGCGACCCGCGGAGCTTCGACCACGCAGATGGGGATCTGCCGGCCATCGGGCAGATAGACCGCCGGGGGCAGCATGTCGGAGGGGTCGTAGGATTTGTTCTTGCCGAAGTCGCCCTCATCGATCCACTCCGACACGAAGACGAGGATGGCGGGCCACGAATAGGGGCGGACCTCGGAGTTGCCCAGCTGGCGCGCGAACGTACCCTTGATCTTCTTGGGATCGCCCGGCCAGCTGTCGGTGCGGCGGATGCGGTAATAGCCGAGGCAGGTGGCAACCACGTTCGGGTGCCGCATCAGGTGCACGTGGTAGGCCTCGCGGGCCTCGATCAGATCATGCAGCGAGAGCGCGGCGAACGGGTCGTCGTGGCGGTCAAATATTGTGTTTTTCGCCATCACGTCCTCCCCTCGTGAAGTATTGGCGACAAATAGCGCGTCGGGATGTGACAGAGAATTGTCAATCCGCGCTGGTCGGTAGAAATCCCGATGAAAAACTGTGCAAAACCGTTTCGGGAACTGGCATCGGCCGCGCGACGACACCGCCCATCCCTCTGATCACCTTCGGGAAATTCCGCAGGCATGGTTAAGCCTGCCTTAAAGCTCTTGGCTTACGCTCTCTTAACAGGGGCAGGTTTGCCGGACCGCATTTTCGGTCTGGAGCGTCGATCTGCCCGCCGGTGAGAGGCGGGGGCTTCGGGTTGTGATGCAGGGTGTAGCGGGATGCGTAAGGGCGCTCGGTCTGGCGCTCGCGATCGGTCTTGGATTTTCCGGCGCCGCCCTGGCGCAGAGCTCGACGACCACTCTTGCGAGCTCGGCCAATCCCAGCGTCTTCGGCCAGTCCGTCACCTTCACCGCCACCGTCGAATCCGTGCCGGCCGGCACGACGCCCACCGGCACCGTCGACTTCGTCATCGACGGCGGCGCGCCGCAGACCGTTGCGGTCGATGCGGGCGGCGTTGCAACGCTCACCACCTCCGCGCTCACCGTCGCGACCCACCCGGTGGTTGCGACCTACAGCGGCGACGTCAACTTGACCGGCAGCACCTCGAACGAGGTGGACCAGGAGGTCGATGAGGACTCGACCACCACCGTCGTCACCGCCACGCCCAATCCGAGCGTCACGGGACAGAGCGTCACCGTCACCGCCACCGTCACCGCCGACGCGCCCGGTGCGGGCACGCCGACGGGCACCGTGACCTTCACCAATTCGAGCGGCTTCAACCAGATCGTGCCGCTGTCCTCGGGCGTCGCCAGCGTCTCGGTGGGCGATCTCCATTCCGGCATCATCACCGCCACCTACAACGGCGAGGACGACGGCTTCGCCTTCGGCTCGGGCACGGTGGGCCTGACCGTCGACAAGGCCGACAGTGACGTCGCCGTCGGCCTCTCGCCCAATCCCGCCGTGCTCGGCCAGACCGTCACCGTCACCGCGACCGTCACCGCCGCTGCCCCCGGCGCCGGCACGCCCACCGGAAGCGTCACCTTCACCGGTCCCGGCGGCCTCAATCAGACCGTGGCCGTCGATGGCAGCGGCGTCGCCTCGGCGACCTTCCCGGCGAGCGCCGCGGGCACTGTCACCGCCGCCTATTCGGGCGACGGCGACTACAATGCGGGCAGCGGCAACGCCGGCCTCACCATCGCGCCCGGCGACACCACCACCACCGTCGGCGCCGTGCCCGACCCGAGCGTCACCGGTCAGACCGTGACCCTCACGGCAACCGTGGCGCCTGTCGCGCCCGCCAGCGGGACACCCACCGGCACCGTGACCTTCACCGGCCCGGGCGGGCTCAACGACACCGTCGCCGTCGATGGCACCGGCACGGCCACCACCACGACGAGCGCGCTCGGCACCGGCACCGTCACCGCCACCTACAACGGCGAGGCCGATTTCAACGGCAGCGTCGGCACCGCGGGCGTCACGGTGAACCCCGCTGCGACCACCACAGCTCTCGTCGCGGCGCCCGATCCGAGCAGCTCGGGCCAGACCGTGACGCTCACCGCGACCGTCACCGTCGATGCGCCCGGCGCGGGCACGCCGACCGGCACCGTGACCTTCACCGGCCCCGGCGGCCTCAACACCACCGTTGCGGTCGACGGCTCGGGCGTTGCGACCACCACCACCAGTGCGCTCGCGACCGGCACGGTGACCGCGACCTATTCGGGCGATGCCGATTTCGCCGGCAGCTCCGACACCGCCGGCGTCACCGTCAATGCCGGTTCGAGCAACACCGTTGTCGTTGCTGCGCCCAATCCGAGCGTCACTGGAGAGAGCGTCACGCTCACCGCCACCGTGACCGCGGTCGCGCCGGCGACCGGCACACCCACCGGTACCGTCACCTTCACCGGACCAGACGGCCTCAACACCACCGTCGCCGTCGATGGTTCGGGCGTTGCGACCACCACCACGGGCTTCACGTCCGGCGGCACCATCACCGCGACCTACAATGGCGATGCCGACTTCGGCGGCAGCATCGGCACGACGGCCCTGACCGTCGACCAGGATTCGACCGCCACCGTCCTCGGCATCGCGCCCAACCCGAGCGTCACCGGCCAGACGGTAACGCTCACCGCGACCGTCACGGCCGACGCGCCCGGCAGCGGCACGCCCACCGGCACCGTCACCTTCACCGGCCCCGGCGGCCTCTCCCTCAACGGCACGCTCGACGGCAGCGGCGTTGCGACCGTCACCACCACGGCGCTCCAGAGCGGCACCGTCACGGCCACCTATCTGGGCGATGCCGGCTACACCGGCAGCACCGACAGCGGCACCGCGACCGTCGATCTCGCCGACACCACCACCACCGCATCGGCCACGCCCGCCACCAGCGTCTTCGGCCAGTCGGTCACCGTCAGCGCCACCGTCGCGGCCGTGGCGCCGGGCGGCGGCATCCCGACCGGTACCGTGACCTTCACCGGTCCCGGTGGCCTCAACCAGACCGTCGCCGTCGACGGCACGGGCGTGGCCTCCTTCGCATCGACGACGCTCGTTAGCGGCACCATCACCGCCACCTACTCGGGCGACGCCAACTACAACGCGAGCACCGACACCACGGGCGTCACAGTCAACCAGGCCGCGACCACCACGGGCGTCACCGCCACGCCCAATCCGAGCGTTGTCGGCGAAAGCGTTACGGTCACCGCCACCGTCACCGCGACAGCGCCGGGCGCGGGCATCCCGACCGGCACCGTGACCTTCACCGGTCCCGGCGGTCTCAACACAACCGTCGCGCTCGATGGGAGCGGCGTCGGCTCCTTTGCCTCGACCACGCTTGTGCCCGGCACCATCACGGCGACCTACAACGGCGATGCCGACTTCACGACGAGCAACGGCACCGTCACGATCAGCAACGCCGCGGCGTCGACCACCACCGCGCTGGCGCTCGGCACCAACCCGACGGTGTTCGGCCAGTCGACCACCATGACCGCCACTGTCACCGTCGTCGCTCCCGGCACCGGCACGCCAACGGGCACCGTCACGTTCAGCGGCCCCGGCGGCTTCACCGCCACCGGCACCCTCGACGGCAGCGGCGTCGCCACCGCCACCACCGCTGCGTTGCCCGTCGGCGCCGACGACATCACCGCGACCTACAACGGCGATGCCAACTACGCGACAAGCACATCCTCGGCGCAGACGCAGACCGTGAACCAGGCCGCCACCGGCACCGGCGTTGTCGTCGCGCCAAACCCGAGCGTCAGCGGCCAGTCGCTCACGGCCACGGCCACGGTCACGGCGACCGCGCCGGGCGCCGGCACACCCACCGGCACGGTGACCTTCACCAGCACCGGCGGGCTCAACACCACCGTCGCCGTCAACGGCGCGGGCGTTGCGACCGCGACGTTCCCCGCCGATGCCACCGGCACCGTCACCGCCACCTACAACGGCGACACCAACTTCGCCGGCAGCGTCGGCACCCAGGGGATCACCGTCAACGCCGGCACCACCACCACCGGCGTCACCGCGACGCCCAACCCGACCAATGCGGGCACCTCGGTCACGGTAACGGCAACGGTCGCCGCCGTGGCGCCTGCGGTCGGCACGCCCACCGGCAACGTCACCTTCACCGGGCCGGGTGGCCTCAACACCACTGTCGCGGTCGACGGCAGCGGCGTTGCCTCCTTCGCCTCGACCACGCTGGTCACCGGTACGATCACCGCGACCTACGCGGGCGACGCGGCGTTCTCCGGCAGCGCCGGCACCGTGGCCGTCACCATCAACGCCAACGCCACGACCACCGCGCTCATCTCTTCGCTCAATCCGAGCCAGACCGGCGATCCAGTGACCTTCACCGCGACGGTCGCCAGCGGCGCCGGCACGCCGAGCGGCACGGTGCAGTTCCGCGACGGCGCCACCGTCATCGGCACCGGGACGCTCGATGGCAGCGGCGTTGCGACCCTCACCACCAGCGCGCTGACCGCCGGCAATCACTCGATCGTCGCTCACTATGTCGGCAACGCCTCGTTCGCCGCGAGCGACTCGGCGCCGCTGGTCCAGGCCGTGCAGACGGCCACCGACAGCCTGCGGCTGCGCGGCATGCAGATTGTCGGCACGCGCGCCGAGGCGCTCAACTCGGGCGATGCCTTCGCCGGCGCGGCCGACGACGCGGCCGCCGCGGCCTTCGACGATCAAGGCGAGGATTCGAGCTTCGGCCAGAGCGGGCTCCGCCTAAGCTATGGCCTCGGCTCGGGCAACAACGTTTGGCTCGATCTGCGCGGTTCGACCGTCACCGACAGTCTCAGTGGAACGCAGTTCAACGGCTATGCGGGGTTCAGCCACGAGGTCACGCCCGACCTCTCGCTCGGCCTCATCGGCGGCTACGAAACCTTCGACTTCAGGTCCGACGCGCTCGATGCCGACCTCAAGGGCAACGGCTGGACCATCGGCGGCTACCTCGGCGCCAACAGCAATGGTCTTCGCATCTCGGCCGCCGCCGGCTACACCCGCATGGGGTACGGCGTCACCGCCGGAACGGCCAGCGGCGCCTTCGGCGCGCACCGCTTCATCACCACCGGCAGCGTGACGGGTGATGTCGATCTGGGCGGCGGCCTGGCGCTCGAACCCTCGATCAGCGCCTTCGGCCTCGTCGAGTTCCAGGAGGGCTACACCGACAGCCTCGGCACGGCGCAGGGCGCGCGCTCCTTCGCCACCGGCCGCCTCTCCGCGGAAGGCAAGCTCAGCTACACCCTCACCAGCAACGGGATGACCGTCGTGCCCTATGTGTCCCTCGGCGCCGACGTCACCGGCAATGGCGACACCGGCGAGTTCGTCGCCCGGGCGATGGGGTCGCCGGACCTCGCCAACACCGGGGGCGGCCTGTCGGCGCGGGCCGGCGCCGGCGTCGGCGCCAAGCTGCCGAGCGGCACGCATGTCAATGTCGACGGCCAGGTCAGCGGCCTCGGCTCGAGCCTCGACGTGTGGTCGCTGCGCGGCACGTTCGGCCAGAGCTTCTGATCCGGCGCGCGCCGCCGGATCATTCTTGACCATTTGGTCAAACCGCCGCAGTCTCGCGGCTCATGAAAGTGCTCGTCCTCGGCGCGGGGGTGATCGGCACCGCCTCGGCCTACTATCTGGCCAAGGCCGGGCACGAGGTCACCGTCGTCGATCGCCAGCCCGGACCGGGGCTCGAAACCAGCTTCGGCAATGCCGGCGAGTTGAGCTACGGCTACGCCTCGCCGTGGGCCGGCCCCGGCATTCCAGTCAAGGCCATCAAGTGGCTGCTGATGGTCGACGGGCCGCTGGTCATCCGCCCCATGCTCGATCC
>CAYRZM010000119.1:0-3660 GCA_964428685.1 uncultured Devosia sp. | reverse complement strand
CACGGCCCTCATAGCCGAATCCCGCTATCGGCGAAGCACCATGCCGCGTTTTGCCGCCACCCTGCTGCTCGTCGCCGCGCTCGTCGTGGCCGCCGCTTCGGCGCGACCGGCGCTGGCCGAAGGCCCGGCGCGGCTGTCGCTCGTGCCGCCGCCGGTTGCGGCGCCGCAGCCGCTGCTGATCCGGCCGGCCAAGGTCTTGAGCCTGCTGCTGATCCTCGAAGCGCTGCGGCAGGCGCAGCTGCCGCTCGACACCCCGAAAGTTTGAGCGGGCCGGTCCGCCTTCCGCTTTGACCTTGCCCCGCGGCGCGGGCTAGAACACCGCCACCATGACCGCCCGGCCGCGGCCGCTTTCGCCGCCTCTGCAGATCTACAAGTTCACGCTGACGATGGCCAATTCCATCATCCAGCGTGGCACGGGCATGGCGATGTATTTCGGCACGCTCCTCATCGTCCTCTGGCTCGGCGCCGCGGCGCTCGGCGACGGGCCGTTCGGGGTGATCAACGCCATCTACGGCTTCTGGCTGGTGCAGGTGGTATTCTTCCTCGCCACCTGGGCCCTGTTCCACCACATGCTGGGCGGCATCCGCCACTTCATCTGGGACTCGGGCAATTTTCTCGATCCGGTGGGCCGCGAAACCATCACCCGCATCCAGTGGGGTCTCTCCATCCTGCTGACGCTCGGGGCCTGGGCGCTGTTCGTGTGGTTCAAATGATCGACAAGGTCACCATCGCCAATCCGACGACGCACTACGGCCGCGGCGGCACGCGCGAGTTCATGACGCAGCGCATCACCGCCGTGCTCAACGTCGTGTTCACCCTGTTCTTCGTCTGGTTCGTGGTCCGGCTCGCGGGCGCCGACCGGGCGACGCTCATCGGCGTCGTGCGCAACCCGTTCATCGCCGTCGTCCTCTGCCTGCTCATCGTCAATGTCTGCATCCACATGCGCATCGGCATGAACGAGGTCATCGAGGACTATCTCGACGAGGGCAAGACCAACCATCTGGCGCGGCGCGCCAATGCGGCCTTCGCCATCCTCGTCGCCCTGCTGACCGTGCTCAGCATCGCTAAAATCGTATTCTGGAGCTGACGTTGGCGGCCTACGACATCATCGACCATGCCTTCGACGTGGTGGTCGTGGGGGCGGGCGGCGCCGGCCTTCGCGCCACCCTCGGCATGGCCGAGCAGGGCTTCAACACCGCCTGCATCACGAAAGTCTTCCCCACGCGCTCGCACACGGTCGCGGCGCAGGGCGGCATCGCGGCCTCGCTCCAGAACATGGGCCCCGACTCCTGGCAGTGGCACATGTACGACACCGTCAAGGGCTCGGACTGGCTCGGCGACAACGACGCGATGGAATACCTCGCGCGCAACGCGCCGGCGGCGGTCTATGAGCTCGAGCACTATGGCGTGCCGTTCTCGCGCACCGAAGAGGGCAAGATCTACCAGCGGCCGTTCGGCGGCCACATGACCGAGTTCGGCGACGGCCCGCCGGTGCAGCGCACCTGCGCCGCCGCCGATCGCACCGGCCACGCCATCCTCCACACGCTCTACGGCCAGTCGCTCCGCCACGATGCGCAGTTCTTCATCGAGTATTTCGCCATCGACCTCCTGATGGGCGACGACGGCGCGGTGCAGGGCGTCCTCGCCTGGAAGCTCGACGACGGCACGCTCCACCGCTTCCGCAGCAAGCTCACCGTGCTCGCGACCGGCGGCTACGGCCGCGCCTATTTCTCCGCGACCTCCGACCACACCTGCACTGGCGACGGCAACGGCATGGTGGCGCGCGCGGGCCTGCCGCTCGAGGACATGGAGTTCGTGCAGTTCCACCCCACCGGCGTCTACGGGGCCGGCGTGCTCATCACCGAGGGCGCGCGCGGCGAGGGCGGCTATCTCACCAATTCCGAGGGCGAGCGCTTCATGGAGCGCTACGCGCCCAACGCCAAGGACCTCGCCTCGCGCGACGTCGTCTCGCGCTGCATGACGATGGAAATCCGCGAGGGGCGCGGCGTCGGGCCCAAGAAGGACCACATCTTCCTCCACCTCGACCATCTCGATCCGAGCGTGCTGCACGAGCGTCTGCCGGGCATCACCGAGAGCGCGCGCATCTTTGCCGGCGTCGACCTCACGCGCGAGCCGATCCCGGTGCTGCCGACGGTTCACTACAATATGGGCGGCATCCCCACGAACTATCACGGCGAGGCGCTGAACCCGACCGCGAGCGATCCCGACGCAATCGTCCCCGGCCTCATGGCGGTAGGCGAAGCGGCCTGCGCCTCGGTCCACGGTGCCAACCGGCTCGGCTCCAATTCGCTCACCGACCTCGTGGTCTTCGGCCGCGCCGCCGCGCTGCGAGCGGGCGCCACCATGGACCGCAGCAAGGCGGTGCCCGCCGCGAACGCCGCATATGAAGACAAGATCGTCGCGCGCTTCGACCGGCTCCGCAACGCGAACGGTGGCACCCCCACGGCCGAGCTGCGCGACCGCATGCAGCGCACCATGCAGGAAGATGCCGCCGTGTTCCGCACTGGGGAGTCGCTCAAGACCGGCGTGCGCCGGATGGCCGAGGTCTACGCCGCGCAGGCGGACCTCAAGGTCACCGACCGCTCGATGATCTGGAACTCCGATCTGGTCGAAACGCTCGAGCTCGAGAACCTCCTCGCCAATGCGCTGACCACCGTGGTGAGCGCCGAGGCCCGCACCGAAAGCCGCGGCGCCCATGCGCGCGAGGATTTCCCCAACCGCGACGACGCCAACTGGCGCAAGCACACGATCGCGCGGCTCGACGAGGCCGGCAACGTCGCTCTCAGCTACCGGCCGGTCCACACCGAGCCGCTGACGCCCGAAGACAAGGGCGGCATCAGCCTCAAGCGCATCGCCCCCAAGGCCCGCGTCTACTAGAACGGAGTTTTCCATGCGCCACGTCATCGCCGCCGGCCTGCTGCTCGCCAGCACCGTTGCCTCCTCCGGTGTCTTCGCGGAGATGACGGCGCCCGTGCGCGCGAAATTCGTCAGCCAGTGCGAAAAGCAGATGTATTATTCGGCGCCGGTCTGCTCCTGCATGGCCGACATCGCCGACAAGACCCTCGACGACCTCGCCATCGCCTATCTCAGCCTCGATGCGCTCGACGTCGTGCACTCGGCGGGCTTCTCCAAGCAGATGACCGCCAAGGAGCTGGCCTCGGTCGACAAATTCATGAAGACTGCGCCGCACACCTGCGCGAAGGCGACGTGAGCCCGGCCGCTGCGATAACCGTCGGCTATTCCGGCACGCCGCTCGCGCAGAAGCTCGGGCTCAAAGACGGGCAGCGGATACTGTTTCTCGATCTGCCCGAGAGCCTCGGCGCGTTGCGGCAGGCTGCGGCGTTCGTCGAAGTCACCGACGCTGGCTGGTCCGGTCTATCGCGCCGGCGCGGGGGCTACGACCTGATCCACGGCTTCACCGCCTCGCGGGACGTGCTGGAGACGGCAGCGCAGCCCTTGATGGACAAGATCGTCCGCAACGGCAGCGTCTGGATTTCGTGGCCCAAGAAGGCCAGCAAGGTGCCCACCGACATCACCGAGGACGTGATCCGCGAGGTGCTGCTGCCCACCGGCCTTGTTGACGTCAAGGTCGCGGCGGTCGATGAGGTGTGGAGCGGGCTGAAGCTGGTGATCCGCAAG
>CAYRZM010000118.1:0-7537 GCA_964428685.1 uncultured Devosia sp. | reverse complement strand
CCGCGCTCCAACCGGTTCGGCGGCTGACCGCATGGCGGACATCCGGGTCCACCAGATCTTCTACAGCGACGCGACCCGCGCCAAGCTCGACCCCGGCTTCGTTCCGCTCGACAACACGGCCAACGCGCGGCCCGACTGGTTCGAGTTCTGGCCGATCCGCAATTTCCTCAACGCAACGGAGCTCGATCCCGATGCGTGGTACGGTTTCGTCTCCCCGAACTTCAAGGCCAAGACCGGGCTCAATGCCGCCTATGTCCACAAGGTCGTCACCGCCGTGGACGCCAAAGCCGACGTCGCGCTGTTCACGCCCGGGTGGGACCAGCTCGCCTATTTCCGGAGCGTCTTCGAGCAGGGCGATCTCTGGCATCCCGGCCTCATCGAGGCGACGCGCGCTTTCCTCGAGACCGTCGGGATCGCTCTCGACCTCGAGGCGATGGTCACCCACTCGCTGTCGTCGGTGTTCTCCAACTACGTTGTCGCGCGTCCCGCCTACTGGCGCGAATGGCTGGCGCTCGCCAACCGCTTCTTCGACTACGTGGAAGGGGAGGGCGCGGAGGTGCTGGCGAGCGGCACCACCTACGGCAACCGCATCGCGCCCATGAAGACCTTTGTGCAGGAGCGCCTGTCGGCGGTGGTCATGGCTCTCGGGACATTCCGCGTGATCGCCTACGATCCGAGCGAGATCGGCCCCATCGCGCCGATGTTCGCCGACCACGGACAGACGCGCATGCTTCTCCAGCAGTGCGATCGGATGAAGCAGCTCTACGTGGCGCGGCGTGACGCGGCCTATCTCGAAAGCTACCGGCGGGCGCGCGAGCGCATTCCGCTCGGCTTTCGCATCCCCGGGCTCAACGCGCCACGCTGAAGCTGAAGATCACCGGCAGGTGGTCGCTGCCCGTCGGCGCGCCGGCATGCAGCTCGTGCACCTCGGCGCCGCGCTCGAACACCTGGTCGAGCGGCAGGAACGGCGCCATCCGGAGCAAGCCGCCCCGCACCAGCCGCGGCGGCACCGTGAACAGCAGCGGGTAGGTCAGCAGCGCATGCGTCTCGCGGTGCAGCCCGGTTGTCGCCTCGAAACCCTTCATCGCATACGACCAGGGCGTCGAGTTGAAGTCGCCGACCACGATCATCGGTCCGCTCACCCCGGCGATGACGTCTTCGATCGTACGCAGCTCGCTCTGCTGCCGCTCGACCGGGAACGGCCAGTCGAAGTGCGTCGTCAGCACCGTGAAATGCGTGCCGTCGGCCAGCGTGAAGCCGGCAACGATATGCGCGGTCCGCTGCTCGCTCGCCTCGTCCGGGCAGTCTGCCGCCGTCATCTCCTTGTCGAAGGGCAGCTTGGAATAGAGCCCGATATTGGCGCGCTTGCCGCCCTCGCAGCGTACCGCATAGGGGTAGCGCGGCTTGAGCAGCACATCGAGCGGTGACTGCTCGGGGAAATACTCCTGCAGCGCCACGATGTCCGGATCTTCGGCAAAGATCGCCGCGGCCATCCGCTTCATGTCGTAGTTGAGCCCGAAGATGTTGTGCGTCATCACCTTGAGCACCGGCCGCCCGTCGGTGGGCAGCGGCGGCCGGGGTTGCAGCCCCGCCGCCCATTCGGGAACGAAGGTCCAGGCCGAAGCGAGCAATCCCATCCCGGCAAGGATCGACATCGCCATCGGCATGCGCACCAGCAGCGCGAGGATCAGCGCGATGAGCGTGCCGAAGAACAGCAGCAGCTGGAGGTGGTTGAGGATATCCAAGCTCGGCACCGCAAAGCCGAGCAGCGCGAGGATCGCCGGCACGGCGGTCGCAACGATCAGCAGCGCCACCAGCAGGCGCGCGAGTCCGAGGAGGAACAGCATTCCAGTCAGTCGAGGCGCCGCCAGCCGAGCGGGCCGCGCTGGACCTCGAGCGGACGGTACTGGCCCTTGTACGCCATCTTCGGCGAATCCTGCACCCAGTAGCCGAGATAGACGTAGGCGAGGCCGGCGAGCCGCACCTGCCGCACATGGTCGAGGATCAGGAGGTTGCCGAGGCTGCGGCGGCCGAGTTCGGGCGCAAAGAACGAGTAGACCATGCTGAGCCCGTCGCTGAGCACATCGGTCAGCGCCACCGCCACCAGCGGCTTGTCCTCCACTGTCCCCAGCCGGTACTCGACCACGATCGTCTGCACCGGCGTGTCCTCGACCATGTACTCGAAGTCGACGAAGTTCATCGCCGTCATGCCGCCGCCGGTGTGGCGCACGTCGAGATAGCGCTTGAACAGCGCAAACTGCTCCGCCGTCGCCCGCGGCGGCCGGACCGTGACTTCGATGTCGGTGTTGTGGCTGAGGATGCGGCGGTAGCGGGCGGTCGTCTCGAATTCGCGCGCCAGGATGCGCACCGACTGGCAGGCGGCACAGCCCTCGCAGGCCGGACGGTAGATGAGGTTCTGGCTGCGGCGGAAGCCGTTGTCGGAGAGGAGCGCGTGGAGCGCCGTGGCCCGGCGGCCCGCCAGATGCGTGAAGAGCTTGCGCTCCTGCTTGCCGGGCAGATACGGGCACGGCATCGGGGCCGTCAGGAAAAGTTGAGTGTTTTCCGGTGTCTGGTCGGTCATGACCACAAAGCTCTGCGTCGGGAACGCTACGCCTCGCTTGGGATCATGGCAACCTTGTGCCGCGGCCGGCGATGTCCGCTCCGGCTCTCCCTCCCCCGCGTGGGGAGGCGGCGCGCTTGTGAGCGCAGCGAACTAGCAAGCCGGGGTGGGGGGACTCGCGGTTCAGACTGACACTCCCCCCACCCAGCTTCGCTAGGCCTGCGGCCAAGCTGCGCTACCCACCCCACGGGGGGGAGGGAGACGGAGAGATCTGGCGTCAGCCGCCCAGCGCCCGCGCCGCTTCGAGCGCAAAATAGCTGAGCACGCCCTTGGCGCCGGCCCGCTTGAAGGCCCAGAGCGATTCGAGCATCGCCGCCTGCCTGTCGATCACGCCGGTCCCGGCGGCGAGGCTGATCATCGTGTATTCCCCGCTCACCTGGTAGGCGAAGACCGGCACGTTGAAGCTCTCGCTCACCCGTCGCACCACGTCGAGATAGGGCATCCCCGGCTTCACCATCACCATGTCGGCGCCTTCCTCGAGGTCCTGCGCCACTTCGCGCAGCGCCTCGTCGGTGTTGGCGTAGTCGAGCTGGTAGGTCTTCTTGTCGCCCAGGAGCCGCTTGCCCGAGCCCACCGCCTCCCGGAACGGCCCGTAGAAGGCCGACGCAAACTTGGCGGCATAGGACATGATGGCCACGCGCTCGAAGCCGGCGGCGTCGAGCTCCTGCCGGATCGCGCCCACCCGGCCGTCCATCATGTCGGAGGGCGCGATGATGTCGGCCCCGGCCTCCGCCTGCACCAGCGCCGAGCGGACCATGGCGGCAACCGTCTCATCGTTGAGGATTTCGCCGTCGCGGACCAGCCCGTCCTGGCCGTCCGACGAATATTCGTCGAGCGCCACGTCGGCGATGAGGCCGATCTCCGGCACCTTGTCCTTGATCGCCCGCAGCGCCCGGCACATCAGATTGTCCGGGTTGTTGGCCTCGCTGCCGTCCGGATTGCGCAACGCGTCCGGTGTGTTGGGAAAGAGCGCCAGCGCCGGGATGCCCGCCTTGCGGGCGTCGCGCGCGGCCTTGACCGCGAGGTCGATGCTCAGCCGCTCGACCCCCGGCATGGACTTGATCGCCGTGCGCTCGTTCTTCCCCTCGATCACGAACAGCGGCCAGATCAGATCGGCCGGCGTCAGCGTGGTCTCGCGCACCAGCTCGCGCATCCACGCGCTCGAGCGCAGCCGCCGCTGCCGGCGCCCGTCGAGGAAATCCATGTCGTATTTGGGCCAGTCGCTCATGGCGGCTCTTTATCAGCCGCGGGGATGACACTCAAAGGGGGAGGGGGTATCCATGCCCGATGGACTTCAACACCCCGATCGCCGGCCGCTACGTCCGGATCGTGGCGATCATCGCTCTGCTGCTCGGCCTGAGCGACGCCTCGCGCCTCCTCGGCGTCTCGACCGGCAGCCAGAATCCGGTCGACCTGCTCGGCGTCGCCGGCTTTGCCTATCTCTCGATCTTTGCGATGGCCCGCCTGTTCGCAGCGGTCGGCCTCTGGATTCGGGCGAGCTGGGGCGCGGTGCTGCTGGTTGCCGCCACCGGCATCGAGCTCGGCATGTACCTCCTCGGCAACCGCGACATCGACATGTCGGCGCTCGGCTTTGCCGTTCGGCTGGTGCTGTTGGTCTCGATCGTCATCATCTATGTGATGGCCTTCCGCTTCCGCCAGCGCGCCCACGATTAGCCCCGCGAAACGGCCCGTTTAGGTTACCATTTCGCCGCCCCGGGTAACCCCTCGTAAAGCCAAATTCCCGAACTTTTGCAGTAAGATAGCCTTAAGTGTGCGGCTTAAGCCGATCTTATTTGCGCGCCTCTAGTGTTGCCCCATGAGAGGCGAAAAATCGCCCGATGACTTAACAGTGAGGCAAGAATGGCAACCAAATCCAATGCCGTTGAGGCAGAGGCGCCGGGCAGTGCAGTTGGCCTGAAGCCGCAGTATCTCGAGGCCGTCAGCCGCGTGGAGCGGCTTCATCGCCGGCTCCTCGACCTGATCAAGGACGAATTCGACCGCATGGGCTGGGATGACATCAATCCCGTCCAGGCCCTGCTGATGTTCAACATCGGCGATGCCGAGATGACGGCCGGCGAGCTCCGTTCGCGCGGCTACTATCTGGGCTCGAACGTCAGCTACAACCTCAAGAAGCTGGTCGAGACCGGCTACATCTTCCAGGAGCGCAGCCGCGCCGACCGCCGTTCGGTCCGCATCCGCCTGACGCCGAAGGGGGAGGAGGTCGCCGAGGTGATCGACGAGCTCTACGACCGCCACCTCAAGTCCATCGACAAGGTCGGCGGGCTCGACAGCGGCACCTTCGAGGGCCTCAACCGCGCCCTCGGCCGTCTGGAGCGCTTCTGGGTCGACCAGATCCTCTACAAGCTCTGATCAGCGCGCGCGCCAAAGTGGACGCCGGTTTGGCGTTCAGGGCGCGACAAACCAGGAGGTCGCGCCGGAAAGTGCGGCGCGGTTTCCGGCTCAGCGACCGACCAAAGATTTGTGGCGTCGGGGCCACAAAGCCAAGGCAAACGCCGGCCCTCGCGCCGGCGTTTCTTATTTGCGCCGCAAAAGCCGATACAAGGCTGGGGCGCGGTCCAGGACCGTCAGTATCCGAAAGTGTTGCGTTCGTCGGGCTTCACAGCTCGTTGACCTCGGTTGTTGCCGGGACGGGCGCGATGGTATTTTGAGCCGTTCCTTGCCACCGACCGATTGACTGGTGACCCTATGCCCCTGACCCGGCGCCAACTCCTCACTTCCGCTGCGGCCTTGGGCGCGACAGCCATGCTGCCAAGCCTCGCGCGGGCCGACGATGGCGACTCGATCTGGGACGTCATGGCGCGCAACGCCATGCTCAAGGGCACCGACCGTGACAAGAACACCGCCGACGCGCTCGCGACCATCGACACACCCGAGCCGATCCTGAGCTTCGACACCGCTTACAATCTTCAGCTCGCGATCCAGTATTACCAGAAGGTCGTCGCCCAGGGCGGTTGGGAGCAGCCCACCCGCCAGACCTTCAACCTGTCGCTCGGCAAGGACTCCTCGGTCGCCATCAGCCACCTGAAGCGCCACCTGATGCTGGTCGGCGACTATCCCGTGGCCGACCACGTCAACGGCACCTTCGACGGCGTGCTCGATCTCGCCGTGCGCAAGTTCCAGGTGCGCCACGGCATCGTGCCCACCGGCAAGATCGACGAGCCGACCTTCTATGCGATGCAGGTGACCGCCGATGCGCGGCTCAGCCAGCTCCAGCTCAATGCCCAGCGTGTCCAGACGATGGCCACGGCGCTCAGCAGCAGCGAGCGCTACGTCGTGGTCAACATCCCGGCGGCGTCGATCGAGGCCATCGACGGCGGCATGGTTTCGCAGCGCCACACCGCCGTCGTCGGCCGCATCGACCGCCCGAGCCCGATCCTCGACGCCAAGATCACCCAGATCAATTTCAATCCTTACTGGCATGTGCCCAAGAGCCTCATCCAGAAGGATCTGATCACCTACATGAACGACGATCCGAACTACCTGACCAAGTTCAAGATCCACATCTACGACGGCAAGGGCAACGAGGTGCAGCCGACCGACATCGACTGGTCGACCAACGATGCCGTCAACTACAGCTTCCGCCAGGACCCGGGCGCCGAGAATTCGCTCGGCCACTGCCGCATCAACTTCCCCAACAAGTACGACGTCTATCTCCACGACACGCCGTCGAAGTCACTCTTCGCCGAGAACGCGCGCTTCCATTCCTCGGGCTGCGTGCGCGTCGAGGGCGTCGACGAGCTGGCGACATGGCTGCTCGGGCCGAACGGCGGCTGGGACGTGCAGGCCGTCGATGCCGTGTTCAATTCCAACGAGCAGCTCAACGTCAACCTCAAGACGCCGACGCCGATCCACACCACCTACGTCACCGCCTGGGCCAACAAGCAGGGCACCGTCAGCTTCCGCGACGATGTCTACCAGTTCGACGCCCAGGGCCTGGTGGACACCCACACCGCCTGACGCCATGGAGCGCCGCGAGCCGAAGAGATCGTCTCTCTTCCGCTCCCGGCGCAGCGTCGGCTGAATGGCCTGGGGCGCCGACAAGGGCTCTGCGCCGCATGGCGATGTCTATTTCGAATTCACCCAGATCGGCGGCCAGATGCGCGTCGCCGCGATCGATGCCAGGTCCGGCACCGAGGTAATCGTCATCGCCCCCGTCACCGCAACGCAGGTGCAGATGCAGAATCTCGCTTTGGCCAAGCTCAGGCGGCGGCTCGAGCAGGGCGCCTGACGGCAACGAAAAGGGCCCGCCGGAGCGGGCCCCTTTTTCAGCAGGCGAGGCTGCCGGCTAGAGCCGGCAGAGGTGCCACTCGCCGTCGTATCCCATGTAGCTGTCACGGTCGACGACGTAGGAGTGGTAGCGCGCGGCGCAGGCGTCCTGGTGGTCGGTCGTGGTGGCGCCGACGGTCACTTCGTCGGACACGACGGGCTCGTTATGGGCGAGGGCGCCCGACACCGCGACGCCGGTCCAGAACGTGCTGCCGAGCCACAGGGCGGCGATAAGGGGGGTGACGACAAACATTTCCATCTCCTTGAAGATATTGAGTTTTCTCAGTACCGAGATGGGCGCGGCGCCGGGAGGACGGCATCGCACCAACCTGATGGCGGGCTAACTCCCCGCCACCGGCATCGTTCCCCCGCAAAACCTGCGGCCCGGCGGCGCAGGCGAGGGGGCTGGCCCTTTCTTCGCCCGGCGAACTGCGGCATATTGCGGGAGTCCGCGCGACTGGCGAGTTTGGATGGGCCACCATCGGGGAGCGCGGGCGATTGCGCCGCTCGCCTGGGCATCCTTCGCAACAGCCAAGCAACGGGAGACGCCCATGAGCGCCGCCGCGACCCTTCCGCTCTTTCCGAAGTTCTTTTCCGCCGCCCTCGCCGACACCGACCCCGAGATCGCCG
>CAYRZM010000117.1:0-3853 GCA_964428685.1 uncultured Devosia sp. | reverse complement strand
GCGGTGACGGCCGGGACGCTGTTCGTTCTGCGCGAATACATCCTCTACATCGTCAAGGCCGGGCACATCGCGGTGCTGGTCGAGCTGATCGACGGCCGTGGCGTGCCGCAGGGGCAGGGCCAGGTCGCCTACGCCCGCGAGATCGTGCAGCAGCATTTCGCCGAAACCAACGTGCTGTTCGGCGTCGACCTCCTCGTGCGCGGCGTCCTTGCTGCGATCCTCGGCTTGATCCAGGGGATCGCCAGCTTCATTCCGCTGCCGGGACTGGAAAATGTCGTCGGCCTTGTCCGGGCCTTTCTGCGCGTCGCGATCGGTCTGATGGACGAGGTGGTGCTCGGCTACCTGTTCCGCACGCGCAGCGCCAACCCCTGGCAGGGCGCGGAGACCGCCGTCGTCCTCTACGCGCAGAACTACAAGGTCCTGCTCAAGAACGCCGCGTGGCTCACGGTCATCATCTATGTGCTGGCGTTCCTCGTCTTCCTGGTGATGCTCGCGCCCGCGGCCGCAGCCGTGTGGTTCCTGCCCAACGGCTGGTCCGCCGCCGGCTTCGTTTTCGCACTGATCTTCGCCTGGGCGGTCAAGGCCGCGCTGATCGAGCCCTTCGCGATCGCGGCCATGATGGAGGTCTACTTCCGCGTCATCGAAGGCCAGACGCCAGATCCCGCCTGGGACCAGCGGATCGGCGAGGTCTCGCGCAAATTCCGCGAGCTCAAGGAAAAGGCCGCGAACTGGGCGGGTGGCGGCGCGCGTCCGGCGTCCGGCAGCTCGTTCGTCGCGCCGGGCGGGCCGGTGGTCTAGCGAGTGGACGTTCCGTCGTATCTGATGCCGCGGCCCCCCATGCCGCGCGACCCGGCTACCCTTGCGGCGTTCGACGCGCTGTATGATTCCGCCGTCGAGAACGGTGGCGAGATCGACTATCGCCTCGCGGCGCCCAAGTGGCAGTTCCTCTGCCATCTCGCCGACAGCCGGGACGTCGTGCTCCATGGCTCGGGCAACCCCGGCATCGCGCTGTTCGAGCCCCGCAAATCCGACGACGTCAATCCATTCGGTGACCGCAAGGCGGTGTATGCCGCTGGCGACGGGCTCTGGCCGATGTACTTCGCCATCCTCGATCGCGACCGCTACGGCATGTCGCTGATCAATTCCGCCATGCGGCTGGTCGCGGCGGACGGCACCCGCAGCGAGCCGTGGTACTTCTTTTCGATCAGCGCACCGGCGCTGGCGCAGCGTCCGTTCCGCCGGGGCACGATCTACCTCCTGCCGCGCGAGACCTTCGAGCAGCAGGAAAATCTGTCGTTCCGCGATACGCAGGTCTGGCTGCCGCAGTGGGCCAGCCTGGTCCCGGTGCGGCCTCTCGCGAGGCTCACCGTCGAGCCCGAGGATTTCCCCTTCCTCGATGCCATGCGCGGCCACGACGACGAGGTCACCTTTGCCAAGGCCCGGGCCAATCCCGACGGGTTTCCCTGGCTCGACTAGCGGTGGATTGCGGGAGTTGGCCGGCACAATCGGCCTTCCCGCCCGGCATAAGCTGCTATGATCGGCCCATGCGCTACGCCTTGGTCGACACCGCGATCGGCACCTTCGGCATCGCCTGGACCGATGCCGGGCTCGCCCGTGTGGCGCTGCCGGGTCGCGACCGGGCCCGCACCGAGATCTGGATCTCGCGCGAACCGGCAGAGCCGGGCTTCCCCGACCGGGCGCTGGCCGATCTTCCGGAAATGATCCGCGACTACGCGGAGGGCGCGCTGGTCGACTTCTCAGACGTGCCGCTCGATCTGGGCGAGGTCCCCGAGTTCAATCGCCGCGCCTACGAGCATCTTCGCCGCATCGGCTACGGCGAAACCACCACCTATGGGGCCATTGCCCGGGCCCTGGGCGACGTCACCATGGCGCGCGCCGTGGGGCAGGCGATGGGCGCAAACCCCGTCCCGCTGATCATCCCCTGCCATCGCGTGCTCGGCGCCGACGGGAGCACCGGCGGCTTCTCGTCGCCCGGCGGCGTCAGCGCCAAGATGCGGATGCTCGCGCTCGAACACGCCGCCTCGCCCACGGGGCAGTACGCGTTTGGCTTCTAGTCCCCCCGTCACCGCCGACGGCGGCCGCTATGCGCGTTTCGTCGCCGACACCATGGCCAAGCGCATCCCGGTGATCATCCGCACGGCGGAGGAGGGCCTCAGCGACGAGGCGATCCGCCAGCTGCGCGCCATCGGCCGCGCCGTCGAGGCCGACGGCCCCATGGTCATGGGCCTCGAGGGCTGGCCCTTCGCCGGCTGGGAGGATTTGCCCGCCCGCGTCAACGGCCGGCGCCCGCGACAGGCCCCGTTCTTCGATTTCGAATACTGGATGTATTTCCGCATCCTGCGGGCGGTGCGCTTTCCGGAAACGCGGATGGACCCCTTCCGCGCCATCAAGCACCGCGATCTCGACCGCCACCTGCAATGGGCCGAAACCGTCCTCGGCGAAACCAAGAGTTTCGAGGAGGGGCTTCGGCTCTCGCTCGACGCCAATGCCCATGATCTCTCCCAGATCGCCAAGCCGGTCACGACGCTCAGCCTCGGCAAGAGCCTGCTCCGGATCGATCCCGGCGAGATCAATCGCCTGAACATCATCGCCGACAATTTTGGTGCCGAATTCGCCGGCGACCTCGTACTCGCGATCCTCGCCGCCGAGCACGGCATCGAGGTCGTGGTTCACGTCAAGCAGCTGCCGATGTTCGTGTCCGACGCCACCTCGGACGACGTCACCATCATGCTCGACCGGTTGAACCCGTCGACCAACTTCGGCCAACGGATGCTGAAGGCCGTTCGCCAGGGCGCCATCCGCTTCGCGTCCAATCCGCTGTGGTCGGCTCCCCGCTTTTTCGACACCCTGCCGGCCGAAGAGCTCGGCACCGGGGAACGCGTCCTCACCATCCTCAAGGGCGATCTCAACTTCCGCCGCGCCGTGGGCGACGTCGCCGTTCCCATCGACACGCCCTTCGACCAGCTGCCGGTCTTGCCGGCCGCCGCGATGCTCTCGCTGCGCTCGATAAAATCCTACTGCGTCGCCGGCATCACCGAATGGCCCCTGGGCCTGACCCGCACCGACTTCCCGATGGACGGCACGATCGTCGCCGTGCAGCGCCTTCCGACGCGCACGCCGGCCCCCGCCGAGCCGGCCCCGCCACGTGCCCCCACCGTCCCCCGCTTCCGCCGCTTCCTCCGCCGCGGCGGTCAGGGGGGCCCGCCTCCCGAAGGGACCGCGTAGACGCCCCTTGCGCTGTGGCGCCCGCCGGACGCTATTTGTCGCAAACGGGGGACAACGGTTGACGGACTCTGCTGCAGGCGCGCCCGTCCGGGGCTACGCCGACTTCATTGATGGGCTCCGCGCCATCGCGATCCTCGCGGTCGTCGCCTTCCATGTCGGCTTGCCAGCACCGACCGGCGGGTTCTTCGGCGTCGACATCTTCTTCGTCATCTCAGGCTTCCTGATCATTGGCCAGATCGTCACGGACTGTGAACGCCGGACGTTTCGCTTCGGGACGTTCTGGGCCCGTCGCGTCCTGCGCATTCTGCCGTCCTATCTCCTGGTGATCCTCTGTTCCGTGCTGCTGAGTTTTGTCGTGCTTGTCAGTCCGTCGGAATTTGCCGAGCTCGGCGAACAGGTGACGTGGTCTGCCGGAATGGCGATGAACTCCTGGCTAATCCGACACGTTGGCTATTTCGACACCGATGGCAACGTCAAGGAGTTGCTGCACCTCTGGTCGCTCGCGGTTGAAGAGCAGTTCTACATCGTCGCGCCCATTGCGATTGCGGGCTTCTTGGCGCTGACCGCTCGCGTGACCTCTTGGATACCCAGATGGCTCTCGGGCGGC
>CAYRZM010000116.1:0-7755 GCA_964428685.1 uncultured Devosia sp. | reverse complement strand
AAGCCGTTGACCACATCTTTCTGCCGCTCACTGACCATCGGGCCGAGGTCGCGGTCGGCGATCGCCGGTCCGACGCGCAGCGCCCGGTAGCGCTCAGCGAGGCGCACCAGGAGCTCGTCGTGAATTTTGCGCTCGACCAGGATGCGCGAGCTGGCCGAGCAGGTCTGGCCGGCGTTCTGGATGCCGGCGGTGACGAGGAACGGCAGCGCGCGGTCGAGGTCGGCATCGGCGAACACCAGCTGCGGCGACTTGCCGCCGAGCTCGAGCGTCACCGGAACGACGTTCTCCGCCGCCGCCCGCTGCACCAGCCGCCCCACCGGCACCGAGCCGGTGAACGAGAGGTGGTTGACGCCCGGATGCGCGGTGAGCGCCGCCCCCGCCTCTTCGCCGAGCCCGGGGACGACGTTGAGCGCGCCTTCGGGCAGCCCGGCTTCGCTCGCGATCTGCGCGAAGGCGATGGCGGTGAGGCAGGCCTCCTCGGCCGGCTTCAGCACCGCGGCATTGCCCATGCAGAGCGCGCCGCCGACCGACCGGCCGAGCACCTGCATCGGGTAGTTCCACGGGATGATGTGGCCGGTGACGCCGTGCGGCTCGCGCAGCGTGTAGACGGTGTAGCCGTCGAGATAGGGGATGGTCTCGCCCATGATCTTATCGGCCGCGCCGCCGTAGAATTCCATGTAGCGCGCGAGGGCGAGAGCATCGGCGCGCGCCTGCTTGAGCGGCTTGCCCACATCGAGCGCTTCGATCCGCGCCAGCTCCTCGACGCGCTCGAGGACGAGGCGGCCGATGCGCGACAGGATGCGCCCGCGCTCCGCTGCGGGCGTCTTGCCCCAGGCGCCGTTGAGCGCGGCACGGGCCGCGGCGACGGCCAAATCGATGTCGGCCGCGCGGCCACGCGCGATCTGCGCGAACACCGTGCCGTCCGATGGGTTCTCGACCGGCAGGGTGTCGCCCGCCGCCGGCGCGATCCAGCGCCCGCCGATGAAGCACTTGGCGGGATCGAAAAAGAGCTGCGGGTCGGGACGGACGGTCATGCGGCTGGCCTACGCCTCTGGCGGGCGCCCCGCAAGCGCCCGCTCGAGGCTCGGGGTCGCGGCGATCAGTTCCTGCGTGTAGGGGTGCTGCGGGTTGGCGAAGATATCCGCGGTGGGGCCGGACTCGACGATGCGGCCGTGCTGCATCACCAGCACGCGGTCGGTGATGGCGCGGACGACGCTCAGATCGTGCGAGATGAAGAGATAGGAGAGCGCCAGCCGGTCGCTCAGCTCCGCGAGCAGGTCGAGGATCTGGGCGCGGATCGAGACGTCGAGCGCCGACACCGCTTCATCCAGAATGATGAGCTTCGGCTCGATGATGAGCGCCCGCGCGATGGCGATGCGCTGGCGCTGGCCGCCCGAGAATTCGTGGATGTATTTGTCGGCATCGGCCGCGCCGAGCCCGACATTGTCGAGCGCCGCGGCGATGCGTGCCCGGCGTTCTTCGCCGCGCGGGGCGGCTGCGCCGAGGAGGTGGAACGGCTCGGCGACGAGCGTGCCGACGCGCTGGCGCGGATCGAACGAGCCGTAGGGGTCCTGGAACACCACCTGGAGCTTCCGCCGTGCGCCGAGGTCGCGGTCGGAGAGGGCCGCCCCGTCGATGGCGATGCGGCCGGCCTGCACCGGCTCGAGCGCCATGATGGCGCGGGCGAGGGTGGACTTGCCGCTGCCGCTCTCGCCCACCAGCCCGACATTTTCGCCGCGCGCGATGGTGAAACTGACATTGTCGACGGCGCGGAACGCACCCGCCTGGCCGAACGGCCGGCGCGGCGGAATGCGGTAGTCGCGGCTGACCCCTTCGACCTCGAGCACCGGCGGCCCGCCGGGCAGCGCAGGGTCGCGCGCGGGCACGTGCGACGAGGCCGCGAACAGCGCGCGCGAATAGGGATGGGCGAGGGTGCGGAAGAGCTTCGCGGTTGGCCCCGCCTCGACGATTTCGCCGCGCTGCATCACCGCCACTGTGTCGGCGAGGCCGGCGACCACCGCGAGGTCGTGGGTGATAAAGACGAGGCCCATGCCGTCGTCGTCGACGAAGCGGCGCATCAGCGTCAGGATGCGCGCCTGCGTGGTGACGTCGAGCGCTGTGGTCGGTTCGTCCGCGATCAGGAGCTTTGGCCTCAGCGCGATGGCGATCGCGATGACGACGCGCTGCCGCTGCCCGCCGCTGAGCTCGTGCGGATATCGGTCGCGCGGAAAGAGATCGGCGGGCAAACCGGCGCGGTCGAGCGCCCGGTCGGCCTCGGCGAGCGCCTCGCGGCGGCTCATCGCGCCGTGGATCGAGATGGTCTCGGCCACCTGGTCGCCGATGGTCTTCAAGGGATCGAGCGCCGTCATCGGCTCCTGGAACACCATTCCGATGTCGCGGCCGCGGATGGCGTTCATCTCGCGTTCGGAGGCTGTGACGAGGTCCGTGTCCCCGAGCGCGATGCGGCCGCTGCGCTGCGCGCTGGGCGGCAGGAGGCCCATCACCGACAGCGCCGTCATCGACTTGCCCGAGCCGGACTCTCCGATGAGGCCGAGGATCTGCCCCGGCTCCACGCTAAGGCTCACGCCGTTGAGGATCGGCACGTCGCCGATGCTGAGGCGGAGGTCCTCCACCGCGAGCAGGCTCATCGCCGGCCCCGCTGCAGGCGCGGATCGAAGATGTCGCGCAGCCCGTCGCCCATGAGATTGAGGCCGAGCACCGTGAGGACGATGGCAAGGCCGGGGATCAGCGCGAGGTGCGGTGCGAGGCTGATCAGCGTCTGGCTGTCGGCCAGCATCTTGCCCCAGCTCGGGATCGGCGGCTGCGCGCCGAGGCCGACATAGGCCAGCGCCGCCTCGGCGAGGATGCCGAGCGAGAACTGGATCGTGACCTGCACCACCAGCGTGTTGAGGATATTGGGCAGGATGTGCTCGACCGAGATGCGGGCGCTGCCCTTGCCGGCGACGCGGGCCGCGAGGATGAAGTCGCGCGTCCAGAGGCTGAGCGCGGCGGCGCGGCTCAGCCGCGCGAACACCGGGATGTTGAAGATGCCGATGGCGATGATGGCGTTGACCGCGCCCGGCCCGAACACGGCGGTGATCAGCACCGCGATGAGGAGAGCCGGGAAGGCGAAGACCAGATCGTTGGCGCGCATGATGGCGTCGTCGAGCAGCGTGCCGCGCCGCGCCGCTGCCCAGAGCCCGAGCGGCACCCCGGCCGCGACGCCCACGCCGACGGCGACGAGCGCCACGGCGATCGAGGTGCGGGCGCCCACCAGCAGCATCGAGAACACGTCGCGCCCGTACTGGTCGGTGCCGAACCAGTGGGCGGCGCTCAGGCCCTGGAGCTTGTGGGGGATGTCCTGCGCGGCATAATTGTAGGGCGTCCAGACCAGCGAGACGAGCGCGGCGAGGATGACGATGGCGGTGAGCGACAGGCCGGTCACGAAGCTCGGCGACGCGAGCGCCGCGCGGAAAAGGCCGGCGCGGCGCATCGGGGCGGGGACGGGCGCGCTCAGGCTCATGCGCGCCGCCTCAGCCGCGGATCGACCCAGAGGTAGCTGAGGTCGACGAGGAAATTGACGACGATCACCGCGAACACCAGCAGCATCACCACCGACTTCACCACGATCAGGTCGCGCTGGGTGATGCCCTGGAAGATCAGCCGGCCGAGGCCGGGCAGGAAGAACACGTTCTCGATGATGATGCCGCCGGCGAGGAGGAAGGCGAACTGCAGCCCGACGATGGTCAGTACCGGGATCAGCGCGTTGCGCACCGCGTGCCGCCACAGCGCCTGGCCGCGGCTCAGTCCCTTGGCGCGTGCGGTGCGGATGTAGTCTTCATCGAGCGTGTCGAGGAGCGCCGAGCGCATGACGCGGGCGAGGATCGAGGCCTGCGGCAGCGCCAGCGCGATGGCGGGCAGGGTGAGGGCGCGCAGCCCGATCCAGAAGCCCTTGTCCCAGCCGGGAAAGCCGCCGGCGCCGAACCAGTGGAGGGTGACCGCGAAGACGAGGACGAGCAGGATCGCGAACCAGAAATTGGGCACCGCGACGCCGAGCTGGGTGACCCCCATCACCGCCACGTCGGTGCGCGAATTGCGCCGCGCCGCCGAGAGGATGCCGGCGGGAAAGGCGATCAGCAGCGTGAGCCCGAGCGAGAGCAGCGCCAGCGGCAGCGACACCACGATGCGCTGCGCGATGAGCTCGCCGACCGGCACGCGATAGGTGTAGCTGATGCCGAAATCGCCATGCAGCATGCCCAGCACCCAGCCGAAATAGCGGGTGAGCGGCGGCGCATCGAGGCCGAGCTGTGCGCGCAGCGCCGCGAGCGTATCGGGCCGCGCATTCATGCCGAGGATGAACTGCGCCGGATCGCCGGGCAGCACTTCGAGCACGAGGAAGATGACGATCGACGCCGCCAGCAGGCTCAGGATGAGCGAGACGACGCGGCCAGCGAGGTAGGAACTCATGGGGCCAGTAGACCCGCGTCAGAACGGTCGTGCAAGCGGCCCCACCTTCATCCGGCTCCGCCACCTTCTCCCGTCAAGGGAGAAGGCAATCGAGCCGAGAGCTCACAATCGGGCCTTCTCCCCTTGAGGGAGAAGGTGCCCGAAGGGCGGATGAGGGGGGAGCTCCGATAACAGACGTCGCCGGCCTCTCTGTCGCAGGAGGCCGGCGCCGGTCGCTTACTGCGCCCAGGAGAGCGCGCTGAGGTCGGTCGTCGGCTGCGGGGCGTTGGCCCAGAGGCCCTGCACGTTCTTGTTGGCGACCGTAATGTTGGGCAGCTCGAACACGTAGACGGCCACGAAGTCGTTGGCGAGGAGCTTCTGGATGTCCTGCTTGATCGAGATCTGCTTCTGCGGGTCCGTGGTGGCGTTGAGCTGGGCGATGAGGGCGTTCAGCGCATCGGCGTTCTTGTAGTTGGTGTAGTAGCCCTTCTTGCCGAACGAGCCGAAGTCGTTGGCCTCGACATGGCTCACCATGGTGAGGTCGTAGTCGTAGGTGCCCTGGAAGACGTTGGCGATCCAGTCGGCCCATTCGACGTTGACCACGTTGACCTTGATGCCGACATCGGCCAGCTCCTGCTGGATGATCGGCGCGGCGGCGCGGGCATAGGCGGCGGGCGGCACCTTGAAGGTGAGCGTCAGGTCCTTGACCCCGGCGTCGGCGAGCAGCTGCTTGGATTTCGCCGGATCGAAGTTCGACAGGCCCGTGAGGTCAATATAGGCCGGATCGCCCGGCGGGTAGAAGCTGCCGATCGGCGTGCCGTAGCCGAACTGGCTGCCCTCGATGATCGCGTTGCGGTCGATCGCGTGGGCGATGGCCTCGCGCACCTTGACGTTATCGAGCGGCGGATGGGCGTTGTTCATCGCGACGATGGTTTCGCCCTGGGTCGAACCCACGATCACCTGGAACTGGTCGTTGGACTTGAACTGGCCGAGCTGCTCGGGCGCCGGGAAGCCCGAGAACACGTCGATGTCGCCGGCGAGGAGCGCGTTGGTCGCCGCCGTCGGATCGGAGATGAACTTGAACGTCACCTTGTCGAGCGCCGGCTTGGTGCCGGTGTATTTGGGGTTGGCGACCAGCGTGATGTGGTCGGCCTTGGCCCATTCGCCGAGGATATAGGGGCCGGTGCCGACGGGGTTGGTGACGTCGGTGTCGGCGGTCTTCTGCGACACGATCACCGCATCGCCCCAGCCCATGTCGTAGAGGAAATCGCCCTGCGGCTGCGTGAGCGTCACCTTGACCGTCGCCGGATCGACGACGTCGACCGAGGCGATGTTGGTGAAGAGCTGCTTCTGCGCGCTCTTGGAATCGGCGGCGCGGTCGCGGTCGAGCGTCCACTTGACGTCGTCGGCCGAGAACGGCGTTCCATCCGAGAAGGTGATGCCGGTCTTCAAATGGAAGGTGTAGGTGAGGCCGTCGGCGGAGATGTCCCAGCTGGTCGCGAGGTCGGGCTGCACGGCGCCGTCTTTGTCGATCCGGGTGAGGCCGTTGTAGATGTTGAGGTCGGTGACCGAGCGGATCGCCGCCGCGGCGCCGCCGGTGGTCGGGTCGAGGTTGGTCGGCTCGAGCTGGATGCCGATGGTGAGGTCGGTGCGCGGCGCCGCGTAGGCCGTGCCGCTGAGCAGTGCGCCGGCGAGCGCCAGCAGAAGCAATGATTTGCGCATGTGGATGCCTTCCCTTGCCGGCCGCTTCGGGCGGCCTTGCGCCGATCCTAGGACGGTTTCGTGCGCGTTAGAATGGGCTTGTGCGCGATGCCATTCTCATCCGGCCGCGCCCAGCAGGTCGATGAGTGCGAGCCCCATGACCTTGGCGGAATCGACCATGTCGGTGATCCCGACATATTCGTCCGGCTGGTGCGCGAGGTCGAGGATGCCCGGTCCGTAGGCGATGCAGTTGTGGAGCTTGCCGATCCGGTCGATGTGCTTCTGGTCATAGGTGCCGGGCGAGACCACGTAGTCCGGGGTCAGCCCGAGCACCTGCGTGATCGCCGCATCGACGGCGCGCACCACGGGTGCCGCCTGGTCCGTCATCGTCGGCGGGATGGTCCAGAGATCGCGCAATTCGTAGGAAAAGCCCGGGCGCGTCGCCTTGAGCCGCTCGAGGAGGTCGACCATTTCCTGCCGCACCGCCGCCGGCTGCTCCTCGATGAGGTAGCGGCGGTCGATGACGATGCGGGCCGAATGCGCCACCACCGGCGCCGGAAAGCCGGTGTAGCCCGCCTCGGGCTCGGGCTGGCCGCCGTGGATCGAGTTGATGTTGAGCGTCGACTGCCGGGCGGGCGGCGGCACGACCGGCATCGCCGTCTGCCGCGCCGCGAGCGCGGGGTAGAGCGTGCGCTCGATCTCGCCCAGCAGCGCCGCCATGTGGCGGATGGCGCTGTCGCCGAGGAACGGCATCGAGCCGTGGGCGATCCGGCCGTGCGTTTCGATCTCGGCCCACCACACACCCCGGTGGCCGAGGCAGATGCGGTTCTTGTTGAGCGGCTCGGGGATGATGACGTGCTGGACGCGAGAGGGCGAAAACCAGCCACGTTCGGCGAGCCAGGCGACGCCCGCATAGCCGCCGGTCTCTTCGTCCGCGGTGGCCGAAATCTCGACCGCGCCGGCAAAATCGGGGTGCGTGTCGACAAAAGCTTCGGCGGCGACGATCGAGGCGGCGAGCCCGCCCTTCATGTCGCAGGCGCCGCGGCCATAGACACGGTCGCCCCGCACCTCGCCGCCGAACGGATCGACCGTCCAGCCGCTGCCGGTCTCGACCACGTCGTGGTGCGAATTGAAGTGGACGGTCTCGCCCCCCGCCTTGCCCGGCCGCCGCGCCACGAGGTTCCAGCGCGGATATTTGTCGATGTCGCCGACGGCGCCTTCGGCCCGGAGGACCGTAATCTCGGGAAAGCGCGGGCGGAGCCGCTGGGCGAGATAGTCGCAGATCTCGCGATAGGCGGTGCCGGGGGGATTGACGGTGGGGATGCGGATCAGCCCCTGCGTCAGGGCCACGAGGTCGTCGCGGCGGCTCTCGATCGCGGCGGTCAGTTCAGATTTGGACATGCCGGCGATGGTGCGGGGTGTGCGCCATCGGGTCAACCACCGAGGCGTGTTTGCAAGGCGGCGTTTCTTTGCTAACGCGGTGGCCGGGAGTGGAGACGAGGGTTCCGTGGAGTTTTCGGGCAAGGTGGCGCTGGTGACCGGCGCAGGGTCCGGCATCGGCGAGGCGACCATCAAGCGGCTCGCCGCCGAGGGCGCGAAAGTTGGCGT
>CAYRZM010000115.1:0-25555 GCA_964428685.1 uncultured Devosia sp. | reverse complement strand
GGCCACGCCTGCGCCCTCGAAGCGCTTGGCCATGTCGAGGGCGCTGAGTTCGGAGGTCTCGGCCCACCCTTCGACCGCGACCTTGCCGCCGCGCGCGTCGATGCCGACCGCGATGCGGCCGGCAAAGCGCTTGGCGGCGTCCTTGACCAGCGCCGGATCGCGCAGCGCAATCGTGCCGAGAATGACGCGGCTCAGGCCCTTCTGCAGCCAGGCCTCGATCTGGCCCATCGTGCGGATGCCGCCGCCGAGCTGCACCGGCATGTCGACGGCTTTGAGGATCGCCTCGACCGCCGCGCCGTTGCGGCTCTCGCCGGCAAAGGCGCCGTCGAGATCGACGACGTGGAGGTGCGTGAAGCCCTGCGCCGCAAAGAGCTTTGCCTGCGCCGCAGGATCGTCGTTGAACACAGTGGCCGCGGCCATGTCGCCGAGCTTCAGCCGCACCGCCTGCCCGGCCTTCAGGTCGATCGCGGGAAAGAGGATCATGTGGCCACCCAGGGCGCGGCTCTCCCTCCCCCGCGTGGGGAGGGCAGCGAAGCTTGCGAGCGTAGCGAGCTAGCGCAGCTGGGTGGGGGGGATATCCGCGAATGGCGAGTCCGAGGCGAGCCCCCCCACCCCGGCTTGCTAGGGCTTCGCTGATCGCGAAGCCGAGCGCGCCGCCCTCCCCACGCGGGGGAGGGAGAAACGGGGGCCGGGTTCGCTCTCACGGCCGCCACCCGAGAAAATTCTCGATCAACCGCAGGCCCAGCGTCTGGCTCTTTTCCGGATGGAACTGGGTTCCAAACAGGTTGTCGCGGCCGACGCAGGCGGTGACGGCCTGGCCGTAGTCGGCCGTGGCGAAGAGCTCGGCGGGGTTGGACGTCGCGAGGTGGTAGGAGTGGACGAAATAGGCGTGCAGGCCCGCCTCGCCGTCGGCGATGCCGTCGAACAGCGGGTGAGGCTGCGTGAAGCGCAGCGTGTTCCAGCCCATATGCGGCACCTTGAGGCCGCCGGCCGGTTCGAGCCGCACGACATTGCCCGCGATCCAGCCGAGCCCGGGCGTGACGCCCTTCTCGTGCCCCTCGGCGGCCATCAGCTGCATGCCGACGCAGATGCCGAGGAACGGCACGCCACCTTTGATGACGCGGTCCGCCATCGCCTCGCGCATGCCACGCACGGCCGTGAGCCCGCTCATGCAGTCCTCGAAGGCGCCGACGCCCGGCAGCACGATGCGGTCAGCCTTGCGGACGAGATCGGGGTCGTTGCTCACCGCCACATCGGCATCGGCCTTGAGCGCGCGCACCGAGCGCTCGAAGGCCTTTGCGGCCGAGCGGAGGTTGCCCGAGCCGTAATCGATGATGGCGATGGTGCCGGTCATTTTGCGCCGGCCAGGAAATCCCGCTCGGCGAGATCGGGGGCGCTCGCGATGACGTCGCCGCGCCAGAGATAGCCGCGTGCCATGAGGCCATCGCGCCGGAACGCCGGGGCCTCGAAGCCCAGGAACAGCGCGACCAGCACATAGAGCCAGGCCGCCGCGTCGCCGCCGATCACGCGGCTCGCATAGGCAAGGCCCGCGACCAGCACGATCCAGAACAGCAGCAGCAGCCAAAGCCCGTTCGCCAGCGCAAAGAGCGGCGGCAGGATCGCGGCGAACCATGAAAACCGGTCGGGCACGGCAACGGGCGGGGCGAAGCGCGCGCGCCGCTTTGCCGCCTTGTCTTGCGGTTTTTCAAAGATAGAGTAGACGGTCATCACCCCGCCTTAGAGCAAATCCAGCCGCGCGGAAAGATGGAGACCAGCCCGTGACCGATTCCCACGATGACGCGCCGCGCGAAACCCCGAGCCAGGGCGTGTTCATCGGCTGGCTGGCGCTGGTGCTGCTGGTGTTCGCCCTGGCCTGGATCGGCACCGGGCTGCTGGCGGGCGCCACGCACGGCTGGCAATAAGCGACCGAAACTCGATTGCGGCGCCTCCGGAGCGCCCGGACCTCGTCCTTCGACAAGCTCAGGATGAGGTCCTCGGAGTCACCGGCCTATCAGTAGCCCTCATGGTGAGCTTGTCGAACCACGAGGGCGTGGCACACCCAAGCCCCTACAGCCGTCCCTTTGTGCTCGGAATCGCGTCCTTCGCCCGCGGATCGATCTCGACCGCCGCCCGCAGCGCCCGCGCCAGCGCCTTGAACGCCGATTCGGCGATGTGGTGGTTGTTGTCGCCGTAGAGATTTTCGACGTGGAGCGTGATCCCGGCGTTCATGGCGAAGGCCTGGAACCACTCGCGGAAGAGCTCGGTGTCCATCTCGCCCACCTTGCCGGCGGTGAACGTTGCCTTCCACACCAGGTACGGGCGGCCGGAGACGTCGAGCGCGGCCCGGGTGAGCGTGCCGTCCATCACGAGGTCCATGCTGCCGTAGCGGCGGATGCCCTTTTTGTCGCCGAGCGCCTGCCGGATCGCCTCGCCGAGCGCGATGCCGACGTCTTCGGTCGTGTGGTGGAAATCGATGTGGAGGTCGCCCTTGGCGTTGACCGTCACGTCGATCAGCGAGTGTTTGGAGAACAGCTCCAGCATGTGGTCGAGAAAGCCCACCCCGGTCGCCACCGAATAGACTCCGGTGCCGTCGAGATTGACCGCCACCGAAATGTCGGTCTCGGTGGTCTTCCGCTTGATTTCAGCCTTGCGCATCATACTTCCGTCCCAGCGGATCGTCGGGGGTGATCCCGAGCCGCGTCATGGCACGGACGGCGGCCGACAGGAAGGCGCGGGCGTCGTCGTGGGAAAACAGCATGCCGGTCTCGTTGAATTCGAGGAACAGCCGGTCGCCGTCGCCGGCAAAACCGGTCGTGCCGATGGCGATCGTGGCCTCGCCCTCGAGCCTCGCGTGATCCTTGACCCGGCGCTTGAAGTCCACATACGTCGCCACCGAAATCCCCGCTTCATCGGCATTTGCCGATGATTGAATTCCGCCCCGGCGACCCTATCTACGGAAAAATCCTTTTGGAGTGTTGAATGTCCGACGACAGTAAATCCCCCGGCTGGCATGGCACGACGATCGTGTCGGTCCGCAAGGGCAACAAGGTCGTGGTGGCGGGCGACGGCCAGGTCTCGGTGGGCAACACCGTGATGAAGCATCAGGCGCGCAAAGTCCGCCGGCTCGTGGGCGACAAGGTGATCGGCGGCTTTGCCGGCTCGACCGCCGACGCCTTCACGCTGTTCGAGCGGCTCGAAAAGAAGCTCGAGCAGTATCCCGACCAGCTGCTGCGCGCCTGCGTGGAGCTGGCGAAAGACTGGCGCGGCGACCGCTACCTCCGCCACCTCGAGGCGATGATGATCGTCGCCGACGCCAAGGAGACGCTGGTGGTCACCGGCAACGGCGACGTGCTGACCCCCGACAAGGGCGTCATCGCCATCGGCTCGGGCGGCAATTATGCGCAGTCGGCGGCGCTGGCGCTCGCCGAGAACACCGACATGGACGCCGAGACCATCGCGCGCAAGGCGATGAAGATCGCCGCCGAAATCTGCATCTACACCAACGAGAACGTGACGGTCGAAAGCATCGAAAGCTGAGCTTTCGCTTCGATCCCACGGCAAGTGAGGACTATTGTGTTGAACGAACCCAATCCCGGCTTCGGCGGGACAGACGGCGCGGCTCCAAAGGAGAGCGCCCGGAAGGACGGCAGAGTGGCTGACAATCTCTCCCCCCGGCAGATCGTGGCCGAGCTCGACCGCTACATCGTCGGGCAGACCGACGCCAAGCGCGCCGTCGCGGTGGCGCTCCGCAACCGCTGGCGCCGCCAGCAGCTGCCCGAGAACCTCCGCCACGAGGTGACGCCCAAGAACATCCTGATGATCGGGCCGACCGGCGTCGGCAAGACCGAGATTTCGCGCCGGCTGGCCAAGCTCGCCCAGGCGCCCTTCATCAAGGTCGAGGCGACGAAATTCACCGAGGTCGGCTATGTCGGCCGCGATGTCGAGCAGATGATCCGCGACCTCGTCGAGGCCGGCATCGGCGTGCTTCGCGACATCCGGCGCGAGAGCGTCAAGAGCCAAGCGCATGAGAAGGCCGAGGAGCGCGTGCTCGACGCGCTGGTCGGCGCCAGCGCCGGCTCGGCGACGCGGGATTCGTTCCGGAAGAAACTCCGGGCGGGCGAGCTCGACGACAAGGACATCGAGATCGAGGTTTCGGGCCCCGGCCCGCAGGGCGGCATGTTCGAGATTCCCGGCCAGCCCAATGTCATCAACATCCAGGACATGATCGGCAAGGCGCTCGGCGGCAAGGCGCAGAAGCGCAAGGTCAAGGTCAAGGACAGCCATGCGCTGCTGATGGCCGACGAGGCCGACAAGCTGCTCGACCAGGACCAGCTGACGCGCGAGGCGATCGAGCTCTCGGAGAACCACGGCATCGTGTTCATCGACGAGATCGACAAGGTCGCGGGCACCGGCGCCTATTCGGGCCCGAGCCGCGAAGGCGTGCAGCGCGACCTGCTGCCCCTGATCGAAGGCACGACCGTCTCGACCAAGTACGGGCCGGTCAAGACCGACCACATCCTCTTCATCGCCTCGGGCGCGTTCCATGTGAGCAAGCCCTCGGACCTCTTGCCGGAGCTGCAGGGGCGCCTGCCCATCCGCGTCGAGCTCAAGGCGCTGACCAAGGACGACCTCGTCGGCATCCTCAAGGACACCGACGCCTCGCTGATCAAGCAGTATGTGGCGCTGATGGCGACCGAAGGGGTGACGCTCGACTTCACCGCCGACGGCATCGACGCGATCGCCGATGCGGCGGTCAAGGTCAACTCGACCATCGAGAATATCGGCGCACGGCGGCTCCAGACCATCATGGAGCGGCTGGTCGAGCAGCTGAGCTTCGACGCCAGCGAGAAGCAGGGCCAGACCGTGACGATCGACAAGGCCTATGTGGCCGACAAGGTCGGCAAGATGGCGGCCGACGCGGATCTCAGCCGCTTCGTGCTGTAGATCGGCGTTTCAGGCAGGAAGGGCGGCTGAGAGCCGCCCTTTCGTTTCGGGCTCAGGGGCCCTTGGGGCAGGTCAGGTGGGACGGGCCGGACGCCGTCGCATAGGCGCCGCCGTCGCAGTAGCCGCCGTCGCGGTACCATTTGGGATGGTTGACCTTGGTTTCCGGCAGGGCGCAGACCGGCGGGAGTACCGCGACGGTCCCCTGGCTGTACGACACCGTGCAGCCCTGGATGGCCTCGGCCGGCAGGGTTGCGAAATTGAACATGGCGACCGCGAAGGCGATCGTGAAAACGGACTTCATCGGGTTCCTCCGAATGGTGTGACGCCGCACGCCTCTAGAGGGTCCGAGGTGAACGCTGGCTGACGGTGCGGTTCAGCCGCCGCGCATCCGGATGACGCGAAGCTCCCGGCGGAGTATGAGACGACTCACATGCTCCTCCCCCTCCAGCTCAACCCGCGCGACGTGCTGCTCAAGACCTTTGGGCACAGCGCCTTTCGCGGGCAGCAGGAGGAGGTGGTCGACCACATCGTGGGCGGCGGCGATGCGGTGGTGCTGTTTCCGACGGGCGCCGGCAAATCCATCTGCTACCAGCTGCCGGCGCTCTGCCGGACCGGCGTCGGCATCGTCATCTCGCCGCTGATCGCATTGATGCGCGACCAGGTCGAGGCGCTGCGCCAGCAGGGGGTGCGCGCGGAGGCGCTCAACTCGGCGCTGAGCCCGGACGAGGCGCAGGGGGTGCGCACGCTGCTCCGCCGCGGCGCGCTCGACCTGCTCTATGTGGCGCCCGAGCGGGCCATGACCGCCGGCTTCCTGCAGCTCATCGCCGACATCGACATCGCGCTGTTCGCGATCGACGAGGCGCATTGCGTGAGCCAGTGGGGCCACGACTTCCGGCCCGACTACCGCGAGCTTTCCCGCCTCGCCGAGCTCTTCCCGCATGTGCCGCGCGTGGCGCTCACGGCCACGGCCGACGCCCTCACCCGCGCCGACATCATCGAACGGCTGCATCTGGGCGAAGCGCGCGTCTTTGCGACGAGCTTCGACCGGCCCAACATCAGCTACACCATCACGCAGCGCGCGCAGGGCCCGAAGCAGCTCCTCCAATTCCTCGCGCGTCACAAGGGCGAGAGCGGCATCGTCTACTGCCTCTCGCGCAACAAGGTCGAAAAGACCGCCGAGTGGCTCACCGATCACGGCGTGCCGGCGCTGCCCTATCACGCCGGACTCCCCGCCCAGGTGCGGTCGCGCCATCAGGACGCGTTCCTCAGGGAAGAGTCGGTCTGCCTCGTTGCGACCGTCGCCTTCGGCATGGGCATCGACAAGCCCGACGTGCGCTATGTGGCGCATCTCGACATGCCCTCGTCCATCGAAGCCTACTACCAGGAGACGGGGCGGGCCGGTCGCGACGGGCTGCCGGCGGAGGCGTGGATGGCGTATGGCCTCACCGACGTGGTGCAGCGCCGGCGGATGATCGAGGAGGGCGACGCGCCCGACGCGGTCAAGCGCATGGAGCGCCAAAAACTCGAGGCGCTGCTGGCGCTCTGCGAAACCACGGCGTGCCGGCGGCAGACGATCCTCAAGCATTTCGGCGAGGCGCATCCCGGCAATTGCGGCGGCTGCGACAACTGCGTGAGCCCGGCCGAGACGTGGGACGGCACGGAGGCCGCCATCAAGGTGCTTGCCGCGATCTACCGCACCGGCCAGCGCTTCGGCGCCGGCCACATCGTCGACGTGCTGGTCGGCCGCGAGACCGACAAGGTTCTGAGCAACGGGCACGAGACGCAGGCCGTCTTCGGTAAAGGCGGCGAGCTCGATGCGAAGGGCTGGCAGTCGGCGATCCGCCAATTGACCGCGATGGGGCTGATCCACGTCGACACCGTCGGGTTCGGCGCGCTGCACCTGACCGATGCGGCGCGGGCCGTGTTCCGGCACGAGCGGACCGTCACGCTCCGCAAGGACCAGCCCCGGAAGGCGGCCGAGACGACGCGCGCCCTGCGCCGCGCCACGGGCCTGACGGAGGAGGCCGCGCCGCTGTTCGACGCGCTGCGCGCCGAACGGAGCCGCCTCGCCAAGCTCCAGGGCGTGCCGCCCTATGTGATCTTCCACGACACGACGCTGCGCGCGATGGCGACGATGAGGCCCAAGACGCTCGATGCGATGGCGGAGCTGCCGGGCGTGGGCGAGGCCAAGCTCGGGCGTTATGGAACGGCGTTCCTGAAGGTGATCGAAGCGGGCTAGTCCTCATCCGCCGCCGCGAGGTCGGCGTCGCTGAACGCATATTCCATCAGATCGCCCGGCTGGCAGTCGAGCACGGCGCAGAGCTTGCCGAGCGTTGCAAAGCGCATGCCCTTGATCTTGCCCGAGCGGAGGAGGCTCAGCTGCGTTTCGGAGATGCCGATGCGCTCGGCGAGGTCCTTGCCCTTCATCTTGCGGCGCGCCAGCATCACGTCGAGGGTCATGACGACGGGCATCAGACGATCGCCTCCATGTCGCTCTCGAGCTTTTGCGCCCGCAGCAGCAGCCGGCCGAGGACCAGAAGGCAGAGCCCGATGGTGCCGATGACGATCGGCTCGGGGCGGAAGTCGACCCGGTAGTCGACGGTGCCGCCGAGCCAGTCGCCGATCGCCGGGACGAGCAGGATCGTCCACGCCGCGCCCCAGAGCATCGCGCCGCCCATGTCGCTCAGCGCCTTGATGTTCTGGCCGCTGAAATACTGGCCTTCGCTGATCCGGTCGAGGATGCGGAGCGCGGCGAGCGCGGCCAGCACATAGAACAGCGCCGGCACCTCAGGCGCGAGCCGCTGCAGCAGCAGGGTGAGCGAAAAATTCTGGCTCAGCGAGCCGATGTCGAGACTGGTCACGACCGACGCCAGCGAGAGAGCGAACGCCGCGAGCGCGACGATGGAGGCGATTTTCGCCCGCCGCCGCATCTCGGCTTCGGCAGCGGTTTTGGGGGCGGGCTCGGTGGTCATCGATCATGCCTTTCTGCAAGAACTTTAATTGGCATATAAAGTTCATTCGTCGAGGCGTCAATAGATCAATGCCCGATATGGTCGTCGCCGCGCGACGGGAGCGACCGCTTTCACCGGTGCACGTCCTGACGTGCCCGAACGAATAAGGTCGCGGCCGTGCCTGCCTATTATGCCGCCATACTACTTCGCCCGCTTGATCAGCTCGGCCTTAAGCGCACTGAGGTCGTCGTCGCTGAGCCGCCCGATTTCGCGGGCGAGGCGGTTGGCGAGCTCGGTCGCTTCGGGGCTGAGGCCGCCGGTGTCGATGGCGATCTTGGGGTCCGATAGCTCGGCCAACCGCTGCAGCTCCTCGGCCTCGTCCCAGATGACGTTGAAGTAGTGGATGATGCGCTGCAGCAGGATCCAGGTCGGCTTGCCCCGCTTGCCGTGCTCGAGCGCGCTCAGATAGGCGCTCGAGACGTTGAGCGCCGACGCCATCTGCTTGAGCGTGACCCCGCGCGCCGCGCGCAGTTCGCGCATTTTTGAGCCGAGCGGCGTCATGGCTGCGCCGTCCGGCGCAGGCGGACATACCAGGCGCCCTCGCCGCCATGCCCCTGCGCCGCCTGGTCCCAGCCGGCGACCAGCGGGGCGAGCTCGGCCGACGCCAGCCAGACCGGCAGCATCGAGCGCAGCACACCGCGCTCGACGATGGTCGCCGGATCGCCGTTGAGCTTCTTGAGCCCCTTGCCGGTGATGACGAGGAGCGTGCGGTCGCCGCGGGCCGCGCGGGCCTTGAGGAACCGCGTCAGCTGCGGCAGCGCCTCGCTCTGCCGCAGGCCGTGGAGATCGATCGTGCCGTCGATCGGCACCCGGCCGCGCCCGAGTTTTTGGCGCAGCTTCGGCTCGATGACCCCGACCGGCGGTTTGCCCGGCGCCTGCGGCGATTGATATGGCGGCATAGCGATGATCTTGGGCGGCTTTGGCGCCGGCGACACGGCCGGCGGAAGCGGCAACGGTGCATCGGCCAGCGCCGCCCGCGACCGCCGCCGCGGCTTTAGCGGCAGCACGGTCTCGGTCACCGCCGTCCACAGGTGGAAGTCGGCGAGGCGCGGCTTCTTTGCTCCGCCCCGGCCCGCCATTGCCCGCTCCGGCGTCTCAGCTCAGCTGGTTGGTGGCGACCAGTCGCCAGTTGGGGTCGCGCGAGCGCGGGGCGCGCGCAAAGGTCCATTCGTCGGCGATGGACTGCACGTCCGTGGCGTTGCCCTCGACCACCGCCCCCGATTTGTCCTTGGTGGCCTGGACGATCTGGGCGTTGAAGTTGACGGCGATGCGCGCGTCGCGGCGGTCGAGCTCGGCGGCGGCGATCTCGATCTTGGGCAGGCCCACGAAGGTGAAGTCGACTGTCCGGCCCGTCGCCTCGCGCGCCGCGATGGCGCTCTCGAAGCCGTCATAGACGTCCTTGTCGAGGAGGTTGCGGAGCGTCTTGCGGTCGCCGGCGGCAAAGGCGGCCAAGATCATCTCGTAGGCGGCCTTGGCGCCCTCGAGGAACGCCTTGGGCGAAAACGCCGGGTCGGCATCGGCGATGGCCTTGAGGCCGGTGGCGACGTGGCCGTCGCCGTGGCTCAGCTGCTCGACTTCGGCATCGAGCTTGAGCGCGCGGCGCTCGGCATCGGCGTCGGGGGGGGAAGCGAGCGCCGGACGGCCGGGGGCCGCCTTGTCGTCGGCGGGCTTGGTCGCCTGCGCCGGCTGGGCGCGCTGCAGCGGGTTGCGCTCGTTGCCGGTGCGGGTGCCGAGGACCGAACGCAGCCGCCAGAGCACGACCACGGCGATGCCGATGGCGATCAGGGTCGGGATGTCGAAGAACTCGTCCATGGCGGTCGATCCAAATGCGGGAATCGGGCTTTTTGAGGCGTCGCCCGACGCGTCCTATATAGGCAATGCCATAGCCTGAAACCAGTTCACGACTGGTGGAGCGGCAACAGCCAGAACGCCGCAGCGCTGCGGTGCCCGGCCTCCGCTTGTGAGCTTTTGGCAAACCTGCTAGTCCCCGCGCCGCCCCCACCGGACGAGGTAGTCAGTAATGGCCGACGAAACCGCGGCGAACGCCACTCCCCCGAGCTTCAGCCTCGTCGGTCAGTATATCCGCGACATGAGCTTCGAGAATCCCGGCGCACCCGCCTCGATCATGCTGGGCGGCGCCAATCCGAGCTTTTCGGTGGGCATCAATGTCGGGGTCAAGAAGCAATCCGACGACATCTATGCCGTCGAGATCACGCTCAACGCCAAGGCCGAGCGCGAAAAGAACGTGCTGTTCAATGTCGAGCTCATTTATGGCGGCGTGTTCCGGATGAAGAACATCCCCGAGGCGCAGCTCGCCCCGCTGCTGCTGGTCGAATGCCCGCGGCTGATTTTTCCGTTCGCGCGCCAGGTGCTGGCGACCATCACCCAGCAGGGCGGCTTCCCGCCGCTGATGATGGAGCCGGTCGACTTCAACGCGATCTATCTGCAGAACCTCAAATCGCTGCAGGACGCGCAGGCCACCGGCGGCCCGCCGGCCCCGCAGGTCGCCAACTAGAGACCCGCTCTACGCCGCTTCCTCGGCGTAATAGCCCCAGAGCGCGGCCTCACCCATCGTCTTGATCAGCGCCAGATGCGCGGCACGCTGCGTGTCGTCGAGGCGCGGCGGCAGCGGGGTGGGCCGCTGCGGCGCGGCATAGACGATGCGGGCGGCGCCGGTGAGCGCGGTGCGGGTTTCCTCGAGCAGCGCCAGCGCCACCTGCCGGCCGCCGATCAACTCGAGATAGACATCAGCCAGGATCTCGCTGTCGAGCAGCGCGCCGTGGAGCGTGCGGCGCGAGTTGTCGATGCCGTAGTGCTTGCAGAGCGCATCGAGGCTGACGCGCGCGCCGGGATGTTTTTCGCGGGCGAGCTCGACGGTGTCGATCACTGCGTTGCGCAGCCCCGGCTTCTTCAGCCGGTCGAGCTCGGCGTTGATAAAGCTCACATCGAACGGCGCGTTGTGGGCGATCAGCGTTGCATCGCCGAAGAAGGCCAGCATCTCGTCGGCGACGACCGCGAAGGCCGGCTTGTCGGCGAGGAACTCGTCGCTCAGCCCGTGCACCTCGAACGCATCCGCCGTCATCGCGCGGCCCGGGTTCAGGTACTGATGGAAATGCCGGCCGGTCGGCACGTGGTTGATCAGCTCGACGCCGCCGATCTCGACCACGCGGTCGCCGCCGAGCGGATTGAGCCCCGTGGTTTCGGTGTCGAGAACGATCTCACGCGTCATGGTCTTTTCGTCGTCTCCTGCCGCAGCCTTGCGACCAGCGCCTCGACCGCGGTCCGTGTCTCTGCCGGCGGCACGCCGGTGTCGATGATGTAGTCGGCGCGCTTCAGTTTTTCAGCCTGCGGCAGCTGCCGGGCAAGGATGGCGTCGAGCTTTTCCACGCTCATCCCCGGCCGCCGCAGGGCGCGCTCGCGCAGCACGGCATCGGGCGCGTGGGTGACCGCCACCGCATCGAGCCCGTAGTCGAAGCCGGTTTCGTAGAGCAGCGGCACATCGACCACCGCGAGGTCGGCGCCGGCGTTCTCGGCGTCGGCGAGGAACGTGGCGAGGCGCTTCCGCACCAATGGATGGATCGCCGCTTCGAGCTCCCTGAGCCGCCCGGGCGCCGCGAGCAGCGCCCGGCTCAGCGCCGCGCGATCGACGTGGCCGTGAGTGGTAACTCCGGGGAAAAGCTCCTCGACCACCGGCACCGCCTCGCCTTCGTAAAGCGCGTGCACCGCGTCGTCGGAGGAAAAGACGGGGATCCCGAGCCCGGCAAAGATTTTGAGCACGCTCGATTTGCCCGAGGCGATCGAGCCGGTGAGCCCGAGTTTCAGCATCAGAGGGAAGCCTCGACCAGCGCCCGCAATTCCGGCGTCACGTCGGGCCGCGTCCCGAACCACGCCTCGAACCCCGGCACGGCCTGGTGGAGCAGCATGCCGAGTCCGTCGACGGTCCGGAGCCCGAGTTTTTGCGCGTCGGCGAGGAGCGGCGTGATCAGCGGGGTGTAGACGATGTCGGTGACGAGCGCGGTCTTGGGCAGGCGGTCGAGCCGCAGGCTGTCGAAGCGCGTCCCCTTCATGCCGACGGCGCTGGTGTTGACGACCAGCCCCGCCTCCGGCGCGAGCGACGCGAAATCGCCGAGCGGGCCGCAGCGGATCGGGCCCTCGAATTCGAGCGCCAGCGCCTCGGCCTTGTCGACGGTGCGGTTGAGGAGGCGGATCGAGCCGATGCCCCGCGCCTTGAGCGCCACCAGCACGGCGCGCGACGCGCCGCCGGCGCCCAGCACGATCGCTTCGCCCTTAATCTTGTCCCAGCCGGGCGCCTGCTGGTCGAGATTGCCGAGAAAGCCGAGATAGTCGGTGTTGAGCCCCGCGATCTGCGTGCCGTGCCGGACCAGCGTGTTGACCGCGCCGATGTCCTCGGCCAGGTCGTCGCGGTCGTCGCAGAGGTCGTAGGCCAGCTCCTTGTGCGGGATGGTGACATTGCCCCCGACGAATTCGCCGGCGCGGATGCGCTCGAAGAAGGCCGGCAGCGCGTCGGGGGCGACGTCGATCGCCTCGTAGCTGCCCTCGATGCCGTAAAGCTTGAGCCAGTAGCCGTGGATCATCGGCGAGCGCGAATGGGCGATGGGGTGGCCGATGACGAAGGCGCGTTTCACGTGAAGCCTCCGGGCCGGAGGGCGGCCGGTTTTCGACTCGACTCTGCTCGCAGGTTCGAGTCCGCCCCGCAATCCCTGCCGCCGCGGCGGGGGCGAGTCGGGGCCGGCGGCCGGAACGGTTCGGCTATCCACAGAGTCCTTGCTGGGGACGCCGGCGCGGCAGTGGAAATCTCCGCCGCCGCCGGCCAAAACCGGCTTGTCCGACCTGACCCGGAACCGCCTCCACAGCTCGTTCCGCCAGGAGGTTAACAAAAGGTTAACGGCGGAATCGGGGACAACGGGATTCCAGAGGGCGGCGGGTTTCGACTCCTTTTCCCCAGCCCGACCCCACCGCCACAATGGTTAACAACTCGTAAACGCGGGCGACTCCGCCGATCCGCTCCACGCCTCACAGCAGGCTTTCCCCAGCTTGCGGATCGCGACAATCCGCCCTTCCGGTGGCGAGGCGTCCGGCTATCCGCCCGGCATGAATTCCTGCAAAACACCGCCATGATACTGATGATAAAAGAGTCAGACTCTTCTCTTCGGGCCCGACTGTGAGCCCGGTGCGCAAAACGCTCCTCGAAACGGTCCAGGGACAGCGGCAACCGCGGCCGCCGATCTGGATCATGCGGCAGGCGGGCCGCTACCTGCCCGAATACCGCGAGACGCGGGCGAAGGTCGGGACCTTTCTCGAGCTCTGCTACACCCCGGCGCTCGCCGCCGAAGTCACCCTACAGCCGCTCCGGCGGTTCGCCCTCGATGCGGCGATCCTGTTTTCCGACATTCTCGTGATCCCCGACGCGCTTGGCCAGAAAGTCGGCTTCGAGAGCGGCGAGGGGCCGGTGCTCGAACCGGTCTCGCCCGGAGGGCTGGGGCAGCTCACGCCCGAGACCGTGGTCGAACACCTCGCCCCCGTCTTCGAAACCCTTGGCCGGGTGAAAGCGGCGCTCACGCCCGAGACAACGCTCATCGGCTTCTGCGGCTCGCCCTGGACGGTCGCGACCTACATGATCGCGGGCCGCGGCTCGCCCGACCAGGCGGCGGCGCGGCTCTTTGCGCTCGAGCAGCCGCAGGCGTTCGGCACACTTATCGACATCCTCGTCGAGGCGTCCGTCCGCTATCTCGTCGCCCAGTTCAGGGCCGGCGCCGATGTTGTGCAGCTGTTCGAGAGCTGGGCGCTCAATCTCGACGAGGAGGCGTTCCGCGCGCAGGTGATCGCGCCCAACCGCCGCATCGTCGCCGGCGTGCGCGCGCAGATCCCGGAGGCGGCCTTCATCGGCTTTCCGCGGGGTGCTGCCGGTATGCTCCCCGAATACGTCGCGCAAACCGGGGTCGATGCGCTCGGCCTCGACTACGCCACCCCGGTCGGCTGGGCGGACGCGGCGCTGCCCCGTGCGCTGCCGGTGCAGGGCAACCTCGATCCGTTGCGGCTCCGCGCCGGCGGCGCGCAGATGGAGGCGCGGGCGGAAGCGATCATTGCCGGCTTCGGCAATCGGCCGCATATCTTCAACCTCGGCCATGGGATAACACCCGACACGCCGATCGGCCATGTCGAGCGGCTGGTGGCATTGGTCAAAGGGAGCGGCTGATGGATTGGGTGGTGTTCGCAACGACCTGGGTCAAGGCGCTGCATGTGATCAGCGTCATCGCCTGGATCGCCGGCATGATGTATCTGCCGCGGCTCTTCGTCTACCACACGGCGGCCGAGACCGGCTCGATCCAGTCCGAGACCTTCAAGATCATGGAGCGGCGGCTCTATCGCGGCATCGTCACGCCGGCGATGGTTTTGACCTGGGTGTTCGGGCTGACGATGGTCTTCACCCCCGGCATCGTCGACTGGTCTGAGGGCTGGCCCTGGGTCAAGGCGGTGGCGGTTCTCCTTCTCACTGCCATCCACGGCTACTACGGAAGACAGGTCCGCAATTTCGCGGCGGACAAGAACGAACGGCCGCAAGGCTTCTGGCGCGTCGTCAACGAGCTGCCGTTCGTCCTCGTGATCGTCATCGTCATCATGGTGATCGTGAAGCCGTTCTGAGGGTGCTCTTCTTGCCGAGCGCCTCCCTCCCCAGCTTCGCTACGAGGCTGCGCCTCGAGCTGCGCTACCCTCCCCGCGAGGGGGGAGGGTTGATCGAGCCGAAGGCGTCCAGTCGGGTCACCTCCCCCTTCACGGGGGAGGCAAGCGGAGCTTGGGAGCGTGAGCGACCTAGCGCAGTTCTGAGGGGGCGCGCGGGCGCACGATGTTCTGTTTCACGTGAATCCGCCCCAGCTCACCTCGCCCTCTTGAACACGACACCGCTTCGGGCTATCTGAGGCGCGCACCAAACATGCGGACGCCGCCCGGCGTGATCGCGGTGCACCCCCTCCCCAAAATTCTCCCGTTTCATCTCCAGAGCCCGCCGCATGGAAAATCTGAAGCTCAGTGAGCTCAAGGCAAAGTCCCCTGCCGAACTTCTCTCCTTTGCCGAGGAGCACGAGGTCGAGAACGCTTCGACCATGCGCAAGCAGGAGCTGATGTTCGCGATTTTGAAGCAGCTTGCGGATCGCGAAATCGAAATCACCGGCGAAGGCGTGGTCGAAGTTCTGCCCGACGGTTTTGGCTTCCTGCGCTCTCCCGATGCCAACTATCTGCCCGGTCCCGACGACATCTATGTCTCGCCCAGCCAGATCCGCCGCTTCTCGCTCCGCACCGGCGACACCGTCGAGGGCGAGATCCGCAGCCCCAAGGAAGGCGAGCGCTATTTCGCGCTGCTCAAGGTCGCGACGATCAATTTCGAGGACCCCGAGAAGGTCCGCCACAAGGTCAACTTCGACAACCTGACCCCGCTCTATCCCGACGAGCGCATCCGCCTCGAGCTCCCCGACCCCACCGTCAAGGACAAGTCGGCGCGCGTCATGGATCTCGTCGCGCCCATCGGCAAGGGCCAGCGCGCGCTGATCGTCGCCCCGCCGCGCACCGGCAAGACGGTGCTGCTCCAGAACATCGCGCAGTCGATCGCGACCAATCACCCCGAGTGCTACCTGATCGTGCTCCTCATCGACGAGCGGCCCGAGGAAGTCACCGACATGCAGCGCAGCGTCAAAGGCGAGGTGATCTCCTCGACCTTCGACGAGCCGGCCTCGCGCCACGTGCAGGTCGCCGAAATGGTGATCGAGAAAGCCAAGCGCCTCGTCGAGCACAAGCGCGACGTGGTGATCCTTTTGGATTCGATCACCCGCCTCGGCCGCGCCTACAACACGGTCGTTCCCTCGTCGGGCAAGGTGCTGACCGGCGGCGTCGACGCCAATGCGCTGCAGCGGCCGAAACGCTTCTTCGGCGCCGCGCGCAACATCGAGGACGGCGGCTCGCTCACCATCATCTCGACCGCGCTGATCGACACCGGCAGCCGCATGGACGAAGTGATCTTCGAAGAGTTCAAGGGCACGGGCAACAGCGAAATCGTGCTCGACCGCAAGGTGAGCGACAAGCGCATCTTCCCCGCGATGGACGTCACCAAGTCCGGCACCCGCAAGGAAGAGCTGCTGGTCGAGCCGGACATCCTCAGGAAGATGTACGTCCTCCGCCGCATCCTCAACCCGATGGGCACGGTCGATGCGATGGAGTTCCTGATGGACAAGATCCGCCAGACCAAGACGAACAGCGACTTCTTCGAGTCGATGAACACCTGAGGGGATTGAGATGCAGGCTGCCTCGTCGGTTCGCGCTGCACCCCCCTCCCCAACCCTCCCCGCAAGGGGGAGGGTGCCGTCCGGCGGGTTTGGCCGGATCCTGCTTCTAGCCACCTTCCCCCTCGTGGGGGAGGACGGGAGGGGGGGCGCTCCACGCGCCGGTGTTGGCCGATGACCACCGCGCCCGCCACCATCGTCGCCCTCTCCTCCGGCGCGCCGCCCTCCGGTATTGCCGTCATCCGCATCTCCGGCCCCGCCACCCGCGCCGCGCTGGAACGGCTTTCCATCGCGACCCCCGAACCGCGCCGGCTCACCCTCGCATCCCTCCGCCTCGACGGCGCGCTCATCGACACCGGACTCGTCGCCTTCATGCCGGGGCCGCATTCGTTCACCGGCGAGGACACGGCCGAGCTCCAGGTGCACGGCTCGCCCGCCGTGGTGCGCGCCCTGCTCCGCGGTCTCACAGTCCTCCCCGGCCTGCGTCTTGCCGAGGCGGGCGAGTTCACCCGCCGCGCCTTCGAGAACGGCCGGCTCGACCTTACGGAGGTCGAAGGTCTCGGCGATCTGATCGCGGCCGAGACCGAGACGCAGCGGGCGCAGGCGGTCGCGCGGCTCGCCGGCGGCATCTCGGACAAGGTCGGCGCGTGGCGCGAGACGCTGCTCGATGCCCGCGCCGAGATCGAAGCGCGGCTCGATTTCTCCGACGAGAGTGACGTGACCGGTCCCCTACCCCCGGCAACGATCGCGTCGATAGAACGGCTCTCCACGGAGCTCACGGCGGCCATCGCCGACGTCGGCCGTGGCCGCATCGTGCGCGACGGGTTGCGCGTGGCGCTGGCCGGCCCGCCCAACGCCGGCAAGTCGTCGCTGCTCAATGCGCTCAGCCGGTCGGACCTCGCGATCGTCTCCGACGAGCCGGGCACGACGCGCGACGTGCGCGAGGTGATGCTCGATCTCGGCGGGCGGCTGGTCATCCTCGTCGACATGGCGGGTCTCCGCGACACGACGAGCCGCGCCGAAGCCGAGGGCGTGCGCCGGGCGGAAGCCGAGATCGCACGGGCCGATCTCGTCCTCTGGCTCGTGGCGCCCGATGTCGACCCGCTCGATCCGCCCGTGCAGCGCGCGCTCTGGACCGTCGGCACCAAGGCCGACCTCGGCGAGACGCGGGCGCAATACCTTCTTTCCGCCCGCACCGGCATCGGCATCGCCGGGCTGCTCGCGGCGCTCGCCGCGTTTGCGGAAGCCGCGACCGGCCGCGGCGCTCCGTCCCTCCTCAGCCGCGAGCGCGACCGCGTGGCGCTCGTCGCGGCGCAGGCGGCGCTCGACCGCTTCCTCAGCGACGGCGCCACCGACGAGATCGCCGCCGAGCACCTCCGCCAGGCCTCGCTCGCCCTCGAGCGCCTGCTCGGCCGCATCGACACCGAGCAGGTGTTGGACCGGCTGTTCGCGAGCTTTTGCATCGGAAAGTAACCGCGCCGCACCTGCAGTCGGCGCCACCCCCCCTTCACGGGGGAGGCAAGCGAAGCTTACGCCGAAGGCCTTAGCGCAGCTCGGAGGGGGTGTGAGGCGCGCTCGATGCGGACCGCCCCCCTCCCCAGCTCCGCTAGGCCTACGGCCAAGCTTCGCTACCCTCCCCGCGACGGGGGAGGGTGGGCCGCGGTGAAATCTTGCGGACAGCAAACATCGTTGCGCCCGCCCGCCCCCTCCACTACACCCCGCCCCATGACAGATTTCGGCGTGATCATCGTGGGCGGGGGCCATGCGGGCTCCGAGGCAGCGGCGGCGTCGGCGCGGCTCGGCGTCCCCACCGCGCTCATCACCCACAAATTCGCGACCGTGGGCGAAATGAGCTGCAATCCGGCCATCGGCGGGCTCGGCAAGGGGCATCTCGTCCGCGAGATCGATGCGCTCGACGGGCTGATGGGCCGCGTGGCGGACGCCGCGGGCATCCAGTTCCGCGTGCTCAACCGGCGCAAGGGGCCAGCGGTGCGCGGACCCCGCGCACAGGCCGACCGCAGCCTCTACAAGGCGGCGATGCAGGCGGCGCTGAGCGCGCAGCCCAACTTGACGATCATCGAGGGCGAGGTCGACGACCTCGCGATCGAGGCCGGCAACATAACAGGAGTCATCCTGCTCGACGGCCGCCGGTTCTCGACGAAGTCCGTGGTCTTGACCACCGGCACGTTCCTGCGCGGCCTCATCCATCGCGGCGAAGAGACGGTGCCCGCCGGCCGGATCGGCGAAAAGCCGGTGCTCGGGCTCTCGACACGGCTCGAGGCGCTGGGCCTCAAGCTGGGGCGCCTCAAGACGGGGACCCCTGCCCGGCTCGACCGCAACAGCATCGATTTCGCGGGTCTCGAGCAGCAGCCGGGCGACGATCCGCCGGAGCCGTTCTCGTCCTTGACGAGTGCGATCACGACCCCGCAGATCAGCTGTTATATCACGCGGACGACCGCCGAAACGCACCGGATCATCGCCGACAACCTCCATCGGTCGGCGATGTATTCGGGGCGGATCCAGAGCCGCGGGCCGCGCTACTGTCCCTCGATCGAAGACAAGATCGTGCGCTTCGCCGACCGCGACAGCCACCAGATTTTCCTCGAGCCGGAAGGGCTCGACGATCCGACGATCTACCCCAACGGGCTTTCGACCTCGCTGCCGGCCGACGTGCAGGAGGCGTTCCTCAAGACCATGCCCGGGCTCGAGAACGTCCGCATCGTCCGGCCCGGCTACGCGATCGAATACGACTATGTCGATCCGCGCGAACTCAAGGCTTCGCTGGAGCTGAAGCGCCTGCCCGGCCTCTATCTCGCCGGCCAGATCAACGGCACGACCGGCTACGAGGAGGCTGCGGCCCAGGGCATCCTGGCCGGCGCCAATGCGGCGCTGGCCGCGAAGGGCGAGGCGCCGATCGTTCTCAGCCGCACCGAATCCTATCTCGGCGTGATGATCGACGACCTGGTGACGCGCGGTGTGGCCGAGCCCTATCGCATGTTCACCTCGCGGGCCGAGTTCCGCCTGCATCTGCGCAGTGACAATGCCGACCAGCGGCTGACGCCGCTCGGGATCACGCGCGGCCTGGTCGGCGCGACTCGTCAAGAAGCTTTCATCGGCAAGGTCAAGGCGCTTGATGAGGGCCGGACGATGCTGACCACGCTGCGCACCACGCCGTCGGAGGCCCGCAAGGCCGGCATCACGGTCAATGCCGACGGCCACGTCCGAACGGCGTTCGATCTTCTCGCCTATCCCGGTATCGGCCCGGCCGACGTCGCGCGGCTCTGGTCGGAAGTCGGCGCAATTGGAACGCCGATTCTGGAACAGCTCTCCATCGACGCGCAGTACGCGGTCTATCTCGACCGGCAGCGGGCCGACGTCGAAGCCATGCGGCGGGACGAGGGTGTCGCCCTGCCCGATTGGCTCGATTACGCCCGGATTCCCGGGCTTTCGAGCGAGCTGCGGCAGAAGCTGAGCGCACAGCGGCCGGCCACGCTGGCGCAGGCGCAGGCCATCGAGGGCATGACGCCGGCGGCGACCACGCTGCTGCTAGCGCTGGTGCGGCGGGGCTCGCTGCGCAAAGCCGGATGAGCGTCGAGTCGGACCTCGAAACCTTCGCCGCGCTGCTCCGCAAATGGAACGCGGCCCAGAATCTCGTTTCACGTGAAACACTGGGCGACCTCTGGCCGCGCCACATCGCGGACAGTCTGCGGCTGCTGCCGCTCCTCCGGCCCGGGGACAAGCGGCTGATCGACCTCGGCTCGGGCGGCGGTTTTCCGGCGATTCCGGTGGCGATCGCGACGCGCGGGCAGGGCCGCGCCTTCACCCTCGTCGAACCGATCGGCAAGAAGGCGGCGTTCCTCCGCACGGCCGCCCGCGAGCTGAACCTGGCGCTGACGGTGATTGCGGCCCGCGCCGAGGCGATTGATTCACGTGAAACGTTCGACGTCCTGACCTCGCGCGCTCTGGCCAATTTGGGGCAGCTCCTGGCTTTCGGCGCCCGTTTTCTGGCCCCCGGCGGCCGCTTTCTGCTCCACAAGGGCCGGACTTATCGTGAAGAACTGGCGGCGGCGGCTCAACTTTTCGACTTCGATGTGCTAGTGCATCCCCAAGAGTCGGACGCGGGCGGAGCGATCCTCGAAATCGCCAACCTGCGTGCAAAATCAGCCGCTTAGGAGGTCCGCCTTGGGCCCGCGCATCCTCACCCTCGCCAACCAGAAGGGCGGCGTCGGCAAGACCACCACCGCGATCAACCTCGCCACCGCGCTGGCCGCGATCGGCGAGCGGGTGCTGATCGTCGACCTCGACCCGCAGGGCAACGCCTCGACCGGCCTCGGGATTTCGCGTGGCGAGCGGGCGGTTTCGTCCTACGATCTCATCGTGGGCGACGCCAATGTGGCGCAGGCCGCGGTGATGACCGACGTGCCGAACGTTGCCATCGTGCCCTCGACGCTCGACCTGCTCGGGGCCGAATCGGCGCTGCTCAGCCAGCCCGACCGCGCCTTTCGCCTGCGCAATGCCTTCCGCGCCATCGGCGAGCTCAGCATTTCGCAGCAGCCGATCAGCTACATCCTGATCGACTGCCCGCCGTCGCTCAATCTGCTCACCATCAACGCCCTGGTCGCGGCCGATGCCGTGCTAGTGCCGATGCAGTGCGAGTTCTTCGCGCTCGAAGGCCTGAGCCAGCTGTTGCAGACCATCGAGCAGATCCGCAGCACGCTCAATCCCCGTCTCAGCATCCAGGGCGTGGTGATGACCATGTTCGACCGCCGCAATTCGCTGAGCGAGCAGGTGCTGACCGACGTGCGCAGCACCATGGGCAATCTCGTCTACGACACCGTGATCCCGCGCAATGTGCGGCTCAGCGAAGCGCCGTCCTATGGCAAGCCGGCGCTGCTCTACGATCTCAAATGCGCCGGCAGCCAGGCCTATCTGCGCCTCGCCACCGAAGTCATCCGCCGCGAGCGGCAACTGGTCCCGGCCTGACGGAGGAACACATGGTCGAAAAACCCTCCCGGCTCGGCCGCGGCCTCGCGGCGCTGATCGGCGACATGGCGCCCATCGAAGCGCCACGCGCCGCCGACAATTCCAACGGCGGCCCGCGCCGCCTGCCGGTCGAAGCGCTGGTCGCCAACCGCGCCAATCCGCGCCGCGACTTCGACGGCGAGGCGCTCGAGGAGCTGACGGCGTCGATCAAGGAAAAGGGCGTGATGCAGCCGCTGCTGGTGCGGCCGGCGGGCGAGCCCAACCGCTTCGAGATCATTGCCGGCGAGCGGCGCTGGCGGGCGGCGCAGCGGGCCGGGCTCCACGAGGTGCCGGTTGTCATCCGCGAGGTCGACGACCGCGAAGCGCTCGAGCTCGCGATCATCGAGAACGTGCAGCGCGTCGATCTCAATCCGCTGGAAGAGGCGCAGGGTTACGAGCAGCTGATCGAGCAGTTCGCCTACACCCAGCAGGACCTTGCGCAGGTGATCGGCAAGTCGCGCTCGCACGTCGCCAACACGCTGCGGCTCCTCAAGCTGCCGCGCGAGGTGCGCGAGCTGGTGCTGGGCGGCCAGCTCACGGCGGGCCATGCGCGCACGCTCATCACCGCCGAGGATCCGGCAGCGCTGGCGCAGCAGATCATCGCGCGCGGGCTGTCGGTCCGCGAAGCGGAGGCGCTGGGGCAGGGGCGCGACGGCGCCGCCAAGCGGCCGGCGCAGCCGGCGATGCGGGATGCCGATATCGTGGCGCTCGAAAAGCGGCTCAGCGACGCCACGGGGCTGCACATCGAAATTCACAACAAGGCCAAGAGCGAAGCGGGGCGGATCGAGATCCGCTACAAGACGCTCGAACAGCTCGACACCATCCTCGCCCGGCTCGGATAGAGTCGCGTTCTAGTGTTGCGCGGCGAGCTGCGCCAGCGCGAGCAGGGTGCGGCGGGTGAGCGTTTCGGCGCGGCCGTAGTTCTTGCGCGTCTCGCCGGTTGCCGTGTGCAGCCGGTCGGCGGCATTGGCCAGCGAAGCATCCGACCAGAGCCGCAGCTGCTGCTCGAGCGCCGCGCGCCGCGAGAAGTGCGGTTTCGGCCGCGCCGCATCGAGCACCGCGCCGGGGCTCGACCCTGCGTCGACCGCCATACGCCAGCGGCGCAGCTGCGCGAAATGCGACGCGACCCCGGCGAGCAGCTGCTGCGGATTGACGGCAGCACTGAGCGCCCGGCTCAGCGCCTGGTCGAGCTCCGCCGCGTGGCCGGTGCCGATGGCGTCGGCCACTTCATCGAGTGCCAGCGCGGCGTTGTCGGCGCAGAGCACCAGCACATCGGCGCGGGTTAGAACCTTGTTCTCGTCGGCGAAGAGCACGAGCTTTTCGAGCTCGCGCCGCGTGACCTCGCGATCGTTGCCCAAAATGTCGCGGAGGGTCGCCGCCACGTCGGGCTCCGCCCGGATGCCGGCGGCGTTGAACGTTTCGGTGATCAGCCGAGTGAGCATTTCCTCGGTGTCGGCGTAGCAAGGCAGGGCGCGGCCGTTGCGCGTGCCTTCGACCAGCGCGCGCAGGGCGTCTCGGGGCGCGAGGTTGCCGGCTTCGACGATGACGATGGCGCCGCTGGGGTCGTCGCCGAGCTCGGCCAGCGGCACCGTCAGGCTCTTGCGGGCCTCGCGCACCCGCACCACGCGGCGCTCGCCGAAGAGCGACGCCGTGCGGGCTTCGATGAGAAGCCGGCCGGGATCGCCGTCGAGCTCGGCGCCGTCGAGCGTCACCAGCCCCATGCCGTCGGCGGCGCTTCCGGCATAGTGGCGCGCGAGGCGCTGGCCGGTCTCGCGCACGAGGCCGGCGTCGGGACCGTAGGCGAGGATGATGCCGGCCTCGAGGTCGGGGCGCTTGACGAAGCGCTCGACCTCATGCGCCTTGAGCGCGGTCATTTCGCGAGGGCGCCGAGGACCGTGAGGCGGATGGTGTCGGCGAGCGCGAGGGCGGCGCGCTTGGTGGCATCGGCCACGGCGGCGTCGCTCGCAAGCCCCTGCGCATCGGTGGTGTAGTCGGCGGTCGCAGAGCGCATGCCCGAAAAGAGCGTCCGACCGTTGACGTCGGTGAGCTTGACGTTGGCCGAGACCTCGAGCTCCTTCTGCTCCGCGGGAACGGTGGTCGCGTCGGTGCTGGTGAGGTCGCGCGCGAAGGACTGCGCCGACACGGTGAGGAGCGGCGCGCTGCCGCTGGCCTTGCCAAGCTTCAGCGCGAGATCCTGGTAGATCAGCTGTTCGATGCGGTTGCCGGGCTTGGCGTAGAGCAGGGCCACCTGCTGCGCCGTGACGCCGCCCGGGCCATAGACCGGGGTGAGTCCGCTGCAGGCGGCAAGCACCGGCGCCGAGAGCAGCGCGAGGACGATCGCACCGGCGCGAAGCCGCGGGCTAGACGACCACATTGACGATCCTGTCGGGCACGATGACGACCTTGCGCGGGGCCTTGCCCTCCAGCATGCGGGCAACCGCGTCGAGAGACAAGGCCTGCTGCCGCACCATGTCCTCGGCGGCGCCCTTGGGCACGGTGATCTCGCCGCGGCGCTTGCCGTTGACCTGCACCGGCACCACCACGTCGCTGTCGACCAGGTAGGCCGGATCGACGGCCGGCCACGGCGCATCGGCGACCATCCCGGCCTTGCCCAGGAGCGCCCAACAGGTCTCGCTCAGATGCGGCATCATCGGCGCGATCAGCTGCACGAGCTTTTCGACGCCCTCGCGGAGCGCCGCCGCGCCGTTGGCCGCGGGCGCCGCTTCGAGCGCGGCGGCGAATTTGCCGAGCCCGTTGGTCAGCTCGTAGATCTGTGCCACGGCGCTGTTGAAGCGCAGCGACTCGATACTGTCGCCGACCGCCGCCGTCGCGCGGTGGATGAGCTTCATCAGCGCGGCGATGTCGGCGTCCGGGGTCGTGCCGGCCGGGGGCAGGGCGGCGGCCGCGATCGCCTCGTGCACCAGCTTCCAGATGCGCTGCTGGAATCGCGACGCGCCCTCGATGCCGGCTTCGGTCCACTGCACGTCGCGCTCGGGCGGCGAGTCCGAGAGCATGAACCAGCGCGCCGTGTCGGCGCCGTAGGTCCGCACGATCTCGTCGGGATCGACGACGTTCCTCTTGGACTTCGACATCTTCTCGATCGCGCCGATCTCGACCGGCGCGCCGGTGCGTGTGAGCCTTGCCCGGCGGGTGTCACCCATGCCGTCAACGGTCACATCGGTGGGGAACACCCATTCGCCCGCCGCGTCGCGATAGGTTTCGTGGACCACCATGCCCTGGGTGAACAGGCCCTTGAACGGCTCGTCCATCCCCAGATGCGCGGTTTTGTGCATGGCGCGGGTGAAGAAGCGCGAATAGAGCAGATGCAGGATCGCGTGCTCGATGCCGCCGATATACTGGTCGACCGGCAGCCAGGCGTTGGCCATCGGCGGCACCGTCGGCGTCGCCGCGTCGGGTGCCGTAAAGCGCGCGAAATACCACGACGAGTCGACGAAAGTGTCCATCGTGTCGGTCTCGCGCAGCGCCGGCTCGCCGCAGATCGGGCAATGGACGTGCTTCCACGTCGGGTGATGGTCAAGCGGATTGCCCGGCTTGTCGAAGGTCACGTCGTCCGGCAGGGCGACCGGCAGGTCCGCCTCCGGCACCGGCACCGGGCCGTGCGTCGGGCAATGGATCACCGGGATCGGGCAGCCCCAGTAGCGCTGGCGCGAAATGCCCCAGTCGCGCAGGCGATACTGTGTCTGCGCCTTGCCCCAGCCATGCTGCTCGAACAGCGCCAGCGTCTGCGCCATGGCCTGCTCGTTGGTCAGCACCTCGCCGGCCATGCCGAACCATTGCACGTAGCGCACCGGCTGGGTCTTGGGCGGGACAAAGGCAATGTCCTTGACGGTTTCGCCGGTGTCTGCGGGCACGAACACGTCAATCACCGGCAGCCCGTATTTGCGGGCGAAATCGAGGTCGCGCTGGTCGTGCGCCGGGCAGCCGATGATGGCTCCGGTGCCGTAATCCATCAGCACGAAATTGGCGATGTAGAGCGGCAGCTCCCAGTTCGGGTCGGCGGGATGCGTGACCCGGAGGCCGGTGTCGAAGCCGAGCTTTTCGCCGGTGTCGATGGCCTCCTGCGACGTGCCCATCTGGTGGCACTTTTCGATGAAGGCGACGACCGCGGGATCGGTCTCGGCCAGTTTTTTCGCCAGCGGATGGTCGGCGGCAATGGCCGCAAAGGTCGGCCCGCGCATGGTGTCCGGCCGGGTGGTGAAGACCGGCAGGGTCTCGAAGCCGGCGGGCGCTCCCTTGACGCCGAAATCGAAGCTCAGCCCCTGCGAC
>CAYRZM010000114.1:0-11736 GCA_964428685.1 uncultured Devosia sp. | reverse complement strand
GTCTCGACCCAGTCGGCGATCTGCGCGAGCGTGCGCTTGCCCGAGAGCATGGCGGCGGCGCCCTTTTCCTTCCAGCCGGCATAGCGGTCCTCGCGGACCTTTTCGAACGTGCCGTCCTCGAGGATGGCGGCGGCCGCCTTGAGGCCGCGGGCGAGCACGTCGAGTCCGCCGACATGGGCATGGACCAGATCGGCCGGATCGAGCGACTGGCGGCGCACCTTGGCATCGAAGTTGAAGCCGCCGTTGTGAAGGCCGCCGTTCTTCAGAATCTCGAGGAAGGCCAGCGTCATCTCGCCGGGGTTGTTGGGGAACTGGTCGGTGTCCCAGCCCGACTGCAGGTCGTTGCGGTTGGCGTCGACCGAACCCAGGATGCCGAGGCAGCGCGCGAGGTGCAGCTCGTGCTCAAAACTGTGGCCGGCGAGGAAGGCGTGGCCGACCTCGATGTTGACCTTCACTTCCTTTTCGAGCCCGTACTTTCGCAGGAACCCATAGACCGTCGCGACGTCATAGTCGTACTGGTGCTTGGTCGGCTCCTGCGGCTTGGGCTCGATGAGGATGGTGCCCTTGAAGCCGATCTTCTTGGCATGCTCGATGACCAGCGTCAGGAAGCGTCCGGCCTGGTCCTGCTCGCGGCCCATGTCGGTGTTGAGCAGCGTCTCGTAGCCCTCGCGGCCACCCCATAGAACGTAGTTCGCCCCGCCAAGGTCATGGGTGACTTCGAGCATCGTCTTCACCTGCCCGGCGGCATAGGCGAAGACATAGGGATCGGGATTGGTCGCGGCGCCCGCCATGTAGCGGCGGTTGGAAAAGAGATTGGCCGTGCCCCAGAGCAGCTTGGTGCGCTGCGACTGCATCTTCTTGGCGAAGATGTCGGTGATGGTGCGAAGATTCTTGTTGCTCTCCTTGAGCGTCGCGCCTTCCGGCGCAACGTCGACGTCGTGGAAGCAGAAGAACGGAATGTCGAGCAGGTTGAAGAACTCGAAGGCGACGTCGGCCTTGAGCTTGGCGCCCTCGAGGCCCTTGTCGTACCAGGGGCGCGCGAAGGTGCGGCCGCCGAACGGGTCGCCGCCCTCCCAGGCGAAGGTGTGCCAGTAGGCGACGGCCGGACGGATGATGTCCTCCATCCGCTTGCCCATGACCATCTCGTCCTTGTTGTAGTGGCGGTAGGCGAGCGGATCCTTGGAGCGCGGCCCCTTGTAGGTCACGGGCTTGATGCCCTTGAAGAAATCGGTCACGTGCGAGCCTCCTCGATGGCGGGATAGAGCGCGCGGTAGCGCGCGTACTGCGCCCGGTAAGCGTCCCGCAACGACGCGTCGGGCGAAATGATCTGCTTGATGGCGGGCATGGTCATAACCTCGGCCGGGTCGGCGCCTTCCGCGGCGCAGAGGCCGAGACGGGCGGCGCCGAGCGCGCCGCCGAAATCGCCGTCGGCGGGGATCGCGACCTCGATGTCGAGCGTGGTGGCGATGAGTTTCAGCCACAGCGGCGACTTCGACCCGCCGCCGACCGCGAGCAGCCGGGAGAACGACGTTCCAGCATCGTTGAGCACCCGCTGGCAGTCGCGGAAGGCGAAGGTGACACCCTCCATCACCGCCTGCGCAAGCCGCGCCGGATCGCTAAGGTGGCTGAGGCCCACGAAGCTGCCGCGCGCGGCGGCATTGTTGTGCGGTGTGCGTTCGCCCGAGAGATAGGGCCGGAAGATCTCCTCCCCGGGCCTCCTGAACTGCGCTTCGGCGGCGGCCGAGAGCTCGGCCTGCTTTCTGCCGGTGACGGTCGAGAGCCAGTTGAGGCTGTCGGTCGCGCTCAGGATCACGCCCATCTGGTGCCAGGTCTCGGGGATCGCGTGACAGAAGGCATGCACCGCGCCCGCCGTGTTGGGGCTGAAGCGCGCGTTGGAGACGAAGATCACGCCCGAGGTGCCGAGCGAGACGAAGCCTTCGCCCGGGCGCACCGCGCCGATGCCGCAGGCGGCCGCGGCATTGTCGCCGGCGCCGCCCGCCACGACCACGCTGCCGCTCATGCCCCAGCGCCTGGCGAGCTCCGGCTTGAGCGTGCCCGAGGGCGCCGAGCCTTCGACGAGGCGCGGCATGTGGGCGCGGGTGAGTCCGGTGACGCCGAGCAGCGCATCGGACCAGTCGCGCTTCTTGACGTCGAGCCAGAGCGTGCCCGAGGCATCGCTCATCTCCTCGACATGCTCGCCGGTCATCAGCAGGCGGACATAGGCCTTGGGCAGGAGCACCTTGGCGATCTTGGCGTAGATCGCCGGCTCGTGCTTGCGCACCCAGGCGATCTTCGGCGCGGTGAAGCCAGGCATGGCGATGTTGCCGGCGATGTCGCGCAGCGTCGGCAGCGCGGCTTCCATCTCGACGCATTCGGCGGCGGAGCGGCCGTCGTTCCAGAGGATGCACGGCCGCAGCACTTCGTCCTGGCTGCCGAGCAGCACCGCCCCGTGCATGTGGCCCGAAAGCCCGATGCCGCGAACGGCCGCCATGTCGGCGGGATGCGACTTGCCGAGCGCGTCGCAGGCGGCGAGCACGGCATCCCACCAGTCGGCCGGATTCTGCTCCGACCAGCCGGGATGCGGCCGCACGGGTTCGACGGACTTCGCCGTCGCCTCGCCCAGCGCCCGGCCAGTGCGGTCGATCAGGATCGCCTTGACGCCGGAGGTGCCGACATCAAGCCCGAGATAGCTCATGAGGCACGTACCTCATAAAGCGCTGCTCGCATTTTCCGAAGAGACCTCCGCTGCGGCGTTCAATCGCCGACTGACATGTTAGGGAATGCCTAGCGCAAATTGTCGCGCAGGAAAATGCCGATTTCAATGGGCTCGGAGTGGATCTCGGCGCCCGGCGACAGCGCCACCTGCCGCGCGGCGGCGATGGCGGCGCGGATTTCGCCGTCCGGATTCTGGTCGAGGACGACATCGAGCGTGCCGGCGCGCAGGGCGCCGCGGGTGGTGTCGGAGAGCTCGTGGGCGATGACGCGGACATTGCCGGCACGGTGGGTGCGCCCGAGCGCCGCCACCAGCCCGGCATTGCCGGCGCCCAGATTGTAGATGCCGACCAGCGCGCGGTTTTCGAGCAGCTTCAGCGCCGCCGCCTCGGTCTGGGCGTCGTCGTCGAAGCCTTCCAGCGGACCGACGATTTCGAGCTGCGGGAATTCGCGGCCGAGGACGCCGGCAAAGCCCTCGAAGCGCTCGCGGTGGTCGCGGAGGCCGAGGGAACCGGCGATGATGCCGACCGCGCCGGGGGCACAGAAGCGGCCGATGAGCGAGGCGGCGCTGCGGCCGGCCGCCTGGTTGTCGATGCCGATGAAATGGCGGCGCGCCGAGCCCGGCAGATCCGACACGAGGGTGATGACCGCGATGCCGCGGCGGGTTGCGGCCTCGATCGCCTTGGCGACCGCCGGATCGTCCGGGGCGACGATCACCGCGCAATCGGTGCGGCGGCCATCGAGGCTTTCGAGCGCGGCCACCAGCGCCAGCGGGTCGAGCGCGTGATAGGGCATGACGCTCAGTGTCAGCCGCTCGTTGCGCGAGGCGCGGGCGCGGCGGCCGACGGCGGCGGCAAGACTTTCCATGAAGGCGTTGCCGCCGTCGGGGATGAGGAACACGAGCCTGAGGTCGCGGGCGCGGGCGAGGAGCGAAGCCGAAAGGTCGCGGCGGAAATCGAGGGCCTTGATCGCCGCCTCGACCTTGACCGCGGTTTCGGGGCGGACACCCGGGCGGGCGTTGAGCACGCGGTCGACCGTCGCCAGCGACACGCCCGCGGTGCGGGCGACGTCGTGCACGGTGGCGCGGCGCGGTTCGGCGGCTTCGTCCACGCGAATTCCTCCCTTGGGGCCAAGAATCCAGCGCGGCTGGGCGCCGTCAACCGATTTCGGCTTGGTCGGTCCGGCAACGCGGGCTACACCTCGCCCGGCGTGCGGGGAGACGGCGATGGTTGCGGTCAAGAATTTCGGCAGTTTCGGAGGCAAGCGGGTGGACCAGTTCACGCTGGTCTCGAGCACCGGCGTCGAGGTCGACCTCATCAATTTCGGCGTCGTGGTGCGCGACTGGCGGGTGCCGGTCAAGGGCGGCAAACGCTCGGTGGTGCTCGGCTTCGAGCAGCTCGACGATTACGCGAAACACTCGCCGCATTTCGGCGCGCTTGCCGGCCGCGTCGCGAACCGCATCCGCGGGGCGGAATTCATGCTCGGCGGCAAGAGCTACAAACTGCCCGCCAACAACGGCGCCAACACGCTCCATGGCGGCCCCGAGGGCCTGGGCAAGCAGGTGTGGGAGGCTGAGCCGAGCGATGCCACCAACGCCGTGGTGTTCTCGCTGACCTCGCCGGACGGCGCGATGGGCTTTCCGGGCACGGTCAAGTTCAAGGCGACCTACCGGCTCGACGGCAACACGCTGCGGCTCGAGCTCGGCGCCGCGACGGACCGGCCGACGCCGGTGAGCCTCGTCCAGCACCAGTATTTCAACCTCGGCGACGGCGGGGACGTGCTCGACCACCGCTACCAGATCGCGGCGCATGCGATCACCGAGAACGGCGCCGACCTCGTGCCCACCGGCAACATCCTCGAAGTCGCTCCCGGCAGCGCGTGGGACTTTTCGGCGCCCCGCACGCTCCGCGACGCGGCCGGCGCGGGCGTTGCCTATGACGGCAACCTCGTCCTCGATGCGGGCCGCGACGTGCGCGACCCGATCGCCACGGTGACCGCGCCGGGGGGCGAGCTGACGCTCAAGCTCTGGAGCGACCAGCCGGGGGTGCAGTTCTACAATGCGGTGACCACCAATGTGCCGGTGCCGGGCCTTGGCGGCAGGCGCTACGGGCGGTTCTCGGGCTTCTGCCTCGAGGACCAGAAATTCCCCGATGCGCTCCACCATCCGCATTTTCCGAGCATCATCGTCACGCCCGACGCGCCCTATGCGCACTGGTGCGAGTTCGAGATCGGATGAGCGGGGACGACCTTCCCCGTCACGAGGAGCCGGGCGAGGATCCCAACCTTCGCCTGCTGGCGCTGAGCGACGGGGTGATCGCGGTCGCCATCACGCTTCTGGTCCTCGACATCCGGTTGCCGGAAGGCTTCGGGTCGCTCGACGATCAACGCCTCTGGGCGGCGCTGCTCGAGCTCTGGCCGCGCATCCTTGCCTACCTCCTGAGCTTCGTGGTGATCGCCAGCTTCTGGATGAGCCACCGCGCCAAGTTCAACCGCATCGCCAAGAGCGACGGCGCGCTGATGTGGATCAACATGCTCTTTCTGCTCACCATCGGGCTGGTGCCGTTCACCACCAACCTCATCGCCGAGAGCGGCGGGGCGCTGGCGACGGCGGTCTACGCGTTCACCATGGTGATCTCCGGCCTCTCGCTCGCCTGGATCTGGGGCCATGCGCAGCGCAACGGGCTGATCGATCCGGCGGTCACCCCCGAGGAGTCCCGCCGCCAGCTGCAGACGACGCTGCTGGTTGCCGGCGTGTTCGCGGTGTCGGTGCCGCTGTCGCTGGCCCATTCCGATCTCGCGAAATTCTTCTGGCTGCTGATCATTCCCATCAACTTCCTCTTTCGCTGGATCGCGCTGCAGCGCTGGAAGCGCGAGCATCCGGGCGAGGCGTTTCCGGGGGATGCCCGCTATCGCCGCGAAAAGGAACGGCTCAGGGCCGACGGCTGATCAGGCGGCCCCGCTCCGCCGCGCGAGCGGCACGACATCGCTTCCGCTGCGAGGTGCCGGCCACACCTGGTCGCGGCCGGCATTCTTGGCGGTGTAGAGCGCCGCATCGGCTCCGGCGATGATCTCCTCAAAGCTCGTGCCGGGGCCGGTGCGGCCGGCGGCGACGCCAAAGCTCGCGCTGACGACGCCCTTGAGCGGGCGGCCCGGATGCGGAATGGCGGTGCCCGCGATGGAGGCGCGGACGCGCTCGGCGATGGCGATCGCGGTCCACAGATCGGTGTCGGGCAGGACCAAAAGGAACTCTTCGCCGCCGAGGCGGATGGCGGTGTCGGCGCCGCCGCGCAGCTCCGCCGCGAGGAGGCCGGCGATGCGGATGAGGCAACGGTCGCCGGCGGGGTGGCCGAGGCTGTCGTTGTAGGCCTTGAAGTGATCGATGTCGGCGATGACGACGGCGACGTCGCTCGCGCTGCGATTGAGCGCTGTGGCGATCTCGTCGAGACGGCGCCGGTTGCCGAGCCCGGTGAGCGGGTCGCGCCGGCTCAGATCCTCGAGCGCCTCGCCGCGCGCCAGCTGCTGCTGGCCCATCCTGTAGGCAAGGCGCATGTTGCGCTCGAAGCTGAAGCCGGCAAAGACCAGCAGCGCCGCCGCCGCCGAGAGGATGGCGAGCTCGCTCTCGGCGAGCGCGGGCTTGGCCGCGGGCAGCAGCCGGAAGCTCAGGAAATCGATGGCGAGCAGCAGGCCCGAGGCGCTGGCGGCGTAGACCGCGCGGATCGGCAGCACCACCGAGAAATAGGCGATGAGCAGCAGCAGCGAATAGTGATGGTATTCGCGCAAGGGGCTGTGGCTGGCGAGCATGACGGCAATGGTTGCGACCCCGCCCAGCACGCAGATCAGCGCCGGAAGCGCCTCGCGCCGGAGGGCGCCGGCGCGCGGCGTCACCATGGCGAGCGCGGCGAGGGCGAGCGGCGCCACCACGAGCAGCCGCAGCACCAGCGCGAGGTGGAAGACATCGGGGGTGAGCAGCCAGTCGATGCCCAGATAGCCCAGATAGAGCGCGAGGCCGATCAGCCCGCGGGTGCGGATGATGCGGGCGCGCTCGGGGCCGGTGTCGCGCTCGTAGTCGCGCGCCAGCGCGCGCGGGAACGGCGTCCGGCGGGCAGATGCGAGGTCGGAGCCTAAACCGTTGGGCGTTGCGGGGGGCGTGGGCACGTCTCCTCATCCGTCGCGGTCGAAGGGCAAGCTTGGCGCAGCAGGCTTAACAAAAGCTGGATTCATTGGACGGGAGTTTTGCGCATGGCGTCGGGCGCGGCGGCGCCCGAGCGGGACTCGGATTAAGCCGCGCGGCGCGGCGTTCTCCTCCTGACGCCGGACGATCCGGCAGGGAGACCAAGATGGCAAAGTTCGGTATCGGCCGCGCCGTGGGCGTGGCCTTGTTGATCGCGGCGCTGGCCGCGGCGCCGGCCCTCGCCCGTGACACGGGCAACGAAGGCGGCGGTGGCGGCTCGAGCAGCGGCGGCGGGTCGACGGGCAATTCTGGTGGCGGCGGCACGACGCAGACCGCATCGGCCTCCACGCCATCGCTTGCCGATGCGCGCGCCGACATCAGCGCGCAGGACTGGGCGAAGGCGATCAGCGATCTCAAGGCGTTCCTCAAGTCGAACCCCAAGAATGCCGACGGCTGGAACCTGCTGGGCTTTGCCTACCGCAACCACGGCGACCTCAAGCTCGCGGACTCGGCCTATGAGCGCGCGCTCAAGATCGATCCCAACCACACCGGTGCCCTGTCCTACCAGGGCATCCTCTACGTAAAGCTCGGCGAGCTTGACGAGGCCAAGGCCAATCTCGCCAAGATCGCCAAGATCTGCGGCAACACGACCTGCGGTGCCTATACGGATCTCGCCAAGGCGCTCGGCTAGAGCGGCGCTCCACACGTGCGGGCGGCGTTCCGCCGCCGCCCGCGCCTTCCGGCACCGTCACATAAGTGTCGCAAAGGCGGGCGGACCGCGCTAGGTTGGCGCGTCCTTCCGCCGGCGCCCGCCGGGCGGTGCCTCGCCTGCGAGTTCCTGTTGGCCGACCCCGATCTTGCCCGCCCCGGCGGGCTTCTCACCCACCGCCCGTTCCTCAGTTTCCTCGGCTCGCGCGCCCTCTCCTCGATGGGGTTTCAGGGCACCGGCGTCGCGGTCGGCTGGCTGGTCTACGACCAGACGCGCAGCGCCTTCGACCTCGGCCTCATCGGGCTCTGCCAGTTCCTGCCGATGGTGGTGCTGACCTTCGTCGTCGGCCACGTCGCCGACCAGTTCGACCGCCGGCGCATTGCTCTCGTCTGCCAGATCGTCGAAACGCTGACGCTGGCGGTGGTGACGCTCGGGGTCTGGCAGGGCTGGCTCGGCGTCGGCGGCGTGTTCGTGGCGATGGCGCTGCTCGGCTCGACGCAGGCGTTCGAACGGCCGACGATGGCGGCGCTGCTGCCGGCGATCGTGCCGGCGGACACCCTCCCCCGCGCCATCGCCAACTCGACTTCGGCGATGCAGACGGCGCTGGTGCTCGGCCCGGCGCTGGCCGGTGCGCTTTACGGCGTGGCGCCGGTGGTGCCGTTCGTCGTCGCGACGCTGCTGTTTGCCGGCGCAAGCCTCTCTATGATCGCCATCCGCCATGTCGGCTTCGTGCCCAAGCGCGAGCCGGTGACGCTGAGCGCCGTGTTCGCCGGCGCCGCGTTCGTCCGCTCGAAGCCGGTGATGCTGGGCACCATCTCGCTCGACCTCTTCGCGGTGCTGCTCGGCGGCGCCACGGCGCTGCTGCCGGTCTATGCGCGCGACATCCTCGTCACTGGCCCGATCGGTCTCGGCCTGCTGCGCACCGCCCCGGCGATCGGCGCGGTGGTGATGTCGCTGGTGCTGGCGCGGTTCCCGCTGCGCACGCGGGTGGGCGCGACGATGCTCTGGGCCGTGGCGGTGTTCGGGCTCGCCACCATCGTCTTTGCCGTCTCGACCAGTGTGGTGCTCTCGATCGCCATGCTGCTGGTGCTGGGCGCCGCCGATACGATCAGCGTCGTGGTCCGTTCCTCGCTGGTGCAGCTGCTCACGCCCGACGCGATGCGCGGCCGCGTCAACGCCATCAACTCGCTCTTTATCGGCACCTCGAACCAGCTGGGCGAATTCGAATCCGGCCTGCTCGCGAGCGCGGTGGGCCCGGTGTGGGCGGTGGCGCTGGGCGGCCTCGGCACGCTGCTGGTGGTGCTGGCCTGGACGCGGCTTTTCCCGGCGCTGCCGAAAGTGCAGACGTTCAACGATCCGGTGCCCGATGCGCCGGCCGTCACATGACAAAGCCGTGTCGGATCAATGACGTAGCAGCCGCGCTACAGCGGCCCCGTCACACCGCGTCACAATCGGAATCGCGTTCTTTGTGACGTCCCGATTTGCCACTGCTGCCGCCCAGCGGGGCCGGGACGTGCCCCGCGCGTAACCGGTTGCGCCGTTCTCCGCGCGACCCCTTGGGGGCAAGGACCACCACCATGACCAGACTCTCCCTTTCCATCGCCGCCGCAGCGCTGCTTGCGGCCGTCGCGCCCGCCGTCGCGTCGGACCTGCCGGCCGACGCCGCCGCGAAAAAGCCCGCCGCGCCCGCTCCGGCGCCGACCACGACGACGCTCGGTCTCGAAGTCAGCCCGGAATTCTTCGCCGATCCGAGCAAGTCCACCTACGGCACGCTCAACGACGCCTACTTCAAGGGCACGCTGACCGAGACCGTCGCCCCCGGCTGGACGATCGCGGGCGTGCTGCAGCTCGTCGACAAGCTCTCGAACACGCCGGCGACCTACCAGGCGCTGCTCGAGGTCAATGCGGGCTACAAGGCCAAGCTCAGCGACAATTTCTCGGTCACCGTGACCGGCGGTCTCGGCTACACCTTCGGCAACACCGGCTACACCGGCGGTGCGCCGGTCGGCGCCGGCACCGACCCCTATTTCTACTGGTACGGAACTGCCGCGCTCGACGACAAGATCGACTCGCACTGGACGTGGAACATGCTCAACGTGCGCGTCCGCAATGCCTTCACGGTCGCCTGGTACACGCCGAAGCTGCAGACCGGGATCACCTACAACATCGACGGCACGCACGCGGTCTACGCCAATATCGGCTACTCGTGGAAGGACAACGGCTCGGGGCTCAAGCCCGACAAGGTCAATGTCGCCATGGGCTACAAGGTCTCGTTCTGATCGGACTTTTCGCGGGCCGGCGGCGCAGGCCGCCGGCTCCCTGCCTCAGCCGAGACGCCTGCTCATATAGACCACCGTTCCATCGCCGAACGGCTCTTCGCGATCGCGCGTGAAACCGAGCCGCCGGTAGAGCGCGATGTTGACGTCCATCCGGCCGTTGGTGAGCAGTCGCAGCTCGTTGCGGCCGGCAGCGCGGGCGCGCGCCTCGGCGCGGCCGAGCAGGAGCATGCCGAGCCCCTGCCCCTGACGAGCGGGCGCCACGGCGATGTTCTCGATCCAGAGATGATCGGAACGCAGCATGGTTTCGATCAGCGCGACCATCTCGCCGTCCGGCGTGACCGCGATGTCGAAGTCGTGCTCGCGCACCGCGACGGCGTAGTCGGCCTGCATCGGGCGCGGCTCGCGGCCGATGATGGGAATCCACTTCGCATAGGCGGCGCGCACCAGCGCACGGATGGCATCGGCGTCATCGGGGCGGGCGGGACGGAAGGCGATGGGGCCGGCTGAAGGAGGCATGATCCGCGCTCTGCGCGCGGGGCGAGCCGGCGTCAAGCGCTGCCGAAATTGAGCCGGTAGCTCAGCGCCTCGGCGATGTGCGGGCGGGCGACCTTTTCGGCGCCGCCCAGATCGGCGAGGGTGCGCGCGACTTTGAGCACGCGGTGATAGGCGCGGGCCGAGAGCGAGAACCGCTCGGCGGCCTGCAGCATCAGCGCCTGGCTGTCCCGGTCGGGATCGACCACCGTCTCGATGAGGTTCGCCGGCGCCGCGGCATTGGTCATCACCTCCGGATGGCCGGCGCGGAGGTAACGCTCGCGCTGGGTGTCGCGCGCGGCCCGCACCCGCGCGGCGACAGCGGCGGAGGGCTCGGCGGTGGCCGGCGCGATCATGTCGGCGGCGCTGACGGCAGGGACATCGACGCGGATATCAATGCGGTCGAGGAACGGGCCCGAGATGCGGCCCTGGTAGTCGGCGGCGCAGGCGTCGCCGCGCTTGCAGGTGTGGCCGGGCGTGCCGGCGAGGCCGCACTTGCAGGGGTTCATGGCGGCAACGAGCTGGAAGCGCGCCGGGAAGGTCACGCGCGCATTGGCGCGGGCGATGACGGTTTCGCCGCTCTCGAGCGGCTGGCGCAGGCTGTCGAGCACGGACGGCGCGAATTCGGGCAGCTCGTCGAGGAACAGCACGCCGTTGTGCGCCATGCTGACTTCGCCCGGCCGCACCCTGAGCCCGCCACCGACCAGCGCCGCCATCGAGGCCGAATGATGCGGGGCGCGGAACGGCCTTCGGTCGCTGAGGGCGCCGCCCGCGAGCTCGCCGGCGATCGAGGCGATCATCGAGACATCGAGCAGCTCGCGCGGATTGAGCGGCGGCAGGATGGAGGGCAGGCGCTGCGCCAGCATGGACTTGCCGGCGCCGGGCGGGCCGACCATCAGGAGGTTGTGGCCGCCCGCGGCGGCGATCTCGAGCGCACGGCGCGCCACCTCCTGGCCGCGCACGTCGCTGAGGTCAGGCAGGCCGCCCGCGGCATCGTGGCGGCGCGGCGCGGGGCGCGGACAGAGCTGGTAGCCGCCGAGGTGATTGACGAGGGCCAGCAGCGACTCTGGCGCAACGATCTCGATGTCGTCGCCGGCCCACGCCGCCTCCGGTCCCGAGGGCGCCGGGCAGACGATGCCGAGACCGCGGGCGTGGGCCGCGATGGCGGCAGGCAGCACGCCCGAAGTGGGCGCCAGCCGTCCATCGAGCCCGAGCTCACCGAGCGCGACATAGCCCTCGAGCGCGTCGGAGGGGAACGCGCCGATCGCCGCCATCAGCGCCAGGGCGATCGGCAGGTCGTAGTGGCTCCCCTCCTTGGGCAGGTCGGCCGGCGC
>CAYRZM010000113.1:0-6168 GCA_964428685.1 uncultured Devosia sp. | reverse complement strand
GCGATGATCACCCAGCCCGCCGTGTCGTCGATCACCGCCGAGGCGACGATCAGCTGGCCGACATTGCGGCGCATGAAGTTCATCTCGCGCACCACCGTCGCGACGATCTTGAGCGAGGAGATCGAGAGCGCGGTGCCCAGGAACAGCGCCGCCACCAGCCGCTTGCCCGGATCGGGCAGCAGCGCATCGGGCACCAGCATCCCCGCCGCAAAGCCGAGGACGAACGGCACCGCGATGCCGCTGAGCGACACGCTCACCGCATGCCGCCGGAGCCGCCAGGCGAGCCCCAAATCGGTCTCCATCCCCGCGAGCAGCAGCAGGAACAGAATGCCCAGCTGCGAGATGCCGGTGATCATCGCCTGCTGCTCGGCGTTTTGGGGAAAGAACCAGGCCTCGAGGCCCGGTGCGAGCGCGCCCAGCACCGTCGGCCCCAGCACGATGCCGGCGAGGATCTGCCCGATGATGCTCGGCTGGCCGAGCCGGAACATCACCTCGCCCAGCACCCGGCCGAGCACCACCAGCACCACCACCTGCGCCAGCATCAGCGTTTCCGCCGCCCCGCCGACGGCCGGGGCGGCCGCCATCGCCGGCGTCGCGCCCGCGAGCGTCAGCGCGCCCGCGGCCAAAAGCCGGCGCCAGGCGGCATCGCGACGAAACATCTGCATCGGTCCCCCCATGCCCGGCCGGAATAAATGGCGTGCCGCCGGAAAGTTCCCGATCCGCCGGCGCGCCGGGGAACCTTTCGGCCCGCCGCGCCCTGTGCCGCCATGCCCGCGCCCGCGTCCCCGCCCGGCCTCGTCGAACCGCGCCTGCCGCAGTCGCCATCGGAAACCACGACGGCGCTGGTGCACTATTACCGCGCCGAGATCGCCCGCATGTCGAGCTGGCGCGACCGGCTCGACCGCACCAGCAACTGGGCCATCACCGTCACCGCGGCGCTCCTCTCGGTGTCGCTGTCGACCCCCACCGCGCATCACGGCGTGCTGCTCTTTGCCATGCTGCTGGTCGGGCTCCTGCTGTTCGTCGAGGCGCGGCGCTATCGCTTCTACGACGTCTACCGCTATCGCGTCCGCCAGTTCGAACGGCATTATTTCGGCCAGATCTTCACCGGCGCCGAGATCAGCGCCGAGCCCTGGCTCGCCGCGCTCGCCGAAGACCTGCGGCACCCCCATTTCCGCCTCTCGCTGCGCCGCGCCGCCTCGCGCCGGCTCAGGCGCAACTACATCTTCATGTTCGCGATCCTGCTGCTCGCCTGGGCCCTCAAGATCACCTCGCCCAAGCTCCAGGAAGACGGCACCATCACCGACACCCCGCGCCCCATCGCCACCATCGTCGCCAACGCCGCCCTCGGCCCGCTCCCCGGCTGGCTGGTCATCGCCGCGGTGGGGATCCTCTGCGCCGTCCTCGCCTACGCCTACTTCAGCCAGCACCCGCGGGCCAACGAGGACGAGGTGCATGTGTAGGGGGTAGCCATGTCGTCAGGGAGAATCCCCCGCGATCGCCTCCTCGGCGATGGCGATCTCATCGGGTGTCAGCTCCAAAGCCTCATAGACCAGCCGATCTATCTCGCGTTCCGCCGCTTCGATCTCTGTGGTCTGGGCGCGCAGCTTCGTCCGGTTCTCGTCCAGATACGCTTCCCACTCGGCGCGCTCCTTCACTGGAATGTCAGTCTTGAAAGCGCGCTTCATCTCTTCGCGAAAGGTCTGAAAGTCGAGGTCGGGCCAGCTCGACAACTTGGTCAGGATCGGCGAACCATTGCCAAGGTCGCTTCGAATCCGCCTTGCGACGTTGACGAGGATGTCTCGCCGATCGGCTGCCGCCTGCTGGCAGCGAATAGCGTGCGGGGCAAGGTCCAGGGCGCCGAGCAGCGGCAACGGAAGCTGCTCGACAAACTCGGAGCGAAGCCGAAGGTAACCGCCTCTCGCAATGTTCGTCATGCCAGAAAGCAGAAACCAGGCGATCCGCGAATTCAGGTAGCCAAGAAGACCGGCGTCGTCCGCCGCGATGAAGTAGCACGTGTTGGCGAGATAGGCACCTGAGGTATCTATGACAAATGGATTACTGTTGCAGATGTCCTGGTAGACGATCTTGGGAGCGTCGAAGCTAGGCTGATAGGCCAGCTGTGCCTGCTGAAGTTCGAACCATTCTTGCTCAGTCGCGCGTACCTCGAGTTCGGGCTTGAACAGGAGCAAGTGATCACGGATTGCCGGGTAGTCGTCGATCTTCACCTTCCCCTTGGGAATGTTGATGAGGAACAACCCCTCCGACTCGACGCGCCACCGTTTGATGTTCTCCCCCTTGAGGAATGGCTTTAGCAGCGCGGCGGATTTTGGTTCTCGCGCCACGAGGCGGTCGCGCGTCTCCGTGTCGATGATGAACGCCGCATTGAGTCCGGTGACAATTCCCCGGAGTGGTGCTCCATAGACTTCGCGGAGCGTCTTGCGCCCATTCGCGATCTTGTCGCGGACGCGCGCTACGCGCTCTTCCTCGAACCGCCAGGACCCGCCGCCGAGCCGTCCGCGCGGCATGGCCTTTGCGCCTTGCTCGAATGCCTTGCCGAGGTCTGCCGGGACATCGCCGCGAATATTGAGGAGTGTCAGCTCCCCATCCGCCGTTTCACCCGGGTTCAGCCGTCGCATGGTGAGGATCGCGGGATAAGTCGTCACCCCTTCGAACAACTGCGCATCGCCGAAGTCGATCACGGCTTCGATCTTCGTCCGTTCGCTGAGCAGAAGCCTGAGTCGCTCGCCCGAGCCGGTCCGGAAAAAAGTCGAGGATGAGATGAACCCGAGGCGCCCGCCGGGCTTCAGCAGGCTGACGCCTTTCTCGAAGAAATATGCGTAGAGATCAGTCCGATCGTCGGCGACCGCGTAGCGCTCGGCCAGATAAGGCTTGACCGGCTTCAGCACCTCCATCCGCACATAGGGCGGGTTGCCGATGACGATATCGAACCCTCCAGCCTCGCGGATCGAGGCAAACCGGCCGTCCCAGAGGAATGGGTTCGCACTGTATGCCGGATCCGCGATCACGCTGTTCCCATCGCGGATCGTTTCGTCCAGCGTCGCCAGCCGGTGCTGTTGCCGGGCGGTCTTCAGCCAGAGCGACAGTCGCGTGATTTCGACCGACTCGACGTTGAGATCGACACCATAAAGGTTACGGCCGAGGATTTCGTCAAAGGCGTCGAGAGTAACGTCTTCGCCGAGCGTCGTTAGGCGCTCGATGACACGCAGATACTCTGCCGCCAAAGCGTCGAACGCGGCGGCGAGGAATGCACCCGATCCACACGCTGGATCGAGGACGGTGAGATCGCGCAGAACCTCGAGATAGTCGTGCCAGATCGGGCGCTCTTCGGCCTCGGTCAGCGGCTCATCGTCTTTTCCAGGCAGTCGGCGCCGACCGGTGTGACGCTCCAGTAGACCGGCGAAGCGTTCCGCCAGCGTCGCACCGATCGTGTGTTCGACCAGAAATCGCGTCACGTGGTCCGGCGTGTAAACGACGCCTTCGCGCTTTTTCTTGCCGATCTTCGGCGGCGCCTTGCCCTCCGCTTCGGCGCGCATCTTTTCGAGGTCGGTAATCGACTGCTCGAACAAATGGCCGAGCACCGTCACGGGGACTTCGCTGCCGAAATCCCACTTGCCAAGGTCGGCGATGTCTTTGGCGAGCGGATCAGGAATCAGGATGGCATCGAGCACGGCGTCGTTAGCAAACAGGCCGCCGTTGTAGCCGTTGATGTTTAGCGGCGGGCCTCGCCCCTGATCGACAGCCTGGAACAGGCTCCTGAAATTGGTCCAAACAGGTACGGGCTGAAAAGCATTCTGCGCGGTCGCTGCCTGTTCCAGCAACTTGGGCGGGAGCAAACCAGTGCCTCCCGCAAAGGCAACAAAAAGCACGCGGTCGAGCAGCTTCTGCGAAAGCTCCACCGCATCGGTGCGCTTAAGCTTGGGCCCGTCAGCGGCGTCGACCAGGAATGCGAACACCTGGTCGCGGAGGGCGCTGTAGTCGGAGTAGAGTTCGTTGGAGACGTCTTTGTAGGCCGCATCCGTCTCGCGCAACAGCGCTTCAGTCTCACCGCCGAGAAAGCGGTGGGCCTCGAGCAACAGGACCAACCGCTTCAACTGATCCTTGTCATCGAGGCGCGTGAGGTCGAAGGTCTCGAACGCGTCGCGTCCGCGGCCAAATCCGTAAAGGCGCAGCTCCAGGCAATTGGAGACCATGACCCACTTCACGCCCGGCGCGTCGATTGCGTATTCCCACGCTTGCTGGACGGGGCTCTTGCCGCGCCCGGGCATGATTGCGTCCAAGTCGAAGGTCTGGGGCCCTTTCATCTCAAGTGGGGCGATGAAGACGTCGCCGAGCTTGTCCGAGAACTGTCCTAGGGCAACATCAACCGCGCCGCGCCGAACTTGCCGTTCGAAGCCGAGTGTGAAGGTCGCGTCAGGGTCGTAGGTCGTGTAGCCAAGCACGCGCCCCAGCACCTGCTCGAAGAATATCTGCCGGACTTGCGTTTCGTTCTGGCGTGCGAAGCCGGCGCTGCGCGCTCGCCTCGAATACTCGGCCGCAGCCTCGAGCCGCGCCTGCGGTAGGTCGAGGGCTTTGAGGCCAAGGGCTTTCTCGACGACTTTGGGAGCGAACAGGCGCGGCGGCGCGTCGGGCGCCGCTCGACGCCGCGCCCCGCGCGTCCCCGTTGGCAGGTGGACGCCCCCAGCGCTGAATATGTCCCGCATCCCGGCTTCCTTTTCTTCCTTGTGAAATCCGGTGCCCGCCGGGTCAAGTCGGACTCCCTTGATCTCCATCAAACACCCATTCCTTCGCCCGCTGTCACCCTTGGTGCGAAGTGCTACGTCATCCCCCATGACGCCGGGCCCCACCGCATGACCGAAATCGCCGCTCTCGCGCCCGCGGCCCCCCGCGCACTGGCCCCCGGCCTCGGCCGCCGCCTCTGGCCCGCTCTCGTCGCCGTCGCCGGTCTGGCCGTCGGGGGCGGGGCGGCGCTTGCCGGCGCGGCCGATGTCGCCGCCTGGGCGTGGACGCTGGCGACGCTCGCGGTGCTGGCGGCGCTCCTCGTCCAGATCGTCACCAGCCTCATGCGCGGCGTCGTCGGGCTCGATCTCGTGGCGGCGCTGTCGATGGCGGCCGGCGTGCTCTTCGGCGAGCCGCTCGCCGCGTGCGTCGTCGCGCTCATGTATGCGGGCGGCGAGCTGCTCGAGGCCTATGCCGAGGGCCGCGCCCGCCGCGAGATGACGGCGCTGCTGGGCCGCGTGCCGCGAAGCGCCCTCCGCCTCGTCGACGGCCGGCTCGAAACCGTGCCCATCGATGCCCTCGTCCCCGGCGATGTCGTCCTCGTCCGCGCTGGCGAAACCCTGCCCGCCGACGGCACCGTGGCGGCGGGCGAAAGCGCGCTGCTCGATGAATCGGCGCTGACCGGCGAGCCCTTGCCGGTGCGCCACGCCGCCGGTGCGCCCGTGCCGAGCGGCGCGACCAATGCCGGCGATGCGCTCCACCTCGTCGTCGCGCGGCCGGCGGCCGAGTCGACCTATGCCGGCATCGTCCGGCTCGTCCTCGCCGCGCAGGAAAGCCGCGCCCCCGTGCAGCGCGCTGCCGACCGGCTCGCGGGGTGGTTCCTGCTGCTGACCCTGGGGCTCGCCGCCCTCGGCTGTGGCCTGAGCGGCGACCGCATCCGCGCGCTCGCGGTGCTGGTCGTTGCCACTCCGTGCCCGCTCATCCTCGCGCTGCCGGTCGCGGTGATCTCGGACATCTCGCGCGCCGCCAGATCCGGCATCCTCATCAAGAGCGGTGGCGCTCTCGAGGCGCTTTCGCGCGTGCGCACCGCCATCTTCGACAAGACCGGCACCCTGTCGCAGGGCATCGCCGAGGTCGCCGAAATCCGCGCGGTCCCCGGCATCGCCGAGGCCGAGCTGCTGCGCCTCGCCGCCTCGCTCGATCAGGCCTCGCACCATGTGGTGGCCGAGGCGCTGGTCCGCGCCGCCACCGCGCGCGGCCTGCCTCTCGAGCCGCCCGAGGCGGCGCGCGAGGAGCCGGGGGCCGGCATCCTCGGCCGCGTCGCGGGCCGCGATCTCGCCGTCGGCGGCACCGCCTTTGTGCTGCGCGAGGCGACGGGCGATGCCGCGGCGCTCACCGCCGGTCTCGCGCCCGGCAGTGCCGTCGTCG
>CAYRZM010000112.1:0-1667 GCA_964428685.1 uncultured Devosia sp. | reverse complement strand
GCCGCCGATCTGCGGCATGGCGAGCCTGTCGTGGGCGGCGCCCAGCTGGGCGAGGGTGAAGGTGGCGGCGATCGGGATGACCAGCTCGCCGCGGCCGGCGGCGTCGGCGACGGCCTGCAGCTGCGTCGGGTTGTCGCCGGTGAGGATGCTGGCGATGCGGATGCGGCCGCCGGCGTTGGCGCCCTCCGGCACCTGCACGACGCTCGCCAGCACGCCGCCGTCGCGCACGTGCTCAATGGCGACGGCCGCGGCCGGAGCGGTGGTGCTCACGGCATAGTCGAAATCGCCGGCCGGGACGTCTTTCTCGATGTCGATGGCCTCACCCGCGAGCGCCTTGGCTTCGGCGACGCGCGACCCGCGGACGCCGGCCACCGGCTTCGCCCCGAGCTCGTTGAGATACTGGACGGTGGCGCGGCCGATGGCGCCGAGCGCGCCCGAGACCAGCACGCGGACGCCGGGCGCGAGCGGCCCCAGCGCCTCGACGGCCTGACGGGCGGAGAGGCCCGCAAGCGGCAGCGTCGCGCCCGCGGCGAAGCCGACGCTGGCGGGGAGCCTGGCGAGGCCCGCGACCGGCACCGGCGCGTACTCGGCATGGCCGCCATGGCCATTGATCGGCAGATGCGCGATGACCCGATCGCCGAGGCGATAGCCGGCGACGTCGGGGCCGATGGCTGTGATCGTGCCCGCGGCGTCGACGCCGAGGATCGCCGGCAGGGTCATGGGCGCCATTTTCGCGAGGTAGCCCATGCGCACATAGGCATCGACCGGGTTGAGCCCGGAGGCCTCGACCTTGATGACGACATGGCCCGGCGCCGCCACCGGATCGGGCGCCTCCTCGAGCTTGAACTGGCTGGTGTCGCCGTAGGCCTGGAGTCGGGCGGCTTTCATTTGGGGATCCGGGTGAGTGACGCGATGCCGGCGAACATAGGGGCCGCGGCGACGCGCGCAACGAGGCACATAGGGGTGCCTTCGGCGGAACGATGTTCCTCTCGGGCGGCCGCGCGCATCAGGTCCTCAACCTCGCGGCGGAGCGCGGAAAGGTCGGTCAGGAGCAGCCCGGCGTAGTCGTGCGGAACCGCGACATCCCGGCCGAACCTTCGCAGCACGAGCCGCAGCGTCTGCAGGGCGCGCAGACGGACGAACGCGTCGGCGAGCGCCCGCTGCCGCGCGGGGTTGCCCTCGACCGACGCGGCGCCGAACATCGCTGTCGCCAGCTGCCCGGCCCCGCGACAGTCGTAGGCGGCGCAGCCCGCCATGCCGCTCGCCGCGAGTCGGCTGTGGATCGTGCAGCGATGGCCGGCGCCGAGGTGCCGGCAGGCCTCGCAGGCGGCCTTGTCGAAGGCGAAGTGCGGGCCCCGGTCGAAGCTCAGCAGCACGCAGCAAAGGCCGGCGCAGCGACCGCAGTCGCCGCGGAAGTCCGCGTCGTCCGACATGGGAGATCTCGATGGCTGGTGGCAAAAACGAAAACGCCGTCCCTTGCGGAACGGCGTTTCAAAGTCTTCGAGATCGTCAGAGATCAGATGTTTTTGGCAGACCTGGCAGCGACCTACTCTCCCAAGCCTTGAGACTTAGTACCATTGGCGCAACAGGGTTTAACGGTCGAGTTCGGGATGGGATCGGGTTCTGGGCCCTGCGCAATAACCACCAGATCGGCGAAAAACATCTGA